>QCEG01000001.1 GCA_003278535.1 Prochlorococcus sp. AG-355-N18
CAAGATATAACAGTTACTGTTAATCCAATGGATGATCCCACAGTTATAACTGGTGGGACCTCAGGAAGTGGAGATGAAGACGGGGGTCCTATTACAGGAAAGATAGAAGTAACTGAGGTCGATGGTTTAACTAACGATACTCCCTATGCTGTGACATCAGATGGAGCTAATGGAACAGCAACTATCGATGGAGATGGTAACTGGACTTATACCCCGGATGCAGATTTCAACGGAACAGATTCATTTACGGTGACTATCACCGATGATGATGGCAATACTAAAACTCAAGATATAAATATCACTGTTAGTGCCGTAAATAATCCAACAGTTGTGACTGGTAATACTTCAGGAAGTGGTGATGAAGATGGCGGTCTAATTAAAGGTCAAATAACAGCAACTGATCTTGATGGGATAACTAATAATTCTCCTTATGAAATAACTACTAATAGCCATAGCGGAGCTGCGACGATTGATTCTTTAGGTAATTGGGTTTACGAACCTTATCTACATCAATATGGTACCGATATTTTTACGGTAACTATAACTGATGATGATGATAATACTCAGACACAAGATATAACAATCACAGTTAATGAAGTTGATGATGTAACAGTGATTACAGCTGGAATTACGGGCAGTGGGAATGAAGATGAAGGGGCAATCACAGGCAAAATTACTGCTTTTGACATAGAAGGTTTAACTAACGATGATCCATATGATGTAACAACAGATGGAACCAATGGAACTGCAACTATTGATGCGGATGGAAACTGGAGTTTTATACCCGATGCGAACTTCAATGGAACAGATACATTTACGGTAACTATCACTGATGACGATAGTCATACAGAAAATCAGGAAATTAACCTAACAATTAATCCTACTGATGATCCGTTAGTGCTAACTGGTGATATTTCTGGCAGTGGTAAGGATACTGATGGAATTATTTCTGGAAGATTAATTGCAACTGACCTGGTAGATGGATTAACAAATAATCTTCCATTTTCTATAACCACAGGCGCAACAAATGGAACAGCTGAAATTACTTCCGGTGGTTCTTGGAAATACACACCTAACCAAGCTTTTAATGGTAATGACAGCTTTACAGTAACCATTACTGATGACGATGGTCACACTTTAGATCAAGTTATTCAAATATCTGTTTCACCTTCAATTGTTTTGCATTCAGGATTATCCTATGAAGAATCAACACCTTCAATTGTTGGAACTGCTGTTGCAGGAACAATAATTAAACTAATTTATAATGAAACAATAGTCGGAACATCAAAGACTGACAATAACGGATATTTTTCAATAATACCTTCTGTCAATCTCTTAGAGGGAGATAATCTTATAACTATTACTTCCTCTGATTCTGAAAATAATGTTCTTTCATCAATTGAACATACTCTTTCCATTCAAATACCAGATCCAGAATTAAACCTACCTACAATTATTGGCCCTGATGACACACTGGTAACTATTTATGAAAATAGTAAGTTCGTAAATTCATTTAGTTCAAATAAAGATGTTAATTGGTCACTTTCAGGAATTGATTCAAACCTTTTTGAGATTTCTAATAATGGTGCACTTTCATTTGTAAATAGTCCTGACTATGAATTTCCAGCAGGAGGAGAAAATGATGATAGTAATGCCTATACCCTTACAATAAATGCTAAAGATGATGATAATAATACTGTTTCCTCTGATTTAATAATTTCTGTTTTAGATAGGGAGGATACACCATCAATTATTAGTGAAATATCTTCAGATGATTTTGACATAACAGATGAGGATTTACCCAATGTCGTAGTTGATATTCCAGTTGTAATTGAAAATGAGAATTTTGAAATTTCTATTGAAGGAGGAAAGATTAAAGATAATACCTCTCTTATTCTCAAAACAGTTTCCGAAACTGCTGCTGATAGTGCAAAAGATTTAGGAATAACTATTAACGATAAGTCTATTGCTTATGAAGTAGAGACCACTAACGAATTTATATCTACCCTTGTTGGTTTAGATTTGGTTGGAAGTGATTTTAATTTGGAATCTAATAACAATGAACAAATTGATAATTTAAAACTTAGTTTTTTAAGTATTGATGAAAACGAAAATGTAATAGATAATAGTTATGACCCTATTACTGGATATGGAGCTTTATTTTATGATCTCCATGATAATGATGGTATTGCTGATACCTTAAAATTTATTACTAATGATGGTGGTACTGGAGATAATGATGATGTAATAAATAGTTTCATTGATGAAAACTCAACGTCTGGTTATTCAATTCTTGATACTAAATTTGAAGGGGAAATCAGTTCTACCATACTAAAATATACCGATTCTGATAATAGTTCTGTAACTGCCAATTCTAATTTAATCGCAATACTCGACCAAAATACATTAACTAGTACATCCGATGAGATTGGTTATATCGCATTAAATCCTGGTGAAAACTTCTATGAATTAACTTATGAGCAATTTATGGATAGGTATAGAGTCCTCTACCATACACTAGAAAATACTGATGTAAATTATGGAAGCGATCCTTCTGCGCTATTTAAGAGAGAAATTGTAATTGGAAATGATCAATCACTTATTTTATATAAAATCACTGATGGTTCAACAAATGAATTAACTTCGCTTGAAGATAATAAACTATCACTTCTTTCCTCTAATGCAATATCAAATGAAACAGCAAAATTAATTTCTACAGATAATTTGGTAATTGATTTAACACCAACTGATGCTGCCTTTGGAATTGAGCAATTTATATGCAAAGAACAATCAAGGGCACCAATTTTTGATTTTAGAAATCTAGAAAACTTCCAAATTACAGCAAGATTAGAGGTATCAAGAGAGGCAAATTATGATACTACATTAGGTTTCTATAAAATTCTTGATGCAGAGGGTACCGTTTTAGATCCTGTTACTGGTTCAATTATTAGTACTTCCAGTGATGCTTATCATGATGCAGCATTAAATGATTTGAATAAAGTAAGCTTTGGCCCAACCCATTCAGAATCTACTTTTTATGTTGATGATGATGTGGATGCATTCTTCGATATTGATATTAATGATTTTTCATTAATAGCACCTTATGCGACAGTTATAGGCGAAGGGGGAATAGAGAGAACCTACTTTGCTTTCGATACAGTCAACAATTCAAATCATGGATCAAATATGAGTCACTTTAAAGTGTTTGGAGATAATGTGTTAGGTGTAGAGGATTCAATGGGTGGTGGAGATAACGATTTTGATGATTTGTTAATTCATTTGACCATAGAAAACATAGTTTAAATTATTTTATTTCACACAATTTAAAGGAATGTAATTCATAAAATGAATCTTCAAATATTACTTTAAGAAAATAAGGAATATTTATACTCTCGAGAAAACTATATAATCTTAAAGAATTTTCTTCGCTGTAAGTTGTAACCTTAGCAAATATTGGCATACCATCATTAGAACCAACTTTTTTTAATTCCTCAAATTAGATAATTGAGTTAATACCTTTACAAGATGACAAAGATAATTGATATGTTGCAGGTTCTATCAAAAATATAAATTCGCATTTAAATGTAAAGTGGAAAATTAATAAAGCTTTCAATAGTAAGTCTTATTCTCATATACCTAATAAAAGAAAAGATTGTATAAAAAAAATAAAACTAATTAAATATTAATTCTTATAGATCATTACATCTTTCATTTATTGCTTTTAATAAAAGATTCACTCCATTCTTATTCCCTTGAAGAGAAAATGCTTCCTTTTCAAGAATGTAGTGATTAATATCATAGTTTCTAATAAGATGTGCTTGAATTTCATTTTTTATAAATGGACTTAGAGAAAATTCGTACCCGATTGGAGTTAGTTCTTTATTAGGACAGCTTTGAGCTGCATGAGTAGCTTCATGAAGAATAGTCTGCCGACCGATACCTAACTCAAATGTAATAGGAGAAATCCACAAAGTTTTGCTTTTATTCTGAAATAATCCATAAACACCTTTTTTAGGTGGAATTTCAAACTTTATCTTAAATCCTTTCGTTTTCAGAAGGTTAATTAATGGTCTTAACTCATCAAAGATATATACGTATTTATCCTCTAAAACATGATTTTTAGCATTGGTTTTAATAGTTGTAAAAAATAAACATAAGAAAGCCGCATAAAGAAAGCAAAAGGTTTTCATTTATATAGTCTGTTTGAAACAATCAAAAGCAATAACCAAGACAAAGAAGCACTAATTCCAACTGAGTAATCCTGCTTCAAAAGTTCTACAACCGCAACTGTGCTTGCTGCAATGGTCAGCCCTTTTAAAGCTGGTTTAGACAATGACTCGAAGAAATTTAATTTAGCCAATAAAAAGTAACTAAATGCACTTCATTTTATATCGATTGTCAACCTTTTTAAAAATCTATTTCCTATTTGAGTAGCAAAAGACTTTGATCTCGTAACAGTTATCTAATGGGTATTTCTATTTTATGAATATGTGCATCAAGTACATTGGACTATTATTGATCCTTGGGATCGATTGGCGAATTATTCCAACCTTCTTGATTTGATAATAGAAAGGAGTGTAAATATTGTGTTTACTAAATTACTTGACGATCCATTTCTAATGTAGTTATATTAATAGTACGCATGTATTACTAAGTAATGACTTTAGGAGGAGCTAATGTTTGGACTAATTTTTCTTACGGTTATCGTAATGAGTCCCCAAGTGGTTGGTTGCTTAATCCAGACCGAAGCAGATTAATTTTATTTACAAGGAATAAAAAATCTCCACGAAATAGTATGAGAATTTTTGCTCATACATACTATGCAAATGATCTTGGTGAGCCAATGGCAATTAAATCATCAACTCAAATGTATTTGGATAATGCCTGGGATAAATGGCATGACCTTCAATTAGAAGGATGGACTTTTGAAGAACTTGAATTACCTGAATCATCATGACTAACTTAAATCCAATCAAAAAAAAACTTTCAAGAGTAGATAGAAAGGTATCTGTCCAAGACCCCTCAAAATTATTAGCAGAATTTTTTAATGGTGTTGTTATTGAACTTGATGAAGAATATGAATATGAATCATAAAGAATTGATAGATCAAGTTTCCGCAATTTTATTTAAACAAAGTGGGAAGTTAGAAAGCAGAAGGTCTTGGTTGGCAATGAGAAATTATCTTGAACAATTAGATAAAGAACAACTAAAATCCATGCTTAAGGATTACGGATGATTTAAGAATTCTAATAATGGATTTTCCGATATTTGGCAGTTTTCAAATTAAGAAAAAGATTTGATTTTAAATTTAATCCTAAACAATTTTTTTATTAATCCTAAAGTCTTTTTCTGCTGAATTTTAATTTCTTATTAATATCATTATTTATTTAGTTTTTATTTTTTTCTTAATTCTCAGAAAACCGTAAGTTGCAAAGCCAACCAAAAACATATCCAAGTAAATATGCCAAGTAGGAAAAATCTGGTGTAATAATTCCATCAACGTTTTATTGCTACTTGCCAATAAGGATAATCTGAATTTGATTTTTCTCTAATCAATTGTAATTTTCTAGAATTAATTTTTACTACTATTCCATCTGTTGGATATTTACTAAAAAGCTTCCCTTTTAGCCATTGTTTTCTAAATACTTGAACTTGGCTCGTAAAGTTGCATGAAATATCCTGAGGGATCATGAAGCCAAGCTTTGAAAGACTCTTTTTGGACTCATATTGGTTGAGTGTTGAATTAAGTATTTGAAATGCGCAGAAGCTAAGACTTTCAGAAAATCCTTCTTTAGCTCTTAGAAATCCAGAAGCTATTTTCTGGGAGATATTTGGACTTCGGTTGGGTGTGTATAATTCACCTCTGACTTGAAGAACTCCTCGTAAAGGGAGATTATTGGGAATGTCTGGGACTTTAATAAGTTTACTAGTAACGTCTGTCCCTTTTCTTGAAATTGCTTTCTCCAAGGTTCCATTCCTATATTGCAAAGCAACAGCACAACCATCAATTTTCGGTTCAATTAATAATCTGGTATCTTCTAATAAACCTTTCAAAAATTCATCTATTGAATCCTTTTCTAATGAAGGTAAAACTAGTTTATTTTTTTTTTGGAAGTAATCACAATTAGGGTTTGTTCTTAATAAATTTTTTTCAAGTTGGTCGAACTGCTTATCAGAAATTAAAGCATTACCATTTCTGTAGTTATCGTCATACCATTCAATTCGTTCTTCTAAATAAGTTTTCATTTAATACGATGGCTTAAGTTTTTGACTAGGTATCCAACTTGGTTTATCTATGATCCATTTTTCTTTATCTTCATATTTAACAGTCCATAAAAGAAATGAAGAAATTTCTTTTAGAGTTTTGCCAACCAAATATCTTGTTTTTGGACTTATTGATATAAATCCAAATAATAAAATTATTAAAATAAGTTTAAACATGCCTTTAATCATTTAAAAACTCAGCGTAATTTTTGCGAACTTTTTAATTAATACAATTCTTATAACCTTCAATCTTTGCTAATTCATCAACGTTCAAACCTGTTTCCTCTCGTAAAGTTTCTCCTATATCGTCCTTATTAAATTTAGTTAAAGCTCCTTTAGTAGAGTACTTAATACATAAGTTTTTGTATTTTGCTTCTTTTACAACAGGAGATAAATAAAAACCAAACAAGATGATAAAAACTCCATAGGTTACAACTTTTCTATGGTTTTTCCACCATTCATAAAATTTATTGGACACGAAAAATAAATAATTAATTTCTATTTTAAATTGACTGCAACAAATTACTTTAGTAATTGAAGGATTGCTTAATTTATTGTTTTTTCATTAATAGATTTAAGCCAAGAATAATATCTTGATTTTCTAATCCTTTGCTCTTTCGAGACTAATCTATCCGCAGATTCTAGGGGTGATTCTCCTTTCTCAACTTTTGTTGTAATTGATATACCAAAACCTTTTGCTTCAATTTTTGCAATGCCACCCTCTAAAAAAAATAAAAAAGACCAACCTTTATTCCATCCTAAATAGAAGGGATTTCGATACATTGCGTTTTTCCGAATATACTCTTTTATGTTATTTTCCTTTTCAAGGTGTTACTTGTATACACTATTACCAAATAAGAAGTTTACGGCAGATTATTTTGGGAAGTAATTTTCGTATTTAAATAATTTTTTGGATGAATACTTGACGTCCAGGAGTAGTACATTTATATTAATAGTACAGCTGTATTGTCTTAATGACATCAGGAGTAACTAATGTTCGGACTAATTTTTATAGTGGCAGCTTTATTGACACCCCAACTGGCTGGTTGTTTAACAAAAAAAGTGGTTTATTAATTCTTTTTGAGAGTTATAAGAAATCTCTATCTAATAATGTAAAAGTTTATACTCACCTTTTCTATGCAAATGAATTAGGTGAACCAGACCAACTTAAAAATTCAAGACTACATTCTATTGAGTGTGCTTGCGAAACATGGGATGAATTAGTTTCAGGAGGTTGGCAAATTGTTACTAGTAAATTCCACTAATCATGTTTAAGGTAAATCTTGCAAAATGGGAATATCTAATAGAATCTATCCTATAACGAAAACGTACAAAGATTTGTATTGCTTGCAATCACTTTCGCTACAGCACTACAGAAACTTTTGCTACTGTCTTGATATGTCCAAGATACGAAAAACGTATACCAGAGGGTGATCATTTACTTAAAGGTTGTGAATATTGGCAAAAAAATATGACTATATTTTCTCCTGAAGGATCTTAATTATTATCCAATTAACCTTTTCTAGGTACAGATATTTAATTATTTAAACAAAGCATTATTTTATACAACTTAAAAAAATCTTTTTAAGTAATTTGAGAATTATGATTCAATTTTACTTTTCAATATTTCTATTAGTTGTGCTTACATTTTTTGCACTTTTATTAGATGCACCAGAATTGGCTACTTTAATTCAAACATTTTAGAAAAAAATAAATCAGCATTTTTACTGATTTACTTTCTTTATAGGTAAGACTTAAGTTTAACTTGTTGAATAGGAGGGATCTAATGATTGACAGTCCACCAGAGGAGTTAGATTATAAAATTTAAATCTAGATAAAACTAATGCTAAATCTGGAATGAATCTTCTTTTTGAGATTCATTCCTTTTTAATTTCTTTCTAAAAAATGTGAAATTTTAAATATTAAATTTTTAAAATAAAAAATCTGTTCATATTAAAATCATTTGATGTCGATGACTCTTGTAGAAAGTAATTAAATTTACCTGAATCCAAAACCAGTTTTTTGCTCCTCCTTTTCTGCCCATTCATCCATAATAAGTTTTAGTAAGCTTTTAACTTCCAAATTCGAAGCATCAGTATCTTTTTGAAGATTTATACAAATGTTTTTAATTTCCTCATAAGCGTTATCAATTAATATTGTTTTTTGATCTGGATTAGCCATAGAATTTTAAAATGCTCCATTACAGTTGAACCCGCTGCAGTTAATAACCCTAAAAATATTCATTACAAAGTTGTGGAATCTTTCATCATAAAAAAATGCCCAGGTTGTAAATATAGCAAAACCAGTGACAGCAAAAGCAGCATACTGAAGCCAATGTATTCCATAGCTGTCTAATCCATTTTTATCAAAATCAGAATTACTCAATTGCTTTTTTAATTATAATAAAATTTTTTTTTTTAAAAGGAGAGTTTGTTTTGAACGAGAGATTTATCTTCTTTAAAACTTTAATATGTTTATATTTTAAATAAAACCAGGTATTATCCACCCAAAAAAACCGTAGTTTATTGTCAAAGCTAAAAAACCAATCATAGCTAATCTCCCATTTGTTATTTCGGCATTTTTCCAAAATTTACCCATGTAGTTTTTTATTTTTTTCGAATTTTTATCTATCAAATAATTTGGTTCTAAAGGTTCCTGCAACCTTTTGATGGCGTATAAAGAGAATTGTATAGTAATTGCGATGATAACAACTATAAAACTAGTAAGAGCGTCCATGTTTATATTTCATGTGTGATAAATTAGTAAGCCAAAGAGTAAATGACATTTGTATGTATTAAACATTTCCTTATTTCTGCTTTATTGACAGAGGAAACCTTAACTTAAATTATTAATAAATGTAACATATTTAAAAAAATTTAGTATGAATTCTTACTTTTTCTTTGGATTTAACACTTTTAAAGATTAAAGTGTTACATTTATGTGTTAATTATATCCTATGACTTTTCTTGATTGAATTGTAGAAAGCTTTAATATTTGTTTCGTCAAATCAGATAATGTATTAAATTTTACTAGGAATATACATCTAAAATAATTTATTAAAATTATATTCAATGACTAGAAATTATTACTTTTGTTTGATTTCAGGAAGGAAAAATTTATTACCTAATGTATAACCAATCGACATGAGTACGAACCCTATAAGTTGAGGTAAATGAGAATTTGCTATAGAGATTTTTTCAATCATTTCTCAATATAAAATTTATATTATAATAAAAATTTTTTAATACCGTAAGTCTATTTTCTTTTTGATTCTTTAATTTCCCCAGATTTTTTTAGTGAATTAACAAGCCTTTCATTTTGTGTTTTTAAATTTTCTAATGCAGATTTTGTGAATTGTTCTTTAGCCTCAAATTTTGCTGAACTTATAACTTTTTTATTGGGGAGTTTTTTCTTCGGTTCTGGCTTCATATTAAAAAGCATTTTAAAAATTTTAGAAGTTATTTTTTTTGCATTAGGTATTATTTTTTACAATTTTCTGGTTAATAATATTTGTTTACATAGACAAATTTTAATCTTTATCTTTTGGGAGCCTTAACCATCCAGAAGTCCATTCTGATTTTAGTTTTGTCCATAGGATCCTTTTAATATCTTTTTTATTTTTGGTAGGAAAAATATCAACCCATCTATCTTCATTTTTACCACCATAAGCTTTAACTTGAAAATGCCTATTACCATAAATAGTTTTTGGTGCTGTCCAACAAAGAGTAGGAGGCCATTTCATGAGAAATTTTAAGAGTTGAAAAACTAAAGATTGCTTTGCCCAGTTAAAACTAAACCATAATATGCAATCGTACCAAGGATAAGTACGATACCTAGTATTCTAATAATCATGATTTAATTTTTTAAATTCAAACTATATTAGAAAAATTTTATAAATTTGAGTTGAAGATTTAATATTTTCTAATTTTTCCTTTTTTTATTTCTGACTATGGAGCGGCAAGATTCAGGATGCCATTCATTCTGAATTTTGCCAATAAAATCATAAATAAATGAATCGGGACATCCAGTTTCTTTTTGAAGTTCTGAAAGTTCTTCTTTAATGAATTCATATACACTCGTTATTACCCCTAAATTTTCTTCTTGGGAGGGAGCCCATTTTTTATTATCCATTAATATTTTTTAAATTATTTTCTACAATATCGTAATAGGTTATGTCTCCATAATCAGCATCTGAACAACATAAATCTCCATATAGCTCCTCTAACAAATCGTACGCATCTGAATATTTATCAAAACTTTGAACTGTTAATTCGTCATCTTTCCCATCAATTCTAATTATTTTGTAGGTCATATTTTACTTAGATGCAAAAAGTATTTTTTGATTCATTAGATCATCTTATAAATAAAAATCTTATTTAGGAGTATTAGTTGGGTAAAGCTTCTGAATTTTATTTTTCTGAATTTCTATTTTTCTTCTTTCATATTTTTTTGCCATTATTTTTCTGATAAATAATTGTGGGATAAGCCAAACTAACGCAATAGCTATAGCCATGAAAGCAGGATTTCTCCACGTTAACCTAATAATCTCTTGTATAAATTCTTGATTGAAAATTTCCATACATTAAATTTTGATGATAAAAATATCTTTGCTTTCTTTTATAAATTCTTTTAAGTTTCATAACTTATCATAACCTTAAAAATATCTAATAAGGAATTTTGTATATTTTTCCTTTTTCTAGTTCGTTTTCATTTATATTTGGATTTAGATTAATTTTTTTTTTAAGTTTAGAAATGTCGACTTTTCTAATTACAGGATCAAATAGGGGTATTGGATTAGAACTATGTAGGCAAATTCATAAGAGAGGAGATAATGTAATCGCAACGTGTAGGAAAGCTTCAAAAGAACTTAGAGATTTAGGAGTGAGAATTGAAGAGAATATAGAAATTTCTTCTGATGAGTCGATAACAAATTTGTGTGAAAAACTATCTGGAGTTAATTTAGATTGCTTAATTCTTAATGCAGGAATTTATGAATTTAATTCTTTCGAAAACTTAGATAAAAAAAGTATTTTGCGGCAATTTGAAGTCAATGCATTGAGCCCAATATGTATGACTAAATCACTTAAACATTTTTTAAAAAGATCTTCTAAAGTTGTTTTTATTACAAGTAGGATGGGATCTATTGAAGATAATACATCTGGAAGTTCTTATGGTTACAGAATGTCTAAAGTCGCTTTGTCCATGGCAGCAAAATCTCTTTCTATAGATCTATCTAGAGAAGATATTAATGTAGCTATTTTGCATCCTGGGTTAGTGAGTACAAGAATGACTGGCTTTACAAGAAATGGAATTAGTCCTGAAGAATCAGCAAATGGCCTTTTAAAACGTATTGATTCTTTAAATAAAAATAACTCGGGTACTTTTTGGCATGCAAACGGAGAAGTTTTGCCCTGGTAATATTTTTACCGTTGTATTAAAAAGATTTATATTGTTAATTTGTTAAAAAACTTTTAAATTTTTAACAAATTACTTTCCTTGTTAAATTTTTTAGTTATCTTTAAAAAAACATTATTAAAGGAGGTGATTCATTGTCGTATCTACCGAAAATTGCGGTTATCAAAGGGACCGTGAATTCAGTATCTTCAGCACATTCATCGGTCTCTTTTTCTTTAATTAAGGAAAAAGGTTTCATCATCAATAGATTTATATAAATTAACCCACTTAATAATCAAAAGCTCTGCACCTTAAGTTGTTGCAGGGCTTTTTTTTTTTTGAATTTAAATAGTCTTTCAAAATTTACTCTATCTTTTTTGGCCGAAGTAAATTAGGGCTAAAAAAGATAAAGTGCTTACCAAAGCTATTAAGTACCACCCAGTTGAGGAATTGCTAGTTACCTCTGTCATTTATTTTGATTTATCGGAGGAATTGATTATTTGAGTGAAAATTACAATTGATATCATTAAAAAAACTAGAAGGAAGTAAGTTACGTTCATTTATAGAAAAATGCTAATTATCAAAAAGATTATTCCTAGAACAACCGTCACAATGGCTCCATCTACTAATAAGTCTTTCCATGTATAACTTCTAAGCATCCTTGTTTTATCTTCTTCACTCATAAGGTTCTTTAACCAAGTCCAATCTAAAAGCTTTGTCAATGCAACACCAAAAATTAAATGACCAATCAAAATACCAATTAGATCAATTCTAGAAATATCTTTAGTGAAACTTGTAATAATAAAAAAGTCCACTAGCTTTTTTCTTTATTAGATAAGGCACCGCCTTCTTCTTTGTATTTTTCCCAAGCTTCGCTTATTTTTGCTTTAGAGAAATTTTGTTTCCCCTCAGAGAATTTATTCTTGAGGTTGTTAAAACTATTAGTCAGCTCTTTTTTTGTCGGTTCATCAAGAAAGTTTGATGTTAATTTCCATAGGTACCAGCTACTAGCTAAAAGAAGAATTAATCCCAGTAATTGCATATTGGTTTTTTACTATGCTACAACTTTTTAATTGTTTTCGATAAATTTATTTATTTAATAATTTTAGAATTTTTTGGCAAAATAAAAATTAAAACTTTAACCAGTGGAAAAATATTCTTTCTAGCAACCATATAGTCAAACCCCCTTCCAGGAAAGCCAACCAGTACATTCCATAATCAGAAAATCCCATTTGTTCTTTTACTGCTTTAATTAATTTTTTGTGAGCTTGAATGAGATCTTTCATGAACAAACAAATTTTTTAGACCTGATGAATTTCTTTTATCAAAAAACCCTTCCCATAACAAGATAGACATGTTTTAGTCTCATCTAATGAAATTCTTAGAAAACCTGCTCCATTACATCTAAAGCAATTTACTTTAGTGTTTGAATAGATTTTTGATTTAATTCTAGCGGCACGATTTAAGTAAGAAACAGTTTCTTTTCGACAGTTTGCCTTGGAAGCTTTTTTTAAAAGCTTTTTGTAGTTGACTTTAAGTTCTTGGATATTCATTTTTTATAGAAATTAATATGCGAATACAGAAAATTTAATGATTAAATAATTTAAAAAACTTTGGATTTCCCGTTTATATTTCTAATCTGATCTCACATTGAGATTGAAATAATATAACTAGGATTTATTTTTTATGTTTAGTAACAAGAGTAATAACTTGTATATTTAATAAAAAATTTATATTTGATAAACTTAAATTTTTTTGGTGATCATTCAAGAAAATATTTTGTCTTATAAAGGAAGATTAGAAAATTTATTGTTTAAAAATTATTTACCAGCTCTAGTAAATCATCCAGCCTTTTTAAGGTTTTTAACTAAAAAATCATTTTCATTAGTAAGAACTTCAAGCTTGGATTTTCCCAACTCTTTTTTGATTTCGGGATTTAAATCCTTTTTTTTCTTGTTTAAATTCATAGGATTTGTACTTAAAATAAAATTAAAATACAGTTGAGATCATAGTGATCCCAAAAAAAATTTGTGGATAGTTTCTTCTTAAAAGAAGATAATATTTTATTTTGCACATAGAATTTTAAATTTAATCAACACATTGTGGAAAACCCTGTTGAAAAACGCTTAAAAAGTGGATAACTCTTCGGGAGCATTATCAAAACAAGCTTTTCTGGAAAACTTTTTAAGTATTAATACTTCATCAAAAAAATAAAATATAGTTTAAAAAGTAACTTAATCTCTTGTTATAACTGTGGGATCATTACTTTTTAAAAAAGAAAAAATATCTATACCAGAAGCTCATGTTGATAAAAAATTTAAAAAGTTTTTTTTATGATGTAACAAATTAAAAATTAAAGTGAAGAAAAATCAATCTAAACTTGAAATTTTTAATTTTTATCATAGCTGATCAAAAAATTGATTAATTCGGTTTTCTCTATGAAAATATTTCTCAAACCCAAAATTAATCTAATAAATTCGATTTAGTTAAAAATCTAAAATGTCAGAAGAAAAAAAGGATTCAAAAAAGTGTTCTGGAAAGAAAAACATAATGTTTGCCTATGGTTTTTTACAACTTGGTTCTAGCGTCGTCTCTGCTCTAGCGTTGGCTGTGATTGCTTTTGGTTTCTGTTCAGTAAAAAAAGAGTCTAAGCTTTTCAATAAATGTGTTGCCGAAATTATTGAAGATGGTGGTACTAATTCAGAGGCAGTAAGGTATTGCAATGGAGGCAATTAAAAGTCTCTCAAAGAACAATTAAATGGATTCGACAAGTGATTTGATTATTGACTCTTTGAAAGAGGAGCCCATTGGTGAGACTGATCATTTTATTTGGTTTATAACAGATATTGGTATTGCTGCTCTATTTAAAAAAAATGAGAACTTTGAAGCTTACAGTTCGAATGTCGAAATTGAGGCAAATAAAATTGCTTTGGATATAACTAAAGAAGAGAAAGAGTACCTCAAAATAAAAAAGAGACAGCTTTTCTTGTTTTATTCATAAATCTAGGATTTAGTTCTTGATTTAGTAAGATGGCTCAAGGTTAAAGGCCGGTTCTATAAGATTGTTTTCGCTAATTAATTCGTAGGTTAGCTCTTTATTTAGGGCATTTATATATGATGTATAAAGTTTTCCCCAAACAAATTCAAATTCATCTTTACTTAAATTCTTGAAAAGAATTTCTCCTTTGAAGTAAATGTGATAAGAATCATTCATCATGGAAAATTAATCTTCCCCTTTTTAACGCAGTGAAATATGTATGTAGTATTAGGTGCTACTAAAAAGAAATTTATATTTGGAAGTCAGAAATACTTTTAAACTATCCGTGTATTCATTTTTTGTTTTTTGAATAATCCGACTGTCTCATCAAGATCCATACACGGCTGAATACTTATATCCATTAACCTCCTCCAGGGATGCCATTGCTTCCAAATTGTTTCAAGAGAATCTGCACTAACTACAGAATGTCCAATCCCATTTTGAACCATAAAAATCCAAGAATGAACCTCATAGTTTTCAGGTCGATTTTTGGGACCACCTGATTCGTACCAATTAATTAGCATTTCTGCCCCTTCTTCTTGATCCTCACCATCTGTAAATTCGTAGGAAATCAAATACCTTTGCATATAGATTATTTTTAAAATATCTAAACTATTTTAACTATAGATTTAGATATTGCCTCCCAATTTAATTAATGCTATGAAGTTTATAGAAGTGATTGTTTTAAATGACAGAAAGATTTGGGAAAATTAAAAAGAATATTTTGACTAATTTATCTTTTATAAATAAGACAATCTTGAAGTATTTTCAAAACCATGATCTGTTCGTATAGCTCCAATTAACAGATAAAATTTGATACTTTTTAAAATAGCTTTTATTAGTTACCATATTTGTACTGTATAGATACCAATGATTAATAAAAAGGATCAAAGCGATCCAATTTATAATTTAGAGTATGAAAAAGTTCTAGAAGAAGAAATAATTAATTCGTACGAAAGTAAATTTCAGAAAGATACTGAAGAAGATGGTAAAAAGATTAAATTTTACAGACTTAAAAGAACTCCATTAGAAATATTGAATAGGTCATTTTTCTTTTTCTTTATTGGAAGTTTTCTTTTCTCTTTGTTTTTAGCTTATTCAGAAAGTAAGTTATGGTTCATACTTTATGTAATAAGTGCATTGTCATGTGTTTTCTATACTCCTAATAGAAAGGCACTTAAAGAATTAATAGCAGCTTGGCCAAATGTAGAGGATCTCATCAAAGGGAGGAGTATGTGGAGAAAAGGCAAGTAAATAGACTATGAAATCTTTAAATTTATTTAAAAGATGGTTATTAAATATCCTTGTGCCAAACATAGAAGGTACCAACAAGAAAAAAGAGGATAAAAAATGAGTCTTATAAAGCTTGGAATTATTGTTGAAATTTTTTTGTTTGTGAGAGTTTTTTTATGGGTTAGGAAACTAAATAGTAAACAAAGGAGGCAACCATCTTTATCAGAAAAAACTATAAAAAATCTCAAATTTTAGAATTTTGATCACAAAATAAGGAATCTTTATAAAGAGATCAAATTTATGGGAAAATTCATTACTTTTTTCTCTCACTTTGTGTATGAAATCGGTTAGAACATCTACATCGTTCTTAAAAAATATGGTTTCTTCCCTCCAAGGTCTTGCTCCAATAACTAATCCCTTAAATAGTGTCTTAGTAGAAAAGAAACTAATAAATGTTGATCAAAAGTTTATTCAACTTGTTTCTCTTGCAGAAGGGTTACCTCGTACAGAAGTAATTGAAAGTGGAAGATATTATTGGAGAGGAGTTTGTAGAAGCTTGATTTTTAGATTCCCTGATGACCTTGAAATTTTAAAGCTTGATGTTAGAAGTTATGTAGATAGATCTAAAGGAATTATTCAGATAAGATCTGCAGCAAGATTAGGGCAATCTGATTTAGGTGTAAATCTTAGAAGAGTGGAATACTTGTTTAATCAATTAGAGAAATTTTAATTTATCTGGTTTTTAATAGATTTAAGGTTCTTTTTCCTAAATAGTTGTGCTTTAATTCATAAGAATATTTGAATTGCCATGGTAAAGATAATCTTAGTTGGAATTATTGTCGCCCTTGTGTATTCTCAACCGGATCTTCGTCTTACAGTAGCTGATTGGTTAAAAGCAGCTTCTGATTTTCTAATTGAATCGGTACAAGTAAAACCTTGAATTAATTTTTAATAAATTAATTAAGAGCTGAGACAGTAATCATTTGTTTAATGCATACAGCTACGAAAATAAATATTAATATCCTGCTTAATATGTATTTCACTTAAACAAATAAATAGTTTTAGGAACATAATAGAAAATTTTTTTGAAATTTTTGAATAGTTAACGATAATAAGGGATATGAAGCTTAGATTATTTGAGTTCTATTTTATTAAAGACTATTTAAGGCCTTGGTTTGGTCTTATTTATTCTTTATTCTTTCTGTTTTTTTTAGGTGCAATTGGCTATCGAATAACAGAGGGATGGGAATGGAGTGATTGCTTATGGATGGTTCTGATCACAATAACCACTATTGGTTTTGGAGAAGTTCAACCTTTAAGTCCTGAAGGCAGGATCGTAACTGTTTTAGTAATCGTTGGCGGATTGATCTTTATTCAATTTACCTTTCAAAAAGCTGTTAGATTATTCGAATCCGGCTATTTTCAAAGAGTAAACGAATTACGTTTTAAAAGACTTCTTAGAAAAATGGAAAATCATGTAATTTTGTGCGGATATGGGAGGGTAGGTCAGGAAATATCTAACCAGATAAAAACACAAAATATTCCAATTATTGTTGTAGAGAGCGATGAAGATAGAAAAAAGATTGCTGAAGAAAATGGTTTAGAAGTTCTTTGTGCTGACGCCACTCTTGATGAGACTTTAAAACTGGCAGGATTAGAAAAATGTAAAAGTTTGGTTGTTACCTTACCTAATGATGCTGCTAATTTATATGTCGTTTTAAGCGCTAAAGGGATAAGAAGTTCTATAAGAGTAATAGCAAGAGCTGGAACTGAAGAAGCCGCAAGTAAATTAAGATTAGCCGGGGCAAGTATAGTTGTAAGCCCTTATATAGCAGCGGGAAGAGCAATGGCATCAATGGCTTTAAGACCAATAGCCATTGATTTTCTAGATCTTTTAGCAGGAAGTGAATGTGAAATTGAAGAATTTGAATTAAGTAATGATATTAGTCTTTTTGAAACTGCAGAGAAAAGATCTCTTTCTGAACTTGGAATAGGCAAAAAGAGTGGGGCTAAAATATTAGCTATTAAAGAAAATGAAAAGTTGGAGACTAATCCTGGCGGTAATTTCATACTTCAACCAGGTCAAGTATTAATAGCATTTGGTAGTAAAGAACAACTAAATATTTTGAACGGTTTATTAGGAAATCTTGTTGTAGCAGTAGAGCTATTAAAGTAGATAGATCGAGATTCAGAATTAATTGCTAAATTGATTGTGGGTGGAATAAATCAAATGAAAATATTTAAATGAGATTTAAAGCTGCTTTAAACTAAATAATCTATAAAAAAAAGAGTAGAAATAATTTTTATTATGCATCCAAGCAAAGTAGTCAAAGATCCAAAACTCAACGATACTTATTACGATCCAGATGTTGATAAGCTTTATCAATATGTAAAAATTGGTGACTTTCCGCCAGAATGGGTAGTGACAAATATAGATGAAGATGACGATTATTATTACGCTTCGATGGGATATTAATTTAAAAAGCCATAATTAAATTGAATAAGTTTGTCTCTTTAAAATTTTGTGTGAGGAAAAGTAAAGAGACAAACTAAATATAAGTAAAAAAGTTTAAGGGTAAATTAAAAAGGAAATAAGATCAAATAAAAAAAAATAAGGTCTCAATGTAAAGCAAATATGAAATAATTACATCAAATAAATTTGATTATATAAAATAAAATTGTTGGAACTTTAAATGGCTATTAAAGATCATAAAAGTTTGCAAGACTCAAAAATTCTTCTTGTAGAGGATGACAAGAGTATTAGACTTACAGTCAGTGAGACGTTGAATAGCGAAGGTTTTAAAGTATCAAGTTTCAAAGATGGCTTAAGTGCTTTAGATTTTATTACTAATGATACTAAAAATGATGTTGACCTAATAATTCTCGATTTAATGTTGCCAGGGTTAAATGGATTAGAGTTATGTAGAAAAATAAGAAATGAAGAAAATTATACACCCATACTAATTTTGAGTGCTAAAGATAATGAATCAGACAGGGTTCTTGGTTTAGAGGTTGGTGCAGATGATTATTTAACAAAACCTTTTGGTTTAAATGAATTAATTGCTAGATCAAGAGCCTTAATAAGAAGATATAAACGTAATAAAAAAAATATAGAAAAATCACAAACTGTCATCGAGTTTAATCATATAAAAATGTTTCTCGAAGAATGTAGGGTAACTTCTTTTGATAGAGAAATAACATTATCCCCAAAAGAATTTAAATTATTAGAGTTATTTATGAAAAATCCAAAAAGGGTATGGTCAAGAGATTTAATACTTGAAAAAATTTGGGAAATTGACTTTATTGGTGATACTAAAACAGTAGATGTTCATGTTAGGTGGCTCAGAGAGAAATTAGAAGAAAATCCCTCAGCTCCAAAGTTTCTTAAAACTGTAAGAGGTTTTGGATATAAGTTTGGATGAAAATGAAAACACTACAAGAAGTATTATTTTTTTTACATCAGAAGTGGAAAATAAAAGTCAAGCATTTTTCTCAATCAAAAGAAAAAAAAATTGAAGTTGATAAAAATAAGTATAAAAAAACTATTGATTTCCCATTTGATAAAATTAGACCTCAAGAACTGTTGTCTTGGTTAGATTATTCATCGCAAGGGTGGATAATCTTATCATCTGATCTAACAATAAAATTTATCAATCAGAAAGCTTTATCTCTTATTAGGGTTATCAAATATAAAGATGTTATTGGAAAAGCAATTAATGATATTAATGAGCTTGAAGTACTTAGTAATAAAATTCTATATTTAAGAAAAAAAGATTTCCCATTCAACCTTGATTTCACAATTGCGGGAGTACCCATTTGGGCAAATATTGTTAGAGGAAGGAAAAAGAACTATTTAATATTGTTGGAAAGTAAATTATCAATTGAATCCATAAAAAAAAGGCAAAATCAATTAATTAATGATGTGTCTCATGAACTGAAAACGCCTCTTACATCACTTATTTTAATTGGGGAAAGACTTGAATCAGTAGTATCAAAAAAGGATAGGTATCTTGTTAAAAGGCTTAAGAAAGAGTCAAAGAGATTAAGAAAAATGGCCGAAGAGACTTTAGAGCTTTCTAAGCTAGAAAGTAGCGAAGCTTTTAAAAAAAACAAAAAAATATCTATTTCAGATTTGGTTATGGAATCTTGGCAAACCTTAAAACCGCTTGCAGAAAAAAAAGATATAAAAATAAATTTATTTATACCAACAAAATATTATATATCTGGTGATATTGAAAATTTAAAGAGAGCATTTATAAATATTTTAGATAATTCTATTCGTTACTCCCCAACAAATGAGGACATACAAATTGAAATTTTTAAGAGAGATAGCTCTGTTGTTATCAGAATTAGAGATAAAGGTATTGGATTAGCGGAAAATGAATCTAATGATATTTTTTCTCGTTTTTATCGTGGGGATCCATCAAGGACTAAATTTAAGAAAAGTGGTAGTGGTTTAGGTCTTTCAATTACAAAAAAAATAATTAATAACAATAAAGGTTTTATAAAGGCATTTAATCATAAAGATGGTGGAGCGATTATTGAAACTATCTTTCCGTGTCTTAATACAGATTTATAGGGAAAATTTAAAAAATATTAGGACATGATTTTTCTGCAATAAATTTTTTTAAATTCAAGACCCCTTCTCTTGTAAAAAGAATGCTTCCTTCTTTGGAGTCATCTGCCCAATAAGAATCTCTTTTGCCAATAGCTAACCAAAGCCGATCAGGTAATGTTGGCATGTACATACTCTCGAAAGCAGATGTTCCAATGTCATTTTCTTCTCTCATATCTTTGCATGCTTCTATCATTAGTTTGGGTCGATTTAAATAATGCCTGACACCTTGCCAATAATATTTTGTTTCAGCTTTGACTGGGGCGATGAATAAAGTAATAAATAGTAGGTATTTCATGATTTAACTTTTTTTAATTATAAGAACTGCAAAAAAAAAGCCACCTTATATAAAAGGTGACTTTTATTATTAGTTTTAACTAGATTTTTCCAATATTTAGGAAAAGAGTTTCACCAGTTGATTTCTTTCCAGTCCCGTCGTTGTCAGTTGAAATCCATGCTTGCCCGTCTTTTGTTATTGCTAAACCTTCAACTTTTTCAAGGATAAACCCACCCGTAGATTTCATTACTGGTTTTAGATCAGTAACTAACACTTTTTCAACTAGGGGATAAAGTCTTGGTGGAATATTAGTTTGAAGACCCTCGAAAATGACATCATCTAAATCTATTTTATATATAGCTTTCAATTTTGCTTTCTTTCCATAGAAACTATCTCTTTCAATTACATAAAGTGCCCCGTTATGGTAAGACAATTCTGAAATGCCAACTCCACCTTTTTTGATCCTATCTAATTGATAATTTACGGCGCCCCACTGTTTAGTTTTTAAATTATAGGAAAGGATCTTAGTAGTATTGAAAGTATCATCACCCCAAGGCTTCTGTTGGGCAATATAAAGAATATCCCCGTTTCTTGTTATACCCTCAAAACCAGGGTTTTCAGCATAATTAAGATATGAAGGTGGTGGAGTTATCTTCTCTAAAATTTCACCATCTGAGCTTACATGGTAGATAGCAGGAGGATGTTCATCTAGCTTTTTCTTGATTCCTTCAGTAGAAATGTAGAATCCACCATTACCATCAGTAGTAATACCCTCTTGGTCCATAAATAATGCGGTCTTACCATCTAGCTTTATATCTATAGCTCTTTCTAATAGTGCTGGCGAAGATGAAGGATCAATAACGTAAATTCTTGGCTGAGTTTTAAAAGTTCCATCATTTACAGCATAAATCTTACCGTCATCTCCAGCCACCATTCCGCTTATCGCTCCCCAAGATACGAATTCAAGGCCATTTTCATTTGTTAAATGTGGGTATGAAGCAGGAGCATCTTGTAGTTGATAAATAGTCACATGAGAAGATAAACCAGGTTCTTTTTTGTTGTAGTCTTTTTCATTTGCTGAGGCAATTAATCCCCTCTCTGGAATTGCGACAAATCCCTCTGGTCCAATGCCTGATGGAAGTAATTGAGTAAGCAAAGGTTGATTTAGTTCTGTGATATCGTAAACAGCTACTATACCAGCTCGTTCAGCACCAACAAATAAATAGGGCGTTCCATTAATTTTTGAATATGTAACTGACTCAGGTTCTACTCCCTTTTTACCTGCTCTCCCATCTTGGAAATGACCTATTTGTGCAATTGCTCTTTCAAGTCTATTTGCATCTTCATAAACTACTGTTCCATCTTTTTTAAAAATAGTCCAGGATCTTGAACCACCTCTTTTTGCCTGATTTGGATCAATATGCTTGTAATCGCCTTCATTTGCTGTTGCAAAATGATCATTATCAATCCAAGTAAGACCATCGGGTTCTCTTCTTACATTTTTTAGCTTGCTTTTAAATTTATGTGCTCCATCTTTCTTTGTATCCATTCCTGCCATTTGTTTTACAATCCCTGCCGAGAAATGTGATATTACATTTCCATCTTTATCAATTACTGCAAGATGATTGTTTTCTTGAAGAGAGACAACTGTTTCACCAAGATCATTAATAGCAACGAATTCTGGTTCGGGATCGCTAGGCGCTATTTCAGATAATCCTGTTAAATCAACTTTTTTTATAGAATTGCATTGTATTCTTCCTCTTTTGTTTAACTTCACAAGAGAAACATAACCTGGAGGATTAATTTGTTTACCTTCATCATCTAATTGAGGGATAAATCCATTTTTATATTCTTCATCCCTCTCATTTTCTATAGCGACAGCTAGAAATGTTCCGTCTGGTGAAACAAAAACGCTATCAGGCTGCCCACCTAAATCACATTCTTTTACTGCTTTTCTTGTTTCTAAATTGTATTGAACTAATGCTCCTGAAGGATTTGTATAACTTTCAGATGTATTCGAACCTATATAAGCATTGTTTCCAAGTGCTGCAATTCCAGTTGGTTCTGCTTCCAGTTCAACAACACCCAGTGCTTTAGGTTTTGCAGGGTCTGAGATATCAACTAAACCTACTACTCCTAGATCGCTATCTGTATACATCAAAGTCTTTCCATCTTCTGATGCTGTGACAACTTCTGAAGAAGTTTTGGTGGTAGATTTTGATCCTTTTGGTAAATTATCACTTACATTGAAAGAAGAAATTCTGTTGAAATTTTTTTCATTTGCCCAATACTTTGTATTCCAATTTGCAAATCCGCTATTTGTAGAGGATGCGACAATTGCAAGTAATGCTGAAAAACTTGCAGCAGCTAGGGTTTTTTTCATTTAGTGCGTAAGAAACCTTTCATATATTCCCTTTGAAAAGTTAAGAAAAAAAAATTAATTTATTAAGAACAATTTAAGGTTTTAAAAAAGGTAAGCAAAAAAAAAGGACCTCCTAATTAGAGGTCCTTATAAATTTGGTTATTATGATTAGAATTTGAATGATACTTGCATTCCTGCAATTGTAGTATCTTCATCATCACCGTCTCCTTCAACAATTGCCAAGAAAGGCATTGCTTTCATCCCATCATTTATAGGAAATTCATATGAAAGTTCATATGCGTATGTTGCATCGTCACCATCTTCATAAGAACCATCTGTTCCTAATCCAGCACTTAAAGTACCGTAACCAATATCGGTTGATAGTCCCGCTGCCCATTGTGTAGTTTCTGTACCATCATCTTCTTCACCGAGTTCTACACCACCACTAATTGTAAAAGGAACACT
Organism: Prochlorococcus sp. AG-355-N18; assembly: GCA_003278535.1. Taxonomy (GTDB): domain Bacteria; phylum Cyanobacteriota; class Cyanobacteriia; order PCC-6307; family Cyanobiaceae; genus Prochlorococcus_A. Next base: position 23,648 of record QCEG01000001.1, read on the forward strand.
CTCAGGAGAGTAGGAAGCATTAAGACCCCAATATGTTGCAACATCTACATCAGCGTAAGCGAGAGCAATACCATAATTTTCCCCAGTATAAGCAACATTTAGAGCATATATGTCTTCACCTGATGCTGTGAAAATACCGTGGTCTTGTGGGTCACCGTCTTCATCTAGAGAAGCTTTTTCTCCATCTTCAGCTGAAACACCAAGTCCAACTGAAAAACCATTATCAAAATCATAACCAGCACTAATTGACTGATCACCACCAACAGCAATAGAGTTTCCTGTTCCGCAATCACTAAGATTGTCAACAATGTTATCAAATTCACAAGCGCCAGTAAATTGCTTACTTGCATCCAATGAATCGCCAACAGTTATAGACCAGTCTCCAACTGGGAATGTGTAATTTAAGTCAGAAACTTTAAGTTCATCTCCAGAATCTTTACCAAAATCTGTGATCTTAAGCAAACCATTTTCTAAATCTTCAGGTGTATTACCTGTTTCGATCTCTACATTTAATTTGTCATCACCTGTAAATGATGTGTTTAGATCAATTTCCCAAAAGTAATTCATTGAAACAGCTTCTTCAGAACCATCAGGACCATCAGCAGCACCTATCATGAATTTAGCTTTTCCTTTTAAACTGGTTGTATCACTGAAAGAACCAGCTTCAATGCCATTAACACGAGCTTCTAGGCCATCCACTCTTCCTTTCATAATTGCTAACTCAGAACCAAGCTCATCACTTAGTCTATCTATTGCAGCTCCATTCATTAAGCCTTCACCGCCTGCAATTAGATTGTTTAATTCAGCAGCAGCTTCTAAACGAGTTACTGAGTTACCATTAAATTTTGGACTATTTGTTAGATCCTTTAATGAATCATAAGCCCAATCTCCTGGGAATAAAGTATCTGATTTGAAATCACCTAAAGATACTAAATTACGAGAATTTGAAAATTTACCAAGATCAGAAATATTGATCTCAGATGCATTTACTGCAAAACCTGATGCCAAAGAAATTATGGCAGGAGCAGCAATTAATTTTTGAAAAAGTTTCATGAACCTCAACACGTAAAAATGGATAAATATCCAAATGTATAAGAACGAATTTAGGTTAAGAAACGGGTAAGAAATAAAGTAAAAAAGGAAAATTTAAAGAGAACTTAAACTTCATTTAAATTAAAAAAAAAAATATATACATTGTTCATAAATTTTTTAATAAAAGTTAAAAACTATAGTATGTTTATTTTAAAAATATTTCTAAAACCAAACGAAAAAATGCCTTTTTAATATTTAGTTTAAGAAGGGGTTAAGAACTAATTAACCACAGGATAAAATTTTAATTAATAAGTATTTGTGTATAAATTCAATGCTATATATATGTAGTCTTTCATTTAATCATGACATCCATGAACATAGCTAAGAAAGCTTTGGTTCTCACTTCTGCAGTAGCCATTGCTGCTGGTACAAGTGTTCCTGGCACAAGTGTTTCTGCTAAAACTAGATTAAGTGGTGCTGGAGCATCATTTCCCGCCAAAATTTACACTCGTTGGTTCAAAGATTTAGCCTCTTCAGGCGGACCAAGAGTTAATTACCAGGCTGTTGGTTCAGGCTCTGGAAGAAAAGCTTTTATTGATCAAACTGTAAACTTCGGTGCTTCTGATGATCCTATGAAGGCTAAAGATATAGCGAAGGTAACAAGAGGATTAGTTCAGATTCCTATGGTTGGAGGAACTATTGCTTTTGGTTATAACTATGATTGTGATTTGAAACTTACTCAAGAGCAAGCAGTAAGGGTTGCTATGGGTATGGTTAAAAATTGGAAAGAATTAGGCTGTAAATCAGGTAAGTTAACTTGGGCACATCGTTCTGATGGATCAGGTACAACTAAAGCCTTTACAAACTCTATGGAAGCATTTTCACCAACATGGACTTTAGGAACTGGTAAATCAGTTAAGTGGCCAGCAGGTGTTGGAGCAAAAGGTAATTCTGGTGTTGCGGGTGTTATTCAAAACACTCCAGGCGCAATTGGTTATGTTAACCAGTCTTACATAAAAGGTAATGTTAAGGCTGCTGCACTTCAAAATCTTTCAGGTGAGTTTCTAAAACCATCTGTAGAAGCAGGAGCTAAGGCTCTTAATGGTATTACTCTAGATGAAAATCTTGCTGGTAAAAATCCTAATCCAACTGCAAAAGGAGCATACCCTATAGCTTCATTAACATGGATACTTGCTTATGAAGAGGGTAATGGTAGAAACACTAAAGCTATCAAACAAGCCTTTAATACATTATTAAGTGATGAGTATCAAGATAAAGCTCCATCACTTGGATTTGTCCCCTTAAAAGGAGATATTCTTGAGAAGTCAAGAGCTGCTGTAAAAAGAATCGGTAAATAAACCGTAAGACAATATTTAAAAGGAGGAATTTATTTCCTCCTTTTTTTTATGCAAACAAATATTTTGACAAGCCTAATATTAAAGAAAAAAGAATGAGTATGTATGTTGGAACTATTTTTAAAAAAGATAATAGTGTGGAGATTAAAACTATAAAAATAGAGCTAATTAAAAAGAATTTTGATGAAAAACTATCTTCAATTAAATTAAATCCAGAGAAAATAACTGCTCCAGGAATTGTATTGATCACTCCTTCGATAAAGTAATTAATTGATTTAATTCTGTTTTTTATAAAGCCTTTTCCAAAAACAAAAATCAATATAAAACTTGGTAAAAAAATTGCAAAAGTTGATATAAATGAATACTTTAAAGCTTCATTTATTCCTCCGATCGAAAACCCTGCTTTATATCCAATAAAACTTGTAATTAATAAGACAGGCCCAGGTGTTATTTGGCTAATCATTATTCCATCTATAAATTCATTATTTGTTAACCATCCTTGCGAGATAACATAATCACTCATAAGAGGAATGATTACTAATCCACCTCCAAAAATAAAAAGTCCCGATTTAAAGAAGAAAAAAAACAGATTAAGGTAATCTACTAAAAACTTTGAGGTTATAGACTCTCTTAAAAAATTATAAAACTTTGATATATCTAAAAAGACCGAGCTAATCAAAAATGAGGTTGTTGAAAATATAGATAAAGGGACCAAGCTATAAAAAATATTTTTGAATTTCTTTAAAAATATATTTATCAATCCTGCAATACTAAGAATTGTTATGAGTGGAAATTGAATACTATTATATTTAGCAAATATAAGTAGAAATAATATTGAGCTGGAGAATAATATTCGATCAAACTTTAATCTTTTTTTTAATAGAACTAATGAGAATGAAAAAATTATCCCTGCAATAATAGGCGGGTTAAAATAAATTAAATCTGTTAAGAATTTTGATCCAGAACCAATTTGCCAAAAAAAACTAAGAGCTAATACTGAAATGAATCCTGGGATAATGAAACTTATACCTGATATCAATCCACCAAGATAACCATTGATTTTAAGACCTATATATATTGCCAATTGAGTAGATATTGGTCCTGGAAGTATTTGACATAATCCAATACCTTTTTCAAAAGATTGATTTGATATCAATTTTTTATTATTTATAAGTTCATCTTCGAATAAGAAAATATGAGCATAGGGTCCTCCAAAACTTAAAATACCAATTTTTAAGAAAGTTTTTGCAAGTTCAATTAAGGATATTTTTGCCATTAAAATATTCTAATTCCTAAAAATTAGTCTTTATGGAGCTGATAAGCTTTGTTTGATTGATGGTAATTTAAGACTCGAAATCCAAGATAAGAATATTAAAAGTGATGAAAAATAAAGACAATATTGAAGACCAATACTCGGATTTCTCCCAATCATAAATAGTAAGCCAGATAGTAATGTTCCAACTAGTCTTCCAGCAGCATTTGCCATGTAATAGAAGCCAACATTTAAACTGACTTTTTCATTATCAGAGTAGGCCAAAATCATATAAGAATGTGTAGAGGAATTCATTGCAAAAACAAATCCAAAAATAGTAAGTCCTAAAATTATTGCTATTGATGGAGAACTTTCTCTCCATAATGCGACTCCTATCAAAGATGGTATTACCATTAATACGGCACTCCAAAATTGGATAGCTTTACGATCTGGACTTTCTTTCTGGCCCCATATCTTTCTAATTGCTGGAGCAGAAGCCTGAACAATTCCATAACCTATTACCCAGGCCCCAAGAAATAATCCTATTTCCATGTAGTCCCAACCAAATGCCATATCTAGGAATACTGGAAGAGCTACAACAAACCAAACATCTCTTGCTCCAAAAAGAAAGAATCTTGCTGCAGAAAGAATATTTATGGCATTTGATTTTGAAAAAAGATCATTAAAAGCTGGTTTGGTTTTCATCTTGCCAATTTCTCCAGGTAAAATTAATGTCAATAAAAAGGCTAAGCAGAGTCCAAAACCCATAATTCCTACAGCATTATTGAATCCAAATAACTTATATAAAAGTCCACCCAAGAAAAAACCAACTCCCTTAAGAGCATTTTTAGATCCAGTTAAAATAGCAACCCATTTAAAAAGTTGTTTTTGGCCAGTATCATTGCCATCATTTGTCTCTGGGACTACTGTCTTAACAGCACTTTTAGCACTCATTTTGTTTAAATCTTTTGCTATTCCACTAACTGCTTGAGCAACCATAACGTATGCGACACTAAAAATTACCGGCCAATCTTCCTTAACTGGAATAAGCATAAAAAGAGCGATGATTTGCAGGATAGTCCCAATCCATAAAGTAAGCCTTAATCCATATCTTGCTCCTATCCAGCCACCATAAAGATTAGTAATTATTCCAAAAAACTCATAAAAAAGGAAAAGTAAAGCAATTTGTAGAGTTGTGTAACCTAGCTCATGAAAGTGACCAACAACTAATAATCTTAATGCGCCGTCAGTAAGCGTGAACGCCCAATAGTTTGCTGTTACAACACTATATTGTTGAATATTAGATAAATTCATAAAGACATAAATTAAATCTCTTTTTTGATTACATATTCAGTAAGATCTGCAAGTCTGCAGCTGTAACCCCACTCGTTGTCATACCAAGCGTATATCTTTAATAAATTTGAATTAACAACCATCGTTGATAAACTATCAACTATCGAACTTCTAGAGTCATTTACATAATCTGCAGAAACTAAAGGTCTTTCTTCGTAGCCAAGAATTCCTTTTAAATAAGTTTCTGAAGCTTCCTTTAGTGCCATATTCACTTGTTCAGTTGTCACTTCTTTATTTAATTCAAAAACTGCATCTGTTAAAGAACCATTAAGTAGAGGAACTCTTACTGCATGTCCATTTAATTTTCCTTTTAATTCTGGAAAGATCTCAGCGATAGCTTTAGCAGATCCAGTGGTAGTAGGTATTAAACTTTGCATACATCCTCTTGCTCTCCTCAGATCACTTTTATAAAAATCTACAGGAACTTGAGTGTTCGTTACATCGTGAATAGTTGTAATAGCACCGTGTTTAATAGAAAAATTTTCATTAATTACCTTTACTATCGGAGCTAAACAATTTGTAGTGCAGGATGCTGCAGTTACTAATTTATGTTTGGTAGGGTCATAAAGACTTTGATTTATACCGTAAACAATATTCAGTGATTCAGCTTCTGCAACAATTCCTTTGACTGGACAAGCTACTATTACTCTTTTCATCCCAAGAGTATCAAAATAGGGATTTAGTTTGTCTGGCTTTTTATTCTTTCCTGTACATTCCAAAATAATATCTACAGAAGATTTTTCCCAAGGAACATCAAGGTAATTTTTAAAAGATGTGTAGGTTAATTTCTTTCCATCAATTATTATTTCTTCTTCTTTAACCTTTATATCTTTCACCCATCTACCATGGACTGAATCGAATTCGAGTAAATGCGCAGCAGCATTCGAATCTCCTGCTATCTCATTTATATGAGTTATTTCTATATCAGCTCTATCCCATAATGTTCTGAAAACTAATCTGCCAATTCTTCCAAAACCATTAATTCCAATTTTCATCACTGTTGAAATTTTCTATATAAATCATACATCAAAATATTTTGATATATCAAGATGTTTTGATTAATGAAATCTTTTTTATTTAAGCTATATTTAAAATAATCTAAATACTTTAAAATTGTTAAAAGAGAGTAGCAAAGTAAAAAAAGAAAATATATCTAAGTTTATGGTTTCATTTTCTGATCCTTTTAGGCTAGAAATAATTGACCTAATGATGGATGGAGAAGTTTGTGTTTGCGATATTATGAAATTAACTAAATTGTCTCAATCAAGAATTTCATATCACATAAAAATTTTGAAGGAAGCTGGTCTTATCTCAGATAGGCAAGAAGGTAGATGGGTGTATTACAGCCTAAATAAAGAATCTCTTTTTTTGATCAAGGAATGGATAACTTCTTTGACAGATTATTCCTCAAATAGAAAACGTTGTTGTGAATAAATTATATTTTTGTTTTTATTAATTAACTTCTGATTCCCTGTCATAAGTCATTCCTGATTGTTCCATCCACTCAGCTTTAGTTTTGCAATTTTGTTTGTGATTAAAGATGTGAAAACCTTCTATAATAATCATTATTGATAGAAGCAAAACAGGAATAAAATATACAGGGGAAGATATTACTTCTTTATATTTGATTTGAGCAATAAATTCCCTGTATTTAAACATTCCCTCAGTTCCTATTCAATAAATAATATTCACCTATGGTTAAGTAAAGTTAAAGAAAAAATTTTTGAAGAAATTAATTTAAGGATGTTATCTTTTCATGACTTTCATATACCTTTAACCCCTCTTAAAGTCTTTTCCAATATTTAATAGTAGATTTGTAGATATATTCTTTTTTTAATGGAAGAGAAATTAACTCTTTTCAAGAATCGTAAAAGATTCGGAATTGAAAAAAATATAGATTTAATCTTTAAAAATACAACCCTAGCCTTGTCTAGTCTTGTTGCAATAGTACTTTTTGGAATTATTTTAGTAGTCTTTTTTCAGTCATTTGAATCATTTTCAAGGTATGGCTTAAATTTTCTAGTAACTTCTGAATGGAATCCAGTAAAAGATGAATATGGAGCTTTTACAGCAATATATGGGACATTAGTTACTTCTCTTCTTTCATTATTGATTACTATCCCCTTAGGTGTTGGAACTGCGATATTTATTACAGAGGATTTTGTTCCGAAATTTGTCAGAGAAATAGTAGGTTCATTTGTTGAATTACTAGCAGCTATACCATCTGTCGTATTGGGATTATGGGCGATATTTGTTATGGAACCTTTCTTTAGAGAGTTTTTTGTTTTTTTACATAAATTCTTTGGTTGGATTCCTTTATTTAGTTCGGAGCCTGCAGGTCGGAATTCACTTTTAGCGATAATAATTTTAGTGGTAATGCTTTTACCAATAGTGACCTCGATAGCTAGAGATAGTCTGAATCAAGTTCCCAAAAAGCTTAGGAATGCTTCCTATGGAATTGGTGCAAGTAGATGGAAAACTATATTTTCGGTAATTTTGCCTGCGGCATTATCAGGAATTATGGCAGGTGTTCTATTGGCGTTAGGCAGGGCAATGGGTGAAACCATGGCTGTCACCATGATTATTGGAAATTCTAATGTATTTAGTTGGTCACTATTATCTCCTGGATATACCATCTCTTCTATGCTTGCAAACCAGTTTGGTGAAGCCGATGGAAGTCAGGTCTCATCACTTTTTTATGCGGCTTTTGTACTAATGATCCTATCTTTAGTGGTTAATATCTTTGCTCAATGGCTAGTTAAGAAATTTAGTCTCAAATATTAGATGATTATGAATTCTCTTTATTACCAGAAAAAACTATCACGAAATGTAGGAGATAAATTCTTTACTTCTTTATCAGTTTTTTGTGCACTCATTGCAATTCTTCCTTTGATTTTTGTGGTTACATATATTCTTATTAAAGGGGGAGCTCAAATCACACCAGAATTATTTACTTTAGAACCAAATCCTCCTGGAGATGATTTAGATGCGGGAGGAATTAATCCTGCATTAATTGGGACACTAGTTATTACAACTATTGCTTCAATTATTGCCATACCAGTAGGTGTTGGCGGTGGCATATATCTAGCTGAATATTCAAACGGAGGATCTTTTTCAAAATTTATTAGATTCGGAGTTAATGTTTTAGCTGGTGTTCCTTCAATAATTGCCGGTGTATTTATTTATGCCTTAATCGTTTCAACAAAAATTTTATTTGGCAGTATGTACAGTGGTTTTGCAGGAGGTATGGCTCTTTCAATATTGATGTTGCCTACAGTTATAAAAACTACTGATGAAGGTTTAAAGTTAGTACCAAATGAATTAAGGTATGCTTCTCTAGGCATAGGAGCAAGTATGTATACAACAATATTAAAAATAACTTTACCCACAGCATTTAGATCTATTGCTACTGGGGTTGTGCTTGGAATCGCAAGGGCTGCAGGCGAAACAGCACCTTTGATATTTACTGCTTTATTTTCTTACTACTACATAGTAGGTTTTGAAGATTTGTTTTACGAGATGGGCTCATTAGCTGTTTTGATATATAATTTTGCCCTTGAACCTTATGATGCACAGAATAAACTAGCCTGGGCGGCTTCCTTTATTCTTGTCATATCAATACTAACAGTTAATATTTTTTCAAGGATATTTGCCGCTTTTACTGAGACAACTAAGAGGGTATGAAATGATTAAAAACACTAAAAAGTCGCAAAAGAAAAACATTTTATCTCTTGAGGATGTTTCTATTAGTTATGGCACTTTTGAAGCGGTAAAAAATGTTTTTTTAAATTTTAAAGCAGGAGATATAACTTCACTCATTGGCCCTTCTGGTTGTGGTAAATCAACCGTTCTTAGAGCTTTGAATAGAATGAACGATTTAATCCCTAACTGTTCGTTAAAAGGGACAGTCCTCTTTGATGGAACTAATATCTATGACAAAAGAGTAGATCCAGTTGAAGTTAGAAGAAGAATCGGAATGGTTTTTCAGCAACCTAATCCTTTTCCAAAATCTATCTACGAAAATATTGCATTCGGAGCAAGAATCAATGGCTTTACGGGAGATATGGATGAATTAGTGGAAAGTTCCTTGAGAAAAGCTGCTGTATGGAGTGAATGTAAGGATAAATTAAATGATAGTGGTTACTCTTTATCTGGTGGACAACAACAGAGATTATGTATTGCTCGAACCATCGCAATTGAGCCTGAAATAATTCTCATGGATGAGCCATGCTCAGCTTTAGATCCAATCTCTACTTTGAAAATAGAAGAGACGATGCACGAACTTAAGAAGAATTACACAATAATAATCGTTACTCATAATATGCAGCAGGCATTAAGAGTCAGTGATATGACTGCTTTCTTTAATGCAGTTGAATACGAAGATGGTGATGGAGGGAAAGTCGGCTATCTTGCCGAATTTGATTCTACTAAGAAAATTTTTAACTCTCCAAAAGAAAAAACCACTCAGGAATATATATCAGGTAAATTTGGTTAATTTATAATTTTGCCTTTAAAAGAATAATTTTTACTTTTTAAGAAAGCTTAGGGGTAGACAAATAGTATAAATACCTATATAGTAATTGCGAATTAGTAAGTTTATCTTTGAAAAACTACCCTTTTCTACCTTTCTTGATTTTTGCAGGGGCTCTCATAACAACTGCAACAATAGGGTTACCTGTATTTACTTCATAATTTAAGAGTATTTCTATTTCAGGTAATCTTATGGTTTCAATATTAAATAAAGAATTAATTGGAAGTCCTAATAAAACCTTAAAAAAGGGTAATTTATTTGACTTTATAAAAAAAAGAGAGAATATGAATCTGTGTGGGAGTGAAAAATCTGTATTAAAACCATTTTTAAGAGTGGTTAATTTCTAATTTATTTATCATGGATAAAACTAAAGAACAGTTAGAAAAATTAAGAGAAGTAGCAGAAGCATCTCTTACAAAAACGGATGAACTTCAAAAAGTTCTTGCTCAAATCGAAGCTTTAATGTCTAGAGAAGAATCAAAAACATTATCAAAGAAGAAGTAATTATTTAAAATATAATTTTAGGTTTTGTACTTTTAATTACACCTCTACAATTTCATTGTAGTTATCAATTAGGTATGCAGAACCCGTTCCAAAGTTTTCTGTTAGGTCTCGAGGTCTTACCTTCTTTAAGTAAAAGACCTCTTTAATTTGCTTGTTTTTATAATATTTTTATAAACTGCTTATTTAGTTTATTACTTTATAGATTTCTTTCAGGCAGACATTTACGTCGAAAGATTCAGTATTTACAACTTCTAATCCTGTTGTTTCTGTAACTTCAACAGTGGCATTGCATTCGTCTTGTTTAAGAGCCATGTAACTTGGCTTTTTATTTTCCATCTCTAGTTCAACACTTGATTCAGTTTCTTCGTTATATTGCTCCATTACAAGTGTAAGTGCTTCTATTTCAACGGAAAAATTATCATTTGCTTTTGCCCCAAATGGCATGAAAAGAAATGGAAATAAAATCAAGGCTATTAATTTTTTCATTTCTATAAAACGTGTTTATTTTTTTTATAACGTGGATTGTTTGCTAAAGAAAGGGGCATTAGCTTTATAAATTTTTTATTGTCTATTTCTACTAGTAGAAATTGATTTATAGAATCAAAATAATGGATAAATAAAACAAACGAGACTTTTAAGTATAAATTGGTATATCTAAATGAAAAATTTAAGTGACTTCAATAGGATTTTTTTAAGATTTTATTTCGATAATTTCTTCTTCAGAAACAATTGCCCATTTTTTAAATGACTTTTTGCAGGGATATCCTCCTGTTAAGTCTCCAAATGCAGGTAAAAATAAAGTATTTTTATTCTTATCCATTGCAAAGCACCTAAATGATAATTTATCTCCATTGTTTTTTATGTAGATTTTTGGATGATAATGTCCACAAATATTCAAGGTTTTATCGTTTTCTAAATTAACTGGTTCATGACTAAAAGTAATATTTTTAGTTTTTCTAATATCAAAAATTTTAATATTTTTAATTTTGCAACCTACATCGTGATTTCCTCGGACTAGTTCAACGTTAGTTTTTAGTAGTTCAGGAAGATCCTCAACTTTTTTTTGAAGAGTTTTATCTATTGAATATTTGCTGTGGAATAAATCTCCCAAAATTATTAATTTATCAGGAGTATATTTTTTTACTATTTTTTTTATTCTTGCGAAATTATTTTCATCTAGATTATTGGTAAGGGGGATACCATTTTGCTGAAAATACTCGGCTTTCCCAAGATGAATATCGGATATTAACAATTCTTTTGTTTGCGGTAAAAATAAAGCTCTTGAAGGAAGCATCTCTAACAATGTATCTTCCCAACAAAATTTAAAAGAACTTTTTTTCATTTAATCACTATATTTTTTTATAAGTTTTTCTACTCTTTTTTCTATTGGTTCATTGCTTAAAGTATTTTTAAGTCTTTCAACTAGTAAAGGGAAAGCAAAAGGAGTTGGAGTTTTTATCTCGTTTAGTAGCATTTTTAAATTTTTTAATCTTTCTAATGATCTAGATATTCTTTTATTTTCTAATTGATATTCTTTAACTTCTTGATGCGATTGTTTTATCAAAAGATGGCCTTCTTCATATTTAGTAAAGACATCGTAGAAAAGACTTGAACTTATTTGAAGTTGGGAAGAAGTTTTTGTTTTGGTTGGATTATTTTGATTTACTAGTCCACTTATTTGGGCAATATTTTTAAATCTTCGTTTTGTTAATTCTGAAAAATTAATTGCATTTTCTAGATCTTCCTCTAATTTTTTGTTATTTAAAAAGTAATCAGCTTCTTTTTTTATTATGGAAAAATCATAATCTTCTGCAGTAGTTAAGCTGAATCCAAAATCATTAGCAGTAATACTAAATGTAGATTGTTTTAATTTTGCCAATCTCAAAGCCCATAAAAATGCAATTCCTTCATTTACAAATTTGCCATCAAGTGTAAAAACAAAAAGATTTGATAAATCCTTGGTTTTATATATCTCTATAAGGAATTCATCTTTCTTTGGAATATTTGAAAGAACTTTTTGTTTATTCAATATTGGGCGTAATGAATTGAGTTCAGGATTTAAGCAATCATAATTTTCTAGTTCGTTGCATATATCTATTTCTTTTCTCAAACTCTCACAAAGTAGATCAGAAATTGCCATTTGACCTCCAACCCATGCAGGAATTAGAGAACTTTTTTTTGTTGATTTTTTAACGTGTAAAATCATATCTCTTATTCTTACAAATTGAAGCATTTTGCCAGCAAAGTAAAATGTATCCCCGGGATTTAATTTTGAAGCAAAATTCTCCTCTAAATTACCTAAAGATTTACCTTTCACATATTTGACATTCACAAATTTGTCACTTGTAATGGTCCCAATATTGAATTTATGCATTCTTATTAAAGATTTGTCTTTTACAAAATATTTAAAGTTTTCATTATTATTTTGTGATTCTTCTTTAACTATCTTTTTATATTTTGGGTATGCTTTAAGACATTTTCCTCCATATTCTAAAAAGTCAAGACACCAATTCCAATCTTGATCTTTTAGGTTTCTATAACTCCAGCAACTTTTAATTCTTTCTTTCTCAATTTTCGGATCAAAGCCATTTCCACATGCCAAACTTATTAGATGTTGTAGAAGCACATCATAAGATAATTCAGGAAGTCTAATTTCCTCAGATATACCAGTTTTTATTATTCTTCTCATTGCACTAATCTCTAATAACTCTAAAGAATTAGTAGGCATAAAAATTATTTTTGATTTTCCACCTGGTCTATGTGCACTTCTTCCCGCTCTTTGGATAAGTCTAGCTAAATTCTTTGCACTACCAATTTGAACTATTTGATCTACAGGTTGGAAGTCAACTCCCAAATCTAACGAGCTGGTGCAGACTACCCATTTTATTAATCCGTCTTTAACCCCTTCTTCAACTCTTTTTCTATCTTGTTTATCCAGGGAGCCGTGATGAAGTGAAATTTTGTCTTCCATCTCTGGGAGAAAAAATTTAAGACATTGATACCATCTTTCAGATTGATTTCTCGTATTGGTGAATAATAAGGTGCTTTTATTTTTATCTAGGATTTTTAATAGTGAAGAATGACTTCTAATCCCAAGATGCCCACTCCATGGAAAGGTGGTTTCCTCCTCTGGTAAAACACTTATAATTTCTATCTCTTTTTGAATATTTGTACTTATAATTCTGGGTTTAATAGCCCTCATCCCAACTATTGCTCTTGCTGCTTCTTCAATATTTCCAATAGTTGCAGACATTGCCCAAATTTGTAAATTTTTTATATTACCTCTTAGCCAACTTAAAGATAACTCGCACTGGTTTCCTCTTTTACTACCCATCAATTCATGCCATTCGTCAATAATTATTGATGACAACTCCTTGAACAGATGATTAGATTCTTTATTAGAAAGTAAAAGAGATAAAGACTCTGGAGTGGTAATAAGAATATTAGGTGGTTTAGCTAGTTGCTTTTTCTTTTCATATGGGGTTGTATCGCCGTTCCTAATTTCAACAGTGATTTCTTTATTAAAATGCAAAGCTGCTAATTGTATGGAATTTTTTAGATCTCTACTTAGTGCTTTTAAAGGGGTTATTAATAATATATTCACACTTTTATTATTTTTGGGATCTTCTATCTTTGATAGAGGTCCCATTAATGCAGCATAAGTTTTGCCGCATCCAGTAGGAACTTGTATTATTCCACTCTCTCCATTAAAAAATGCTTCCCAAGATTCGATCTGATAGGGTAGTGGCTCCCATCCATTTGTTGAGAAAAACTGTTTAATTTTAGAAATTAAATTATTTTGCTTATTATTTTTCGTAATATTTTTCATGATATTTTTTTCATTAGTTCATAAGCATTCTCTAGGCTATCTGCATCATTAATTTTTTTATCTTTTCTCCATTTTGTTATCCTTGGAAATCGTACTGCTATGCCTGACTTATGACGTTTAGAAATTTGTATTTTCTCAAAAGATATTTCGAATACCATTTCTGGTTTTAACGATCGAACAGGACCAAATTTTTCTATTGTATTTTTTCTTATCCATTTATCTAGCTCTTTAATCTCAATATTCGTTAAACCAGAATATGCACTTGCAAATTTAATTAATTCTTTGTCTTTCCATAATGCAAAACTGTAATCTGTATACAGACCAGCTCTTCTACCGCTACCGCCCTTAGCGTAAATTAGAACAGCATCCAGTTGCATAGGATCAACTTTATATTTCCACCAAATACCTTTTTTTCTACCAGAGGAGTATATAGAAGTCTTTTTCTTAATTATTAATCCTTCAGTATTATTTTCCCGAGATTTTTCTTTATAAGTTAAAGCATCAGGCCAATCTTTAGGAAAGATTAAATCACATATTTTGAAAATATCAGTGATATTATTCTCAGTTTTATTTTGCCATTTTGAAAAATATTTTTCTAACTCAATTCTTCTATTTTCTAATTTAATTTCTCTTATATCTTTCCCATTAATCTCTAAAAGATCATAAGCAATAAAAATAATTGGATATTTTATTTGGATTGATCTAGTAGGAGACTTTCTATTTATTCTTTTTTGAAGTAAAGAAAAATCAAAGGCAATTTGCTCTTTAAAATTCCAAACTAATAATTCCCCATCAAGAACAAAATCATCTTTTATATGTGACATTTTCTCTACTAATTCTGGGAAAGATTCATTTACTAATTCTTGCCCTCTTGTCCATAACGAAACATTGCCTGATCTTTTAATTAATTGCATCCTTATACCGTCGTATTTCCATTCAAATTGAAAATCATTTATTGAATTTTTGAAGATTTTATCTTCAATAGTATTTGCTAGAAGAAATGGAAATGGTTTCGAATTTAATTCTTGAAGATTGATATCCTTGTTAATTAAAAATTTATATGAATCAATTGAAGGTTTAAAATCACCCATCAACCTATGAGAAATAATCTCTTCATCAATATTAATTAGTTTTGATATTGATTTTGTGATTAATCCGACAGAGACTCCTACTCTAAAAGTTCCTGTAAGAATTTTATTAAAAATTAGATGGTTATCTTCAGGTAATGTTTCCCAAAGATTTTTAATTTCTAAATTTTTCTGCTCCTCATTAAGTTTTGATAATGCAGGTATTGTTCCGCTTAGTAATTCATTGAGACTTATATTTGATAATTTCTTTTTTCTAGATTTAGTTTTATTTTTAAGTAATAATGTTATTACCTCAGCAGAATCACCAACTTTTAAATAACATGTATCAATTAACCATTGAGGATATTCATATATTTGAGAAAAAAGATTTTTTAAATATCTTCCACTAATAAATCTCTTATTACTTTTTCCAGTTAGTAAATATATTGCCCATGAATTATCTATTGGATCATTTGATAAAAAATAATTCTTTAAAACTTCAATTTTATTATTTGTACTATTAATTGAATCTAGATCGCCAAATAATTCTGAAAACTTTTTTAAGCTCATATTTATTTCCCGAATAAAAGGACATTTGTTGATTCCTTTTCAACTAAATATTTACTTAAAGCTTCACTATCTCCATGATGAAAAAATACATTTTTTGCTTCAGACTTTTTTACTACTTCCAGAATCCCATCCCAATCCGCATGATCAGAGATTGCGAATCCTTTATCATATCCTGATCTTTTTCTTAGAGCTCTTATTGACATCCATCCACTCGCGAAGGCTGTTTGAATGTTTTTGAAATTTTTTAAATAAGTACCCTTACTTAACGATGGCGGTAATAATATTAAACTTCCTTTTAGTTCATCTATCTTTTTTTTATTTTCAATTTTTATAGTATCTTTAATATCAATTCCAAGTTCTCTATAACTATTGTTCATTTTGTGAATACTGCCATGGGAATAAATATTGCCTTTAAAATTTGTTTGATTAATTTCGTTTAATAATCTCTGAGCTTTTCCAAGTGAATAGCAGAAAAGTAAAGAAGTTTTTTCTGGTGAATTATTTATCCATTTTGAAATATCATTTGCTATTTTATTTGATTCATCCCACTTAAAAATTGGCAAACCAAATGTACATTCGCTTATTAAATAATCAGTTTTTACTATTTCATATTGTTTGCAAGTCTGATCTTTTTGAAGCTTAAAGTCACCTGAAATCAGCCATTTTTCTTCAGCAAAAATAAACCTTATTTGACTAGATCCAAGGATGTGCCCGGATGGATGAAAAGAAATATTAATGCCATTTATCTTAAATTCTTCTCCATATTCAAAAGTCTTAATTTTGATATTATCTCCAACTCTTTCTTTAAGAAGCATCGCAGTTTCCTTAGTAGAAATGTATTCTTCACAGCCAAATGTAAAGTGATCAAAATGAGCATGAGTTATTAATGCCTTTTTTACTGGCTTGCTTGGATCAATCCAAATATCAGCAAGTTCACAATAAAGATTTCCATCTTTATATCTAATTAAATATTCTTGTTTAGTTCTCAAAACTACATCTCTTACAATGAAGTTAATTTAGCTAATTATGCCCATGCTTGTTTTGATAAAGCTATGGCTGAAATTGTTAGTAAAGCAATAACTACAAATTTATTACTCCAATTAATCATGAATGAACTAATTTTGTTGAAAGAAATTCTATTAGATGACACAATCTTTTTTTTATTCATAATGTGATGATTTTCATTATTTTCTAAGTAATTTAAATTTTTAATCTCATTTATTAATTTAGATTCGCAAGTCGAGAGTTTTTCTACTTGATTTAATAATTCAATATCTTCTGGTCTTAATAAAAAATTTAATTCTTTAATTTGACTTTCGTTTTTAATAAGAAATTCATTAACTATCTCATCTGTCCCTAACCCTTTCTTGATATTTAAAAGAATATCATCTCTTTCCCAAGATTTTTCTAGAGAATTTAAAATTTTGATTATGCTCATTTTAAGTATTTTTGCTTATGATAAATTATTATTTTTTTCTTCTGTGGCTTATTCCCTTAAGTAATTAAAAAAAATTATTTTTATTTAAGATTTACGAATAAGTCTGTTAGCAAAATATTTTATCTTTACCTTTTCTACAATTTTTTTAGAACTACTTTTACTTTTAACCTTATTTAAATTGATCACTTCATCTGACACATTTTTGCCCGTTTCAAAATAACTTTTAATTTTTTCTAATTCTTCTTTATTTAATCTTTTTGTTGCACCTTTTGCATTGATTCCAAGTTTCTTGCAGGCTAATAATATTCTATTACTTTCGACATTAAGATCTTTGGCAATACTGAAAATAGGAGTGTTGGTAGACATTATTTTCTTTGCTATGAAATTTATTTTTTACAGTATATTTATAGTATATTTATAAGTTAAAACTTAAATATATTATTAATTTTAAAAACTTTTTTAATTAGGCTACTTCATCTTCATAATTATTTAAATCATTAAACTTCTTTTTCATTGTTGGATTATTTCTAGTTAATTTCTTTACTGTCAGATCTTGAGATTTGCTGTCAGCAGATAAAAGATGTTTTTTTGAGAGAACTAAAGCCTCTTTAGTTTTTTGTAAATGGATTATTGATTTATCAATTTCTGAAATTGCATCATTAAATCTATCTTGGGCAAGTGAAACATTTTTACCAACTGCATTTTTGAATTGTTCTAGAGTACTTTCAAAATTAGTTATGTCAAAATTCTCACGTTTCATTAAATCAATTTGTGATTTGTATTTTAAGGTTTCCATAGATGCATTTCTTAGCAGAGAAATAATGGGCAAGAAAAATTGAGGTCTTATGACATACATTTTGGGGAATCTATGAGAAACATCCACTATGCCAGCATTATATAGTTCACTATCTGGTTCTAGAAGGGAAACGAGAACTGCATATTCACAAGATTTTTGTCTTCTATCTTTATCTAATTCTTTTAAAAAATCTTCGTTTTTTCTTTTATTAGTTCCATTTAAACTTTCATTCTTCATTTCAAACATTATAGATACGACTTCGGTTTTATTTTCATCAAACTCTCTAAATATATAGTCACCTTTACTTCCTGAAGTGGCATCATTATCCTTTTCGAAATATGAGTTTTTAAATGCAGAGGCGCGATTCAGATTAAATTGAGTTTCGCAATGAATTTCTAATGTTTCTCCTATCATCTTTGTAGATAATCTAGATTTCATTTCTCTTAATTCCTGAATAGTAAGGTCCCTTTCACTAATTTTGCTTTTAAACTTTTCTTCAATTAATTTTTCATTAATTGAATGTTCAAGCTTCATCTTTTCAATGGAATTTGTTAAAGATGAGTTTTCTTTCTCTAAACTAGTAACAGCTTCACTAACTTTGTTTTTTAAAGATAATTCTGAAATTAAAGACTGGTTTTTAATTTCGTCTTTCAACTTGATTAATTCATTATTCAATGAATTAATTTTATTTGTTGCTTGATTTTTTAAATCATTAAGGGCATTTGTTTTCTTTTCTTCAGCTATTTTTAATTTAGATTCAAGATTTTGGATCTCAGACTCTTTAATCCGATTCTGCTCTATTAACTGTATTTTTAACTCACGTTTTAAAATTTCCAAAGCTTTTTTATTATCTTCTTCAGCCAAGATAAGTCTTTCTTTTATTTGTCTATTAAATTCTTCGTCTTTTATCTGAAGAAGTATCTCTTCAAAGCTGCTGGGATCAATTCGGAAAGTTTTGCCGCATGAAGGACATTTAATATCTTTCATTTTTTAATTTCAAAATTAATATTTAGAAAGGATTTAATATTCGAATTATGTAAAAAGAATATTATTCTTGACTAAGAATAAACAATGATTCAATGTTATGCATTAAAAAATAAAATAATTACTCAATAAAAGTTATATTAATCCTGATTCCTTAAGAATATTTATTTTATTTGCTAATTCAATATCTGCAGAAGATATTGAGCGGTCTAAAGTTTTGTGATTTGATACAGTGTATCCACTATCATCAACAAATTCATCTTCAGTATCTTTTAAGTGGGCATTCTCATTATGGAGATTTTTAAAATTATCCGACTTGTATTTATTTGTCTTATTGATATTACTATATCCAAAATTCGCAATTCCTCGGGCATCTAATGCTTCCTCAACTAATATTCCAACTACCTTAGATCTACTTATAGATTCGCTCTTAGATATTTCATCAATAATTTCAAGTACTCTTTTTCTAGGGAGATACCCAATTCTTTTAACTTTATTTTCCATGAGTCTTTACATATGCCAATATTGTAACACTTCTGTTAAATAATATTAGATTTTGATTAATAACACTTATGCATAAATTTAAATAATGATATTAAAGTATAATTTTGAGGAACACTCATACAAAGTTATTTCTCAAATATTTATGGGGATAGTTTTATATACTTCTTTTAATTACATTTTCAGATTGGGTCGGATTTCTGAAATTTTCTTAATTTAAATTTCAAATATTATGAAAGATAAACTATATGATAATGCTGATAGCTTTGCAATGTCATTTGATGAGGAATGGGAAAATATTGATTGTGATGATATACGATTAAAGATAGATAAGGTATTTGAACTTTTATCAGATCACCCTTTTTTAAAAGCTAATCCCGAAAATGCTAGAAAAATGGCAGAATTTAGGATATTTTCATTAAAAAAATTTCAATAATTATTTTTAAATTTTATTAAAATTGATTATTTAAAATTTAAATAGTAGGTGAATTAAAAAATCCCTTACTGTATAAAAATATTATTATGCCAATAATTGGACCTATACCAAAAACAAACAGTACTAATTTAGCAGAATTTTTTGTTTGACCTAATTTTTGATCATTTAAATTTGAATTAATTTGATTTTTTTTTGATTTTTTCTTTTTCATGAATGATATATTACTACAACACGATTTTAAAAGATTTTGAAATGTTATTTGGTTGGAAATAATTTTTCAATTTAACAAAATTTATTTGGAAGTCAAAAAAGATCGTACTGTATAATATAAAGAGCATAAAGGAAATATGAGTGCAACTAAGAGAGAGGAGGTATGTTCTCACCTTAGATATATAAGGTTAGAGCTCAGAGAAATGCATCAAATGCTCATCAAGGAAGATTTGTTGCCAAATCTGAATGAAGCAAAGGAAGTACTCGCACAGCTTGATGCTTTATTGGATTTATTATCAGAAAAAAGAGTAACGAAGATAAAAAGCCAATTTTGAAAACTTTCGGTTAATTTGAATATGTTAAAGGTAATTTGAAGCAGATTCTATTTTTTTTCTATTATCGTGCATCTGTTCTAATTTATTGTAAATTTCCTTGATTTGGATTTGTATTAGATCGGTCGAATGTATATTACTTAACGCATCTAATGTTGATAGAAGGCTTTCTTTGGCCTCAATTAAATGTCTACATTCTTTACTGCCTGCTTCGTATGACATGGTATTTTTATAAACAAAATAATTATCTTAAATATATTAGAATTTCTTCCGTATTGTTTGATACTCTTATTAGATCAACGCTTATTATTGTAATTTTCAATACAAAATAAGAAATTATTTTTACTAGTATTTAATAAAAACTTATGCAAGAAAATTCTTATGATTATAATTTCTGTATTAATTTAGCATT
This sequence comes from Prochlorococcus sp. AG-355-N18, assembly GCA_003278535.1. Taxonomy (GTDB): domain Bacteria; phylum Cyanobacteriota; class Cyanobacteriia; order PCC-6307; family Cyanobiaceae; genus Prochlorococcus_A. Next base: position 44,250 of record QCEG01000001.1, read on the forward strand.
AGATAATGCAAAAAAAAGAATTAATTTACTTAATAATTCAGATAAAAAGTGTCTCCTAGAAGAATATAAGGAGTGGATTAATGATGGTTTAAATAAACATACAGTTTTACTACTAAGGGACGATCCGATCATTTAAGTATGATGAAAAATATTTTCTAATTATTTTTACTAGAAGTAACCCTAAACAAAAAATAAAGACTAATGAAAAAAATTATTGATAGAATTAAAGTCAATGAAGAAAAACTATACATATTTTTACTAATCAAAAAACATATTTAACTATAGCAGTAAACTTAAGTAATTCCTGAATTCAGTTTCCTTTGAAAAGTGAAAGAACAAATTTATTCAAACTTTCTCTTTCTAAAAATATTTTTTTATTCTCATAGTTTTTTAATTTCTTAAAAATTAAATCAACTAATTGTTCTGATTTTGGAGTCATAATTTTAAATTTATTTTTCCAATAGATAAATTTTCTCTTTACCTATTTTATCTGGCTTTGTTATTTTACATCCTTTATCGTTTTCCATATCACAATCTTTTGTGGCAGGAACAGATTTCCATGTGCAAATTTTTTCTTGGGAATCTTCTTTTAAAATATTCCATCCATTATCTAAGTATTCTTTAATACCATCCTCTCCACAAGAAAACTTTATTTCCATTCTTTTCTTTTCTGGGTTGGGATTCTCATCAATATTTTTTCCCAAATTATCAATGGGATAATCTTTATTGGTTGTTGTCCTACAAGAAATTAAGAAAATTGCAATTAGAATTATCAGTGGAAATTGTTTTATTATTTTCATTTTTTAACGTTTGATGATTCTAAATTATTTAAATTATAGTTTATTTTGATTCTATTAATTTTAATAGTTTATCCATTTTATTCATCAAGTCTTTTACTTCACCTGGCTTCGGTAATATTAATTCTTCAGAAACTTCTAAATGCATTTTCTTTAAGTTTTGCCTCAAATCTTTTAAATGCATTTTTATGTTTTCTTTCTTTTGTTTTATATCAGTCATAGGAATAAAATTTAAAACTTTACTAAACTTAAAATTATTATCATAGTATTCAGAAGCTTGATATATAAGGAATAATTCAAAATTTAATTTTTTAAATTTTCTAATTCATAGATTTCTTCGCCACCATAACAAAAATTTGTAGATATCATTTTTATCTCCCTATTATTAATTTCGAATATATTTTTATTTTTAATAATATAATTTTTAGCAATCACTTCACAATCTAATTTGTTTTTTGCATGTTTAATAACTGGATAAAAATATCCCAATACACTAATTACAAACAAAAATATTATTATTGATTTTTTATCATTTTTAATAAATTCTTTAGATGTTTTTTTGGCTTTTAATATTTTTATTAGTAACTTATCTGGTAATCCTAGCTGAATAAATAATAACTCTACCCACCATGGAAGATCCTTATCTTTCTTTTTCTTTAAGTTTTCGGAAGTATTCATTTTTTTGACTTCATATTTTTGGTTTTTAACCTCTTTAGGATTAGTTGTTTCTTTTTTACTCATATCATCGAATGATTTATTTGGAATGTAGAGGTTTTATTTTGATTTGAAAACTATATTTTTATTTTATAAGTTTTAATTTAATTTATCTATGAATTTGAGTATTGTTAACCTGTATGTAGAAATTTAAATGGCAAAAAAAAGAAGGAAGTTAAATAAAGATTTTGAAAGGAAAATATATTCATCAAAAAAAAATGTCGAATTAGTTCTGGCAAAAATCTATGATATCGATGATGAAGACATACAAAAAGAATATATGAGTGCTTTTAACAAAGTGGTTTACTTATATGATGAATTAAAAGAAGATTACGAACGACAAGGATTTTCTGATAATTCTGAAGAACTTCTCAATAGCTATAAAAATGCATTTAATCTTTTCGAATCAGAATTTGAAATTTAAATTCAATTTCTAATTAACGTTTGTAAGGGGTTACAGGTATTTCAATAAGCTTTCCTTTTTGGAGATCAGATCTTTTCTCTTGTAAATTTTTGATACATAAAGAAACTCTTTTCTCCTTTGCGCAAAATCTTTTTATTTGGTAATCACTAAGTGATAATGATTTATTACTAAATGAAAAAAAGGCCAATAAAAACATAAAAAAATTTAATACCAATTTCATTTGTTCACTCCTATTTTCTAATACCCCTCAATTACTTTTTATTATAAAGATCTATGATTTCTTTTAATTCATCTTTACTCAACTCTGTTGAAATAAAAACTTCTTGAGCTGTATTACCCTTTCTTGCGATTGCTTTATATCCGTTTATAGTTTTCACTGACAATCTAATTATCAATTTAGAGGATCTTCCCCTGGCTCTTGAAATAACAGCTGGAGTTATTGTCTTGATATTATTTTCCAGTGCTAATTTTTGAAGTATTGGAATTAGACCTTCTATATTTGTACTATGATTTAAAACTAACCTACCCAATTTAATTTTATTACAATTCTATTGAGAAAATTTTGTTTCTGAGAAATTAACTTTAGCTTTAAAATTATTAAAAAATTTTGAAGTTCTGTTATATTTATAAAAACGATTAAATTCTAATGATCTTTCAAATAGGCTGGGCAGCATTGGCTGCTATTTTTACTTTTTCAATTGCCATGGTTGTTTGGGGAAGAAATGGGGACGGATCTATTGACATATGATTTCATTTTTAACTTATGAAGTCTATTTAAATAAATTTCTTATTTTAACATCGTTTGTTTTGCTCATATTCATAACATTGGCAGTAATTTATATCTCCTATGTCTCTTGGAAAGATAAAAAAAGATTAAAAAAATAGTTATTATTTTTTTTGGTTTTTTTTCTTATCCTTAATTCTGAGCTCTTCAATTAATTCTTTTGCTTGTTCCATTTTTGATATGCTACTCTTGTAGATTCCAATATCTTTTTCTGCTTTATTAGCAGATAAGCTTAACTTATCAAAAATATCAGAGGTCATTTTATTTTTATCTGATTCATTTTTCTCTTTGAAATCTTGGGAGTTTGAAATTAATATATATATCCCTAAGTTCAAAATCCTTGAAGGATAGAGTTTAGAATTACTTTTTTCTACTAATAATTTTAAAGTATCTTGAGATGTTTTATCCTTTAATTCTTTTTGAGACTTTTTAGATATTTCATTAATTTCCTTCGCCTCAAAATTTGTAGAACTGCATAAAGATTCAAAAAGTAGATCCAAGTGTTTATCAGGTTGATATCCTTTCATTAATTCTTTGAATGTTTCGGTGAGGCCGACACAAAAGAGATAATCTTGCGTAAATTCATTTTGATGGTTCAAAAGATTTAGTTCGACAAGCATTTCATCAACTATTCTTTTATATAAACCTGGAATGACGTAAGGAAATTTTTCATGAAATAACTTTTTGCTATCTGAAACAGTCAATTTTTCTTTCAATTTTTTATATGTAAACCTTAATAAGGTTAGCGTATGTTGACTCAATATCGTTAATATCTAATAAACAGATAAATATTATTATGATCCCTTTAGTTTTAGAAGAATCGGGCGGTAGTGAAAGAGTCTTTGATATTTATTCGAGACTATTAAGAGAGAGAATAATCTTTTTGGGAGAACAAGTTACTAGTGAAACTGCTAATAGAATTGTTGCTCAATTATTGTTCCTCGAGGCAGAGGATCCGGATAAGGACATTTATATGTACATAAATTCACCCGGCGGATCCGTATATGATGGATTGGGTATCTTTGACACAATGCAACATGTAAAGCCTGACATTCATACAGTTTGTGTTGGCTTAGCTGCTAGTATGGGTGCATTTTTGCTTGCGGCAGGTACTAAAGGTAAAAGAAGCAGCCTTAGACATTCAAGAATAATGATTCATCAACCACTTGGAGGTGCTAGAGGGCAAGCCAGTGATATAAGAATTCAAGCAGATGAAATTTTGTTCTTAAAAGAACGACTAAATACTGAATTATCAGAAAGAACTGGAAAGGATTATGACACTATCAAAGAAGATACTGATAGAGATTTTTATATGTCCCCAAACGAAGCTGTTGAGTACGGCTTAATTGATCTCGTGTTAGATAAGAAACCAATAAAAATTTAGCTTAATAATTGAGGTGTTCTCTCTTTCTCAGGAATTTTAGTGAATTTGGAGAGAATACTTATAAATTCATCACCATCTAATGTTTCTTTTTCGATTAATAGGTCAACTATCTTATCCATAGCTTCTCTATTTTTGCTTACTATATCGTATGTTTCCTTATAACATTCTTTAACCATTATTCTTACACTTTCATCGATTTGTTTAGAGATTGAATCAGAAACTTCACTTCTAGTCATTAAATCTCTACCAACAAATACTTCTTGATTACCACTTTCTAAAGCTATCGGACCTAAATTACTCATTCCAAATCTAGTAACCATTTGACGGGCCATTGAAGCAACTTGTTGGAAATCACCTCCAGCTCCTGTTGTAATCTCACCTTCTCCAAAAACTACATCTTCAGCAGCTCTTCCTCCTAAAGCACCCATTATCCTAGCTTTTAATTGCGCCCTGCTAACAAGGGTTTGTTCATCATCTGGGGTAAACCAAGTTAATCCTTTAGCTTGACCTCTTGGAATGACGGTCACTTTTTGAACAGGATCATGGGCTTTGACAAGTGAACCGATGAGAGCATGGCCAACTTCATGATAAGCAATTAATCTCTTGCTTCTACCATCTGTTAATGGAGAACCTTCCATTCCTGCCACAATCCTATCTACAGAGTCATCAATTTCTGAGATACTTATTGAGTCTTTTCTCCTCCTGGCGGTTAATATAGCAGCCTCATTTAATAAATTTGCTAAATCTGCTCCAGTAAAACCTGGTGTTCTTCTCGCAATACTTTCAAGCGTTAAATCCTCTTGAAGTTTCTTATTCCTTGCATGAACTTCTAGTATTGATAGTCTACCCTTGATATCAGGTGCATCCACAGTTACCTGTCTATCAAATCTGCCAGGTCTCATTAACGCTGAGTCTAGAACATCAGGCCTGTTTGTGGCTGCAATAATTATTATGCCACTATTACCTTCGAAACCATCCATTTCAGTAAGTAATTGATTGAGAGTTTGTTCTCTCTCATCATTACCTCCACCAATACCTGCACCTCTTTGCCTTCCGACTGCATCGATTTCATCAATAAAAATTAAACAGGGACTATTCTCTTTAGCTCTTTTGAAAAGGTCTCTAACTCTACTAGCGCCAACACCAACAAACATTTCAACAAATTCAGAACCTGATAATGAGAAAAATGGTACACCAGCTTCACCTGCAATTGCTTTAGCTAAAAGGGTTTTACCAGTACCAGGAGGTCCTACCAATAGAACCCCTTTGGGAATTCTTGCTCCTACAGAAGTAAATTTTTCTGGTTTTTTTAGGAAAGTAACTACCTCTTGCAAATCCTGTTTAGCTTCATTAACGCCTGCAACATCATCAAATACAACTCCTGTTTCAGCTTCCATTGCAAATCTTGCTTTAGTTTTTCCAAACTGCATTGCTTGGCCAGGACCTCCGGGCATACCATTTGACCTCCTCGCTAACAAAATTAAACCTCCAATCAAGATAGCCGGGAAGAATAAATTACCTAAAATTCCTAATGCGGGAGGAGCTGTTTTTATTGGATGAACATCAAAACTAATTCCTTCATTTTTTAAGACATTTATAAGTTCTGGTGTTAAGCCGGGAAGATCTACACGCAACCTTTGAACTTTATTATCTAAATCCGAATCTATTGTTTCTATAACTGCATTTCTGCCTCCCTCAAAAATATCAACAGATGTAACCCTTCCCGAATTAATGTAATCTAAAAATCTGCCGTAACTAACTCTTGCTACCGCTGAATTTCTTGGTGCAACAGTAGTGCCATTAGATTTAAGCGAATCAACGTTACTTGAAGATAAAAATTGGTAGGAAAGTGCTATTACTAAAAGTATAGGTAAAGCCCATAAAATTAATGTTTTAAATTTTTGATTCATTAATTTGTAGAAAGTCAATTCTAGGATTCTAGAATGAATCAGTGCATTTCGTTGATATTTTCTCTAACTTTATGCTTATACTACTCTTTAATGTATCTAATTTATAAATGAAATTTGAGATCAACGATAAGGTTAAGTTGATTGCGCCAGTCTCTTACTTGAAGACTTCAGATAATATGCCGATGTTAAGACCACCTGATCTTGTGGCAATTGATGAAATTGGGGAAATCCTTTCAATTAAATCTCCAGATACTGTTGAAGTAAAGTTTAGGAGAGGTTCGTTTTTAATAGATATTAACAAGATTGAGAAAAAATAATCTAAAAGTTTTTCTTCCACCTATTAGAAATTTCTAAACATTTATTTTTATTTCCAAAAATACTTAAAAAAGGTTTTGAAAAATACTTTTTAGTTAACTTCAAAATATCTAACGAGGAAATTCCCTCTATTTTTGAATTTAAATCTTTCTCAGAAATTGGTGAAATACCATAACTAACTAACTGTATCTTTCTCTGTAAAATTTCATCTATTGATTGATTTCCTAATAAAAAAGAACCTTTTAGTTTTTCTTTTGCTAAAAATATTTCAGCATCAGTCAAGGAATTTAAAAGTAAATTTTTCCATAGTGTTGATAAAAGTTCAAAAGCAAAAAGTGCTTGATCATTAGATACGGATAAATAAATTAAAAATGGTGCATTTCCACTCCTGATAGGATAATAAACTCCTAAATCGTAAGTGATACCATGTTTTTCTCTAAAAAGTTTAAATAAAGCAGCGCTCATTCCATAAGATAAATATGACTCCAAAACCTTAAGAGGAAAATATTCACTACTTCTTCGCGAGCAAGTTTGGTCCCCCATCATTATTATTGTTTGATTTGAATCATTATTAATGTAATCAAATCTATTAGCAGCAGTTAAATAATGGTTTACACGGCCTGATTGTTCTTTTAGGATTTTTTTTTCTAATGTTCCAAAATTTTCTCCATTTATTTCGGGATTATTTGAAATTAAATACTTTTCTCTATTTTTAAAATTCTTAAACTCGAGTAAAACATCTTCATAGGTAATCTTTGAGACATCTTCTGCATTGCCAATAGTGTTAAAAGCATAAGGATGATTTGAGTAAACTATTTTTCTCCATTTTTCAAAACAGATATTGAATGGATTCTCTTTCTCTTTCTTAAGGTAATCAGTAGAAGATTTTTTTACTTTTTTAAATTCTGTTTCAGTGAGTAATGGCTTATTAATTATTAAATCTAATAAAGGGAATAACTTGCTGAAATGTTCATTTAAGGATTTAAGGCTTATTGAAATTCCATCTTCAAATATTTCTTGATTTAATTCTGCTCCATAGGACTCAATATACTCAGAGAGAGTAAAATTGTTAAAACCCTCACATCCTCTGGTAAGTAATGAACAAAGGATCTTGTTTATTCCTTTTTTGCCAGTACTATCCATATCACTCCCCCCTTTTATCCAAATTGAAGCAGTTGAAAAATTTCTTTTTTTATTATTTAAAAAATATCTTTTTAACATTTATTTAGGGGATGCAACTAAAGTAAATTTCTCTCCACGTATGTATTCTGTAATCTCTTTGAAGTTATCCAAGTCACTCCAATATTTTAAATGACTTTCTAAATTATTTATTGAAGATTTTCTCCCCCAAAGAAGTTCATTTCCAAAGAATGAAGAGAGTTGTGTAGATGTCTCTAAATTAAAAATATAGTTACTCTTCACAATATTTATTGCTTTTTTTATCTCATCCAAAGCCAAGGCTTTACAATCTGAGATCTCATCAATTGTTTTATTAATTTGCTTTTCTACTAAATCAATATCTTTGGACTCACAACTTGCTTCCATTATCAATAATCCTCCTAATTCTCCAGCATTTACATCTACATATACTGATTCAACAAGATTACTATCTTCTTTTAAAGTTTTAACTAATCTACTGTTTCTTCCAACAGAGAGTATTGATGCTAATATCTCAAGTCCAATAATATTTTTTTGATCATTCAGATTTGGGATAAACCAAGCTATAAATATTCTTGAAAACTCTAAATTATCAAACTTAACTGACTCTCTACCATTCCTAATTTTTAAAGAAGGCTTATTTTTGTGATTTATTAAATTTGGACTTTCTTTTATGCCAGATAGATCACTTTTTTCAAAAATTTTATAAATTTCTTCAGAGAGATTTCCCGCAATTGCAATACAAATTTTTTCAGTAGTGTAATGTTTGTTATGAAATTTCATAAGGTCACTTATCTCTAAGTTTTTAATACTATGTTCAGTTCCCAAAATCGAATTGGCATAATTCGGACTTAACCAAACCCTTTTCAAAAAATAATTAAATAGTTTTTCTTCAGGCTGATCATTTTGTTGTTTTATTTCATCGATAACTACCCCTTTTTCCTTTATAAATTCATCAGGATTAAAATCTGGAGCAATGACAATATTTGTCAAAAGAGCAAGTGATTCTTTAAAGTTACGTGGTGGAACTAAGACGTGGTAATGTACATCATCATAACCTGTTGAAGCGTTACTTAATCCGCCTAGTGATTCAATTTTATGGTCAAACTCACCCGGCATTATTTTGTTAGATCCCTTAAAAATCATATGCTCTAGAAAATGAGCAGTGCCGTTTTTATCAACATCCTCAAATGAAGAACCTGCTTTGCACCAAATATCAATGCTTATAAGCGGCAATTCTTTATTATCCACAAACACACATCTAGTTTTGCTTGAATGGGTGTAGTAGATAAGATCTCCTACGTTCATTTCGGTTCTCTATTTAAATTCTATTTTGGTACTTTTTAGTCTTGTTGTCTGAATCTTTAACTAAAACAAAATTAACTGACCCTCTTATTTTGGATTTATTACAAAATATTAGAGAGCATAGATCCATGCTTGAGGACCTTAAGAGTATAAAAATTGATCCAAAACTAACTAACATAATATCTAATGAAATAGGCAGAGAACTTTATATTGAAAATGAATTTCATAAAGCAAAAGGTTTTAGAAAGTTACATATTGAAGTAGCAGAATTTTCAAATAATCTTAAAATATTACACTGCGTTTTTTTTCCTGATCCAAAGTTTGATATTCCTATTTTTGGGATGGATTTGGTGAAAATAAATGATATTGTTTCTGCTGCCATTGTTGATTTATCACCGGCATCACGAAACCAAGCTTTGAAATACGAAAAATTACTTTCTGAAGTTGATAAAAGTTCTTTTACCTCTTTGAGAGAGATTCCTAAATGGGGCGAGATTTTTTCTAATAATGTATTTTTTGCTTCCTTAAAAAGTAAATCTGAAAAAAATGATTTTTGTAGAATTGTGGATCAATACCTCACTATTTTGATCAAATTAAGTAAGAAAGCTAAACCTGAAATTAATGAGGAAATTATCCAAGAGAGGATAGATTTTCAAAAAAATTATTGTGTTCAACAAATGAAAAATGAGAAGACTAGCATGGTTCTTTTAAAATATTTTGATGAAAAATGGGTCAATAACTACATAAAAACAGTACTCTTTGATTTTTAATGAAATTAAAAATATTAAAAAATTTATTTATTTATTTTTTATTATTTACACCAATATCCCTTGGTGTTACTTCCTGTTCTGGAAATAATAAATCTAGTTCAAAATTTAAAGAGGAAATAACTTCAGATTTCATACCCCCTATTAAAGCTGTTGCCGCACTTGGTCAACTTTCTCCTTCGGGAGAGATTAGACAATTGGCAGCTCCAATAAGTCAGTTTGGCTCTTCCCCCCGAATTGTCGAAATTTTAGTAAATGAAGGGGATTTCGTAAAAAAAGGTGATATCCTCGCAATTTTTGAAAATGGAGAAAAATTAATCGCTGATCTTGAAAGAAACGAAAATCTAATTAATACTATTAATAAAAAAATTACCCTAAAGAAAGATCAAATTCAAAGGTATGAGTTGGCTTTGAACAAAGATGTATATTCTTTTGTAGAGTTTTCACAGAGAAAAGATGAATTATTAAAATTGCAAAAACAGAAAATAAACCTAGTCGGAGATCAAAAAAACATCAAGATAGATCTATTTAATTCAAAACTTAGGAGTCCAATCGATGGTTTTATCCTTGGAATAAACACGAGAGTTGGTGAAAGGCCTCAAAATGAGGGGATTTTAGATATTGGTTCTAGTCAAAAAATGGAAGCTTTGATAGAGGTTTATGAATCTGACATAGATAGGGTCTTTATCTCTCAGAATGTTGAATTGAGCAGTGAGAATGGAGGTTTCCAGAAAAATCTTAAGGGAAAGGTGATTAGGATTAGTCCTCAGGTAAAACAAAGAAAAGTTCTATCGACTGATCCAACAGGGGATGCTGATTCACGAATTATCGAGGTACTAGTAAAACTAGATCAAGATTCTATAGATATCGTTCAAAACTATGCAGGAATGAAAGTGATTGCAAAATTTATTCCCTAATGAGTTTTTCTTTTTTAAAATTTAGAAAAATACCATTAGCTTGGTTGTTATTAACTAGGCAACCATTAAGGTTAGCAGTTGCCATAGCTGGAATAAGTTTTGCAGGGATTTTGATGTTCATGCAATTAGGTTTTAGAGATGGTTTATTTGACACGAGCGTAACTATTCATAAACTTCTAGATGCCGATCTTGTTTTGATAAGTCCCAGATCAAAAAGTTCTATAAGCATGAGTGGATTCCCAAAAAGAAGATTAATTCAAACTCTCGCAGTAGAGGAAGTTGAAAAAACTGCTCCCGTAAATCTAAATTATTTACTTTGGAGAAATCCCGAAAATCTTAAAACTAGATCAATACTTGCATTAGGTTTTAATCCCTCCGATTCACTTCTTTTAGATGAGGGATTCTCAAAGAAAGCTTATAAATTGAGAAATCCATCAAGAGTTCTTTTTGACAAACTATCTAGACCTGAATTTGGACCGATTGAAGAATGGTTCTTATCTGGAAAAAAAGTTGAGACAGAGGTTGCTGGTAAAAGAGTAATTGTTGAGGGCCTTGTGGAGTTGGGACCATCTTTTGGCGCAGATGGTAATTTGATAACTAGTCGAGAAACCTTCTTAAGACTTTTTCCTGCTAATCTTCCTGGCAGTATTGAAATTGGTTTGGTAAAGCTAAAAAAAGGATCTGATCCTGAATTGATTTCAAGGATATTAAATAACTCACTCCCAAATGATGTTAGGGTTCTTACAAAAAATCAATTTATAGAATTTGAGAAGAATTATTGGAAAAATAGTACTGCAATAGGTTTTATATTTAGTTTGGGAGCATTGATGGGTTTCGTTGTAGGGTGTGTGGTTGTTTATCAAATTCTTTATAGTGACGTTACAGATCACCTCCCAGAGTACGCCACCTTGTTGGCAATGGGGTATAGACTTAAGTCTCTTTTTTTTGTTGTAGCTAGAGAGGGGTTTTTGTTGGCATTGTTTGGTTATTTACCTGCTTATTTATCTGGTCAAATACTTTACTCAGTTATAAGAAGTTCTACTAAACTCCCAATAATAATGGACGTAGACAAAACTATTTTAATTTTCGTATTAGTTTTAGTTATGTGCATGGGGTCCGCCGCTGTTGCGATGCGTAAATTAGTTGACGCCGATCCTGCCGAAATTTTTTAACAATTGAAGATAAATGGTTAGAGCTAATAAATCAAAAAATAATGTTAAAAACCTTAAAACAGTTTCAATAAATAATTTGAGTCACTTTTATGGAAAAAATGAGAATAAAAAACAAGTTCTTAATGACGTTAATTTAAATATTGATAAAGGAGAGTTGGTTCTTTTAAAAGGACCTTCTGGATGTGGTAAAACGACTCTTTTAACATTAATTGGTGCTTTGAGAACCTGTCAAAGTGGAGATTTAACTGTATTAAATAATCAGTTAAATGGAGCATCAAGGAAAACTCGTCAGATTCTTAGAAGAAGTATTGGAATGATTTTTCAAGGTCACAATCTTCTGAGATGTTTAACAGCAGAACAAAATGTCCAGATGGGCGCGGATTTAATAAAAGGTTTAACATATTTGCAAAGACGTGAAATAGCACGGAATTGGTTGTCAGCAGTAGGATTAGAAGAACATCATAAAAAGTTGCCAAATGATTTATCTGGTGGGCAGAAACAGAGAGTAGCAATTGCTCGAGCTTTATCTGCTAATCCAAAACTTTTACTAGCCGATGAGCCGACTTCTGCTTTAGATAGTGTCACAGGAAGAGAAATAGTAACCCTTTTAAGGAAACTAGCAAAAGAGCAAAATTGTTCTGTACTTATGGTGACGCATGATCCAAGAATTTCTGATATGGCTGATAGGATATTAAATATGGAAGATGGTAAAATATATAGTGCTCATAGTGAGCTAATATAATATAAAGTTAAAAATTTTATGTCTAAGAGAAGGAATCTTAAAAAAGAAAAGCAGGAACGTAATAGAGCCTATGCTAGAAAATTCAAAAAAAGGAAATTAAGAACTGATGGAAGACCTGATGGTGGAAACGTTACAGGCACAGCAAATAATGGCGGTGCAGCTGATTAGGGAATATCTTTTATTTTTATCTTTTGTAGTTTAAAATATCATGCATATTTAAGACATAATCATGAATGTAAGTATTGTTATACCGACTTACAATAGATTACCTATATTAGAGAAATGTCTATTTGCGCTTGAGAAGCAAAAATTAAATACAAATATCAGTAATTATGAAGTAATAGTAGTTGATGATGGATCAACTGATGGGACAAACTCATGGATTTATAAAAACAAAGCTAATCTCCCACACGTTATTCTATTTCAGCAAGAACATGGTGGGCCTGCACTTGGAAGAAATCTCGGAGTAATTAAATCAAAATATGAAATTATTATATTCATTGATAGTGATCTTATTGTTTTAGACAATTTTATAAATTGCCACGTAGAAAAATTACTTGCCTCTTGGAAAAAAAATGATAAAAAATGTTTTACCTATGGCTCGGTAGTCAATACATCTAATTTTCTAAATCCTCAGAGTGAAAAACATAAAATAATGGACACTTCTTTTGCATACTTTGCTACTGGGAATGTAGCGATATCAAAAGAATTGATTTTAAGTGTGGGATTATTTGATACTTCTTTTAGTCTTTACGGTTGGGAGGATTTAGAACTTGGAGAAAGATTAAAAAAAATTGGGACAAAATTAATTAAATGCCCAAATGCAGTAGGTTTTCATTGGCATCCGCCATTTAATTGCGAACAAATAGATTCATTAATAGCTCAAGAAAAAGAGAGAGCAAAAATGGCTCTAGTGTTTTATAAGAAACACCCAAATTTAAGGGTTAGATTTATGATTCAATTAACCCCTCTCCATAATTTACTTTGGCAAATTCTTTGCTTGGGAGGACTAATCAGTATTGATAGAATCCTTCCTTTATTAAGATTTCTAGTAAATATAAGAAGAAATAGACTTGCACTTGAGATACTTAGGATCCCTCTAAATATGATTTATATTAAACAGTTAACCAAATCAAGATAAAAAACTTTTAGAAATACGCATCACTTGCTAGAATAATTAAAGTAAATTTCACACATCTGACAGTTTCGGGTGAATTATTAATACTAATTCCTCGTCAGATGGAGGCTAACCCGAAACCCTTTTTAAATTATGGCTGTTGTATCACTATCAGAAATGATGGAAGCTGGTGCTCATTTTGGGCATCAAACTAGACGTTGGAATCCCAAAATGTCTAAGTTTATATACTGCGCGAGAAATGGAGTTCATATTATTGATCTTGTAAAAACAGCATTGTGTATGAACAATGCATATAAATGGACGAGAAACGCAGCAAAAAGCGGGAAACGTTTCCTATTTGTCGGTACAAAAAAACAAGCATCAGATGTAGTAGCTCAGGAAGCTACACGCTGTGGAGCTGCATATGTAAATCAAAGATGGCTTGGAGGGATGTTGACTAATTGGACAACAATGAAAGCTAGGATTGAAAGATTAAAGGATCTAGAAAGAATGGAAAGTAGTGGCTCAATAGCAATGAGGCCTAAAAAAGAAGCTGCAGTATTAAGGAGAGAACTTGAAAGATTACAAAAATACTTAGGTGGACTTAAGGGTATGAGAAGATTACCAGATGTAGTTGTATTGGTTGATCAGAGAAGAGAATCTAATGCAGTATTAGAAGCTAGAAAATTAGATATCTCATTAGTATCAATGTTGGATACAAATTGCGATCCGGATTTGTGTGAAGTCCCAATTCCTTGTAACGATGATGCCGTTAGATCTGTGCAACTTATTTTAGGAAGACTTGCAGATGCCATAAACGAGGGTAGAAAGAGCTCTAATGCCGAAAGAAAAAATTAAATTCCAATTTAAAACTTACTATTCACTATTTTTTATTACTTCAAATGGGAAACATTACAGCAAAACTCGTAAAAGATCTTAGAGACAAAACTGGCGCAGGAATGATGGACTGCAAAAAAGCACTTAACGAAACGGAAGGAAATCTAGATAAAGCTTTGGAATGGTTAAGAAAGAAAGGTATTGCTAGTGCTGAAAAGAAATCGGGAAGAGTAGCGGCCGAAGGGTCAATTGGTAGTTATATTCATACTGGATCAAGAGTCGGAGTTTTACTAGAGTTAAATTGTGAAACTGATTTTGTTGCAAGAGGTGATATATTCCAATCTCTGCTAAAGGATGTCTCAATGCAAGTAGCAGCATGCCCAAATGTTGAGTATGTATCAATTGATGAAATACCAGAAGATGTTGTGGAAAAAGAAAAGCAGATTGAAATGGGTAGGGATGATTTATCTGGAAAACCAGAACAAATTAAAGAAAAAATAGTTGAAGGGAGAATAGCAAAAAGACTTAATGAGCTTGTTTTGCTTTCACAACCCTACATTAAGGATAGTTCTCTAACAGTTGAGGATCTTGTTAAACAAGCAGCTGCAAAAATTGGGGAAAATATCAAAGTGAGACGCTTTACAAGGTATACATTGGGTGAAGGTATCGAAAAAAATCAGATGGACTTTGCTGAAGAGGTCGCATCAATGCAAACAAACTAGTCACTTGAATGATTTGAATAATTTCAATAATTACATAGATAAAATTAATTCTCAATTAGATAGAGCAGACATACAAAAAAGAATATTAACTAGAAATATCTATAGGGAATATGAACTTTACCTTAATCTAGTAAGAGATCTACTTTTCATCTCTGTAGAAAAAGGCCTTAATCAAATATACAGTTATCCAACAATTAATGATAATTTCTTCAATGAAAATGAATTCTATAATCTTTTTGAAAAAAAAATAAGTAAATTAATATTTACGAATTTGCCCTTTTTAACAGTAGAACAATTAAAGATAAATGAAATTGAAAAAAATATAGAAAAGGAAATCAATTCCACTATTTTTGATAGTTCCACAAATATAAAGGATGATCAAAAAGAAAAATTTCAATATGAAGATGGTTTTGAATTAAAAGAACCCACTCAGTTCAAAATTACTGAAGACTTTTCAAATACTTCTGAATATTATCAAGCTCATGATTATGAGAGATTCTTATCACTTGATTTAGATAATAACCACCATAATAATTATTTATCTAAAAACAATATTTTTGAAAATTTAGGAGTTGAAAAACAATTTATTTCTTCCTTAATTGAATTAATAGGAGAAGAAAAGGTGGGAAAAACAATACATCAAGAAAAAGAAAATATCAATCAAATGGATAATTTACCAAAAAATCAGATTCTTAATAATTTTGATTTAATAGATAAGTCATTGGAAAATTTACTATTAAATCTTTCATATAATATTAACCAAGAATTATTCAAAGCAAATCTAATAAAAAAGATTATTTCTAAAGATTCCTTTTATTACTTAGTAGGCAACAATTTTATGATAAAACACCCATATCCTTTTGTTATTAATTTCGAATTAAACTTAAATAGTTCATCATTATCCGGCAATAAATTTCCAAGAATTGTTTTCATCAATATATCTACTGTTGAGTTAGAGTTTAAAAATTTAAATCTTTCTATTCAAAGGAACAAAATTAATGAGCTAAAAAATCAATTTCAGCATTTGATTAAAAAAGAGACATATTGGAGGCAAAAAGAAATATCTTTGAATAAGATACTATGAAAAAATAAGCCTTTTTTCAAATGTGACTATTAGCGGGAATAATAATAAATTAATTAAAGATTGGATAAGACCTCTTCAAAAATCTCTTACTATTGAAACTGAAAACAAATTTATTAACACTTTAGGAAGAGAAAAATATTTTAATGATTATTTGCATGAATCATTAAAAAAACTAGATAATCTAAATCTCTCAGACGAATATTTAAGAATATTTTATGAATTTTCTAAAAAATATAATGAATATAATAAATTAGATGAAAATCAAAGAAAAAGGTTAATTATAGATACAAGAAAAAATCTTTATAAACTAAGTAAAAATCTAGAAATAGAAAATTCTAATAATGTTTCTAATAATGTTTTTCTTAATAAAGCTGATTCAAGTTTGTCTTTTGATTCAGATATTTCATTAATAAAAAATGTAGGAAAAGTTTATAAAAATAAGCTTAATGAATTAGGGATATTTCAAATAAAAGATCTAATAAATTATTTCCCACGAACACATCTAGACTATACAAATAGAGTAAAGATAATTAATTTAAAACCTGATAATTTATACACGTGCACTGCAAACGTTAAAAGATTTTTTATTCATAAGAGTAAAAAAAATAGTAATTTATCAATAATGAATATTGTAGTTTCTGATGAAACGTCTTCAATAAAGGTTACAAAATTTTTTTTAGGAAGAAGATTTAGATCTTACTCCTTCTTCACATCTCAAAAATCTCTGTATACTCCTGGAACCAAATTAGCAATTTCTGGTAAGGTTAAATTGACAGATTATGGCAAAACTTTTGTAGATCCGCAGATTGAAATTCTTAAGGATAATAATGATAATTTTAATTTCTCAGGCAAAATATTACCCTTGTATTCATTAAGTGAAGCATTATCAAATATGAGTTTTATAAAACTTATGAAAAAGGTACTAATTTATGCAAAGCAATATCCAGAAATTTTAAATAAAAAGCAACTTGATTCATTATCTTTATTATCAAAAGGAGAGTCGTTGATTAATATTCATTTTCCACCAACTCAACAGGCACTTATTGATTCAAAAAAACGTTTGGTTTTTGATGAGTTATTCCTACTTCAAATAAAGTTCCTACTTAAAAAAAGACAGACTAATAAAAATGTAACTTCCCAACAATTACCTCAAAAGAAATCTTTATTAAAAGAATTTTTAAATACTTTTCCTTTTGAATTAACAAAATCTCAAGAAAATGTTTTAAATGAAATTAAGAAAGATTTATCTAATGCCGTACCAATGTCTAGATTGCTTCAGGGAGATGTGGGAAGCGGTAAAACCATAATTGCAATAGCGTCTCTTTTACTTGTCATTGAAAAAAACCTGCAAGGTGCATTGATGGTACCAACTGAGGTATTGGCAGAACAGCATTATAAAAATTTATTAAAATATTTGAACCCCCTGTTAGTTTCTGTTGAACTACTTACTGGGAATACTCCTCAAAAAAAGAGAAAAGAAATTTTCTCTAATTTGAACAATGGATTAGTTGATATCCTCGTAGGTACTCATGCATTATTTGAGGATAAAGTCATCTTTAATGCATTAGGCATGGTCGTAATTGATGAACAACATAGATTTGGAGTTACTCAAAGAAATAGATTACTAAATAAAGGAGAAAATACTAACTTGTTATCAATGACCGCAACACCAATTCCAAGAACTCTTGCGCTTTCTATTTATGGTGATTTAGATGTGAGTCAAATTACAGAACTACCTCCTGGGAGAGTTCCCATAACAACAAAAATAATTTCAGAAGAGGATTTAACTAACTTGTTCAAGATTGTTGAAGATGAGATTAATAAGGGAAAGCAAGCTTATGTGATTTTGCCACTTATAGAAGATTCAGAAAAAATGAATTTAAGCTCCGCAAAGAAAACATTCAAACATTTATCGGAAGAGGTCTTTTTTAACAAAAAAGTTGGATTACTACATGGTAAATTAAGTTCAGAAGAAAAGAATGAAGTAATTAATTCTTTTTTAAAGAATGAAATTAATATATTGGTTTCAACCACTGTAATTGAGGTTGGCATTGATGTGCCTAACGCCACAATTATGATTATTTACAATTCGGACAGATTTGGATTGTCCCAGCTACATCAATTAAGGGGGAGAGTTGGTAGAGGATCAACAAAATCTTTTTGTTATCTGGTAACCTCCGATAAAAATGGATTAGAAAATAAACGACTTTGTGTTTTACAAAAATCTAATGATGGCTTTTATATTGCTGAAAAAGACTTGGAGCTTAGAGGACCAGGCCAGATTTTAGGATATAGGCAATCCGGATTGCCTGATTTTGTACTGGACAATTTACCTAACAATAAATTTCTTATTGATAAGGCTCGTGAAGAGGCTATTAAGATTGTTAGTGCTGATCCTGATTTAAAAGAAAATATTGTTTTAAGGAATATACTTATTGATAATTCTGATAATAAATTCATTCATGATTTCTTAAATTGAAAACTATCATTGTAATTTTTGATATTTATGCCACTATAAATCAATAGCAAATTTCAATTGAAAATTTGGAATAAAATACCAATTAAAGATAATGGGGATAATTTAATAGCTATACCTAGCTGCCTAAAGTTTTTAGATCCCCACCCTTACTCTCATTTAGGAGCACCTTACAAAGATAAAACTTCTATTTGGAAATTAAGAGAGGAGGTCGTAAATAGATTAGTAAAAGTAAATGATTATTTGATATCAAAGAGTAGTTTTAACCTTTTAATTTATGACAGTTGGCGACCTTTAGAAGTCCAGGAATTTATGTTTAAAAGAGCATTTTTACTAGAGTGTGAAAAATCTGATATTGATATCTCTTTGGAGAAAATAAAATCATATCCATCCATTTTAAAAAAAGTTGAAAAATTTTGGGCATATCCTTCTTGTGACACTAAGTGTCCTCCCCCTCATTCAACTGGGGGTGCATTGGATGTTTGTTTAGCAGATAAAGACGGAAAACTTGTTGAAATGGGAAGCATGGTTGATCAAATGGATGAGACATCAAATCCTTATTTTTATGCAAACATAAAGAATGAAGAAGCAATTATTTGGAATAGTAGAAGAAATTTATTAAGGGAAATTATGACTAAATTCGGATTTGCTCAACATCCTAATGAATGGTGGCATTTTAGTTATGGTGATCAATTATGGGCTTGGAAAAATAAAAAAGAAAATGCCTTTTATGGAAAAATTTAAATTCTATTGGTTTTCATTTAGTAAATTCAATATATAATTTTCATCTTGAGTATTTATAAAATCTCCGAAATCCAAATCCAAATTACTCTTCCAATTATCAAATAATGGTTGAAGAGTTTTTTCTAAATCGTTAAGTTCCATTCTTTGTAAAAATGGCTTAGCAAGCCTTTGTAGATTTTTACTTCCCCCCAACCATAATTGGTATTTGTTTTGCCCACTTCCAACAAGTGCTAATTCGGCCATATAAGGCCTGGTACATCCATTCGGACATCCTGTCATTCTGAATAATATTGTCTTTTGTATTTTTAGATCCAATAGTAAATTTTCAATCCTTTTTAGTACATCAGGTAATATTCTTTCAGCTTCAGTCATTGCAAGACCGCAAAGTGGTAAAGCAGGACAAGCTAAAGCGTGTCTTTGTATTTCATTAATGTTTTCTAAATTTTCGTATCCAATTTTTGATAGAGATTTTTGAATTTCATCTTTATTTTTATTGGCGATATTACAAAGTAAAATATCTTGATTTGGTGTGAGTCTTAAATCTAAATTATATTTTTTAACAATACTTGTGATGGTATTCTTCTTATCTCCAGATAATCTCCCTGACAATAATGGTAAACCTACGAAATGGGAGGTTTTATTTTGTTTATGCCAACCTAGGTAATCAATAAGAACTTTATCAGGTTCTTTTCTAATTTTTTTAATTTCTTTTTTGAAATACTTATCAGAAAGTATCTTTTTGAACCATTTAATACCTTTTCTATGAAGAAGATATTTCATTCTCGAATTTTTTCTTGATTTTCTATCACCATAATCTCTTTGAATAGCCACAATGCTTTGTATTAATTCATAAACATCAGGTTCTTCAACATATCCAAGTGGATCTGCAATTCTGGCAAAGGTCTCTTCATTATTATGTGTGCGACCCATCCCACCTCCAACATAGAAGTTGCATCCTTCTAAGTTTCCATCTTTAGAGGTAAAGGCAACTATTCCTATGTCATTGGTAAGAAGATCAACTGAATTGTCCCCAGGAACTGTAACAGCACATTTGAATTTTCTCGGTAAATAAGTTGAACCATAAAGGGGCTCATCTTTTATCCCACTAAAAACATTATCTTTGAATTGGAGCTTCCTAATTGCTTCAATATCTTTGTCAGGCTTTATGGTGTACTCTAAATCTCCATCAGCCCAAAGCTCTAAAAAAGTGCCTTGGCCAGCCATTGGGGTGAGAAGATCTGCAACTTTTTTTGCCAATGCTCTTGCAATATTATAATCTGGCGAATCAAATGGAGCCGCGGGTGCCATAACGTTTCTATTTATGTCTCCACATGCAGCTAATGTGGAGCCCATTGAATTTACTATTGTTTGAATTACTTGCTTTAGGTTCTCCTTTCTAATCCCATGCATTTGAAAGGCTTGTCTTGTAGTGGCCCTAAGTGTTCCGTTACCTAGTTTGTCAGATAATTCATCTAATGCTAAAAATAATTTCCCAGGGACTTCGCCTCCAGGATTTCTTAACCTAAGCATCATTTGCCAATCTTTACTTTTGCCGGGCCTTCTATTTTCCCTATTATCTTGTTGATAACTACCATGAAATTTTAATAACTGAACTGCGTCATTGGTAAAATGATCGCTCTCATTGACTAATTCCTTAGCAAGTGGCTCCTTAAGAAATTGGCTACTTTTTTTAAAATTTTCAAATTTAGAAACTTCCAGTCCATTTGCCAGACAAACAGTTTCCTCCTTGGCAGGATCTTTTTTCTTTTTTACTTTCTCAACTTTGATCAAAGGACCAAAACATATCTCTTTTTATACATTAGCGAAAAGCTTATTTAACTGGTAGTAAATTATAGTAAGTAAAGTTATATTTTTTTCTTGTCTAAATATTTACTTGAGATAGGAACAGAAGAGTTGCCAGCAAAATTTTCTCATTCTGTTCTAGAGCAATTTAAATCTCTAATAGAATTTGAATTGGATAAAAAGTTAATCAAATTCGAACATATAGATGTTACCTCCACACCAAGGAGGATAGTTCTACTTCTTGAAGGTTTAGTTGATTATGCAGAAGATAAAATAATAGAAAGAAAAGGGCCTAAAGCAAATTCATCTTATTTAAATGGATGTCCTACTAATGCTGCTTTAGGATTTGCTAATAGCCTAGATATAGATGTTGGGGAGCTAGAAATAAAAAGTACAGAAAAGGGTGATTTTGTATTTGGAAAAAAAATTGAGAAAGGACAATCAACAAGAATTTCTTTGTCTTCGATTATCCCAAAATTAGTAAAGAGTCTTCAAGGCCCTCGATTTATGAAATGGGGTGCTGGGAACATAAAATTTTCAAGGCCTATTAGATGGATTGCCTCTATTTATAATGATGAAATTCTTGATTTTGAATTTGATGAATGTGATCCAAAAATTCAAATAAGTAATAAATCAAAAAGTCATAGATTAATAAATGAAGTTTTTGAAGTTAAGCATGCTAATAATTTCTTTGAATTATTAGAACAAAATAGAATTATAGTTAAACGACATGAAAGAAAAGAAAAAATAGAAAGTTTAATAAATCAGGCATCTAAATCTTTAAATCTGAAACCTGACCTTTCAGATGGATTACTAAATGAACTAACTGATTTAGTTGAATGGCCTGACTTAATTATTGGCAATTTTAGTGATGAATTTCTTGATCTTCCAGTTGAAGTTCTTTCAACAGTTATGAAAAGTCATCAGAGATACGTTCCTCTTTTATTGAAAAACAAAAGCTTTTCTAAACTAGATTTAAGCTCAGAAAAAAATATTAGTACAACTTTCTGCATTATTTCAAATGGTCTTGAAGAATCAAGGAATAATATTGCCAAAGGTAATGAGAAAGTATTGAGGGCAAGGTTTTCAGATGCAAAGTTTTTCGTAGAAAGTGACAAAAAAGTTGCTTCAATCGAAAGAAATGAAAAGCTTAAATCTGTTTCCTATTTGAAAGGACTTGGAAATATATTTCAGAGGGTAGAAAGGATAGAGGAAGTTACTAAAAAAATTCTTAATTTTTTAAATGATAAATCTTTAGAAGAAAAAAAAATAATAGAAGCTGCTAAATACTGCAAAAACGACTTATGTAGCGAAATTGTTTTCGAATTCCCTGAGCTGCAAGGAATAATGGGTGGTAAATATCTTAAACATGAGGGATTTTGTGAGAATGTTTGCTTGGCTGTCGCTGAACATTATTTACCTTCTTTTTATAAAGATGCTTTGCCTTCCACAAAATATGGTGCAATAGTTTCTATAGCAGATAAGGTCGAAACTTTAATAAGTATATTTATTTCTGGTAAGCGGCCCAGTGGATCGTCTGACCCTTATGCTTTAAGAAGAAATTTAAATGGAGTGATTAAAATAATTTGGGATTATGAACTTGATTTACCTTTAGATAAATTATTTAACGAACTTATTGATTTTTGGAAAATCGCATTTCCGAATTTAAATTTCTCAAGAGAAAAAGTATTTAATGATTTAAATGAATTTTTAGTTCAAAGAATTGTTAGTCATCTAGAAGAAATATCACTAAGTAAAGAATTAATAAAGGCCGTTTGCTCTTCTGATGAATTATCTCAAAAAAGAGTATTGAATATTGTTGATCTTAAAAATAGGATTAAATCTATTATGAACTTTAAAGAAAAGGAAAATTTTGTTGAAATCCAGAAGGTAATTACTAGGGTAAGCAAATTAGCTATTAATAGTGATCTTTCCACAGACGTTCTCTCAACAATAGATTATGTAGATACAAAACTTTTTGAAAAAGATTGTGAATTGAAAGTTTTGGAATTTATTAAAGAATTAGAAAAACTTTTTTCAGAAGGTTATTGCAATTATTTAGAGCTTCTAAATTTGTTTGAGGTTAATATAAAAACGATCGAGGATTTATTTGATAACGAAAAGGGAGTCCTAATAATGTCTGAGGATTTAAAAATAAGAAGTAATAGACTCAATTTGTTGAGCTTAATTAAAAATTATTCTCTAAAAATAGCCGACTTTACACTTTTGAACTCTTAACTTTAATACCTCCCTTTATTGAATAATTTTCTAGCATTTTTTCTACTTCTTTATTTTCCCTAACAGCACTATCAACAGGTTTGTATTTTAGAGGTGCGAGAGCTTTCCCTCTTAAAATCGAACCAAGTGTAAGCATTGTAATTTTAAGTTGCTGTAATGGTTTCATGGCGACAACTCTTTTATATAAGTAACTATCAAAAGTAAGTCTTTGTACATCCATGTCATCACACATCTCAACGAATGCTTCTCTTGCAGAATCATTTCGGTAGAAAATATTTTGAAGGATTTCTAACACCTTATAAGTTGTGCCATATTTTTTATCCCATTTTTTAAGATAGTTTTTTAAATCTTTTTCTGTTGGAATTACTTGACCGTTTTTTGATGCTTCAACAATTTCTTCAGCACACATTCTTCCGCTTTTTGCCGCAAAATAAATACCCTCTCCAGAACTTTTTGTAACATAACCAGCTGCATCGCCAACCAATGCCATTCTCCCAACTACTCTTCTTGGCCTTGGATGCTCAGGGATAGGATGCGCTTCTACCTTTATTACTTCACCATTTACAAGTCTTTTCTTTGCCCTATTTCTTACACCCTCTTGAAGTCCTTTAATTAATGACTGATTTTTCTGCATGGTTCCAGTGCCCACAGCAACATGATCATATTTAGGAAATACCCACCCATAAAAATCAGGAGAAACATCAGTTCCGACATACATTTCAGCAAGATCTTCGTAGTAACCCATTTCTTCTTTAGGCAATTTAATTCTTTCCTGAAATGCTATAGCAACTTTGTAATCTCCTGCATCCATTGCTTTTGCGACTCTGCTATTAGCTCCATCAGCTCCGATCAAAAGGTCAACAGTAAGTTCTTTGAGTTCCCCTTTTTTATCTCCATTCGTAAAATCCGAGTAGGAAAGCTTATATGGCCCTTGATTATTATCGCCAGTATCAATAGAAGTAACTAATCCATTTATTAATGTAGCCCCAAGATCTGATGCTCTGTTGCGCATAAAGGCATCCATAACTTCTCTTCTACACATTCCAATAAACTCATTATCACTTTTCCCATAAACTCTATCTAAACTTATATCTACCTCTCTATTTGATGGAGATATCATTCTCATATGCCTTACTTTTCTATCAATAATTGACTCAGGTAAATCAAATTCTTCGACCATGCAAAGTGGAATTGCTCCTCCACATGGTTTTGCATTATCTAATTTTCTCTCGAAGAGCCAAGTTTTTATTCCAGCTTTAGCAAGTATTTCTGCAGCACATGAACCACTTGGCCCTCCACCAATAACAGCTACCCTCAACATATGAAAAAAAATAATACTGTATATAAAAACTACATCTTTTTTGCTTATAAAAGTGCATTTCGTAAAATAATAGTTAATATCGAAATATGTTTTCTAGGTTCACCTATAAATATTGGAACAAAACAAAGACTTTAATCAATTTGAAATACCTCTAGCCAAAAGAATCTACTTAAATAATTCCAACTCAATATTATTTAAAAAATTATTAATATTTTCTCCATTTCTTTGTCTCTTTTTTTCTCTCTTTGTATTGCGATTAATTAGAAATATAGAAATAGGATCTCTTGGCAATATCAATTTTCAGGCTCAGATTAATCATGATCATAGAATATTAGGCCATTTACCCTATGCGGAAATTCCTAGGGAGAAACTAGTTTTAATTGAACCCAATATTCAAGTTCATATTGATATGCGTGATTCTTTGATAGAGATGAGGGATGAAGCAAAAAAGAATGGGATATACTTAGTTTTCTTGAGTGGTTATAGATCAATAAATTTGCAAAACGAAATCTTCTATTCTCTTAAATCTTTTAGAAAACAGGATGCTGCAGAAAGAGCTAGAGTTTCAGCCCCCCCTGGATATTCTGAACATAGCACTGGTTTTGCAATTGATATTGGTGATGCTACTCAAAGAGAAACAGACTTTGAGACCGAATTTGAAAATACTGACGCTTTTAGATGGTTAATAAAGAATGCAGCTAAATTTCATTTTAAGTTATCGTTCACCAAAGATAATAAATTTATAGATTATGAACCTTGGCATTGGAGATATGAGGGATCAATTGAAGCTTTAAAAATTTTTGAAAGTTCAAACAGAAAATCATAAACCTAATTAATAAATAAATTATTCAATATGATTATGTTTTTCAAAGTCTTAAAGAGAAAATTCTCATAATAAGCATTCTTTAGGTTAGCCTTAATAAAGTCAATCTACTATTTATATAAAATTTATAAATGTCATCTTCGATAAAAGAAATTAGGAATGTTGCAATTATTGCCCACGTAGATCATGGTAAGACAACTCTTGTAGACGCGTTGTTATCTCAGTCAGGAATATTTAGAGATAATGAAGTCATTCCTACATGCGTAATGGACTCGAATGATCTAGAAAGAGAAAGGGGAATAACAATACTCTCAAAAAATACAGCAGTGAACTATAAAGATACCAGAATTAACATTATAGATACACCCGGACATGCAGATTTTGGAGGAGAAGTAGAAAGGGTTTTGGGCATGGTTGATGGTTGTCTGCTTATCGTTGATGCAAATGAGGGGCCGATGCCTCAAACAAGATTTGTTTTGAAAAAAGCATTAGAAAAAGGACTGAGGCCTATAGTTTTTGTAAATAAAATTGATAGGCCAAGAGTAGTCCCAGAAATAGCAATTGATAAGGTATTGGATTTGTTTTTAGAATTAGGAGCAGATGATGATCAATGTGATTTTCCTTATCTTTTTGGAAGCGGCCTTTCTGGCTTTGCAAAAGAAGAGATGGAATCTAATAGTGACAATATGATGCCTCTTTTTGAAGCTATTATTAGACATGTTCCACCTCCAGTAGGTGATGCAAATAAGCCTCTTCAGCTACAAATAACTACTTTGGACTATTCTGATTTCTTAGGCAGAATTGTAATTGGGAAAATTCATAATGGAACTATAAAAAATGGTCAACAAGCTAGTTTAATTAAAGAAAATGGTAAAACTATTAAAGGAAAGGTTAGTAAATTACTTGGATTCGAAGGATTAAAAAGAATTGATATAAATGAGGCATTTGCAGGGGATATCGTTGCAGTTTCTGGTTTCGATGACGTTAATATTGGTGAGACGATAGCATGTCCCGATTCTCCCCATCCACTTCCATTAATCAAAGTTGATGAACCCACCTTAAATATGACTTTTGTTGTTAACGATTCTCCATTCGCAGGTAAAGAAGGGAAATTTGTGACTAGTAGACAACTAAAAAATAGATTGGAAAGGGAACTTTTAACAAATGTTGCCCTAAGGGTTGAAGAAACTGATTCTCCTGATAGGTTTTCAGTCTCAGGAAGAGGGGAGTTACATTTAGGTATATTAATTGAAACTATGAGAAGAGAAGGGTTCGAGTTTCAAATCTCACAACCTCAAGTAATTTTTAGAGAAATCGATAATGTTGAATGTGAACCTATAGAGACTTTGGTCCTAGATGTACCTGAAGTATCCGTTGGTTCTTGTATAGAAAAACTTGGATCTAGAAAGGCAGAGATGAAAAATATGCAGACAAGTTCAGATGGGAGATCTCAATTAGAGTTTCTTGTGCCATCAAGAGGACTAATTGGATTTCGTGGTGAATTTGTTCGGTTAACAAGAGGTGAAGGTATCATGAGCCACTCATTTCATGAATATAAACCTAAAACAGGAGATTTTGAAACCAGAAGAAATGGAGTCCTTATAGCTTTTGAAGAAGGTGTGGCCACATTTTATGCATTAAAGAATGCTGAAGATAGGGGAGTCTATTTCATTAAACCTGGAGTTAAAGTTTATAAGGGAATGATAATTGGAGAGAATAATCGACCTCAAGATCTAGAATTAAATATATGTAAAACTAAGCAGTTGACTAATATGAGGTCTGCAGGGGCAGAAGAACTTGATACTTTGCAGTCACCTATTGATATTACCCTTGAAAGAGCACTTGAATATATTGGACCAGATGAAATGTTAGAGGTAACACCCGATTCAATTAGAATGAGAAAAATAATTAAAAAGAAAAGAAATTAATAATTAGTTGCATGAACGAAGAAAGTACAAAAAGTTTAAGGGATTCTCTTTTTACGGCTTTAAATCTTTTTAATAATCATGAATGGTATGAGGCTCATGATGCTTTTGAAGAAATATGGAATTCCGTTGATGGTGATGAGAGACAAGTTATCCAGGGAATTTTACAAGTATCTGTTTCACAGTTTCACTTAAGTAAAGGTAATTTAAATGGAGCTACTATTTTGCTTGGAGAGGGTTTAGGCAGAATAAAAACTAGAACTAAGATTAATTTAGGAATTGATCTTGAATCCTTCTGCCAATGTTTGGAAGATTTATTGAGGAAATTACAATATAAGGAGTTATTAAATGAGGACGATAAGCCTTTTTTGAAACCTCTTTGATGAATATGTATATATCCTTATCTTTAGTGAAATTATTATTTTCTATTCCAATTTTTTTTCAAGAAAACAAGAAAACTAATCGATCTCAGGAAAAATGAACCTAAAGATTCATAATGTATCCCTTTCAATTAAAGGAAGACAAATCGTAAATGATGTTTCCTTAACTGTAAATCCAGGAGAAGTTGTAGGTTTGATGGGACCAAATGGTGCAGGGAAAACCACAACTTTTAATCTTGCCGTTGGGAATATAAAACCTGATAAAGGTCAAATTTTAATGAATGGAAAAAATATAACCAATCTTCCTCTCCCAATCAGATCAAGACTTGGGTTGGGTTATTTAACTCAAGAAGCGAGTATATTTAGAGACCTAACTGTCAAGGATAATATAGATTTGGCTTTACAGAATTCACCTTATAGTAGAGCTGCAATTAGAAATAGAAGAGAACAATTAATTAATGAATTTAATTTGAATAACTTTGTAGATAATTACGGTTATCAACTTTCAGGAGGAGAGAGGAGGAGGTGTGAAATAGCCAGGGCTCTCACTGTAGGTAGAAAAGGACCTAAATATTTGTTATTGGATGAACCGTTTGCTGGGATCGATCCTCTGGCTGTTAATGATTTAAAGAAACTAATTATTAAATTAAGAAGTGATGGGGTTGGGATTCTTATTACAGATCATAATGTGAGAGAAACACTTTTAATTACTAACAAATCATATGTATTAAGTGAAGGAAAAATTTTAGCTAACGGTTCATCAAGTGAATTAGCTGATAATCCAATAGTCAAAAAGTATTATCTAGGAGATAATTTTAAACTTTGAAATCTTTTTTTAAAATAAATTAAAACTTAATTATTAAAGATTTGATTTACTCATAAAGGAATGATTTAAATTATTATTTGTTTGTCATAGAATATTAAAATCGAATAAATTTCTTGGATGTTACTAGATAATCTTTTTAAAAATTTTATATATGACCCAGTTTCAGCCTTAGGTCTTTTAGCCTTTTATTTTTTATTAATTAACTTACCAATATCATTAGTTGCAGTTTTCAAAAAACAGTCTTCTCTTACTGTAAAAATCTTAACTATTTTAGTGAATTTATTAATATCATTTCAATTACTTTCTAGGTGGTCAATTTCTGGACACTTTCCTGTCAGCAATTTGTATGAATCTCTCTATTTTCTTGCTTGGGGGATCACAATGGGACAACTATTGATTGAAAGGGAATATCAATCTCCAATAATTCCCTTAATTGCCATAACTATTGAGTTGCTGACTGTTGCCTTTGCTTGTTTTGTGTTACCTGAAGATTTGAAATTATCATCCAACTTGGTTCCAGCTTTAAGATCTAGTTGGTTAGTCATGCACGTTAGTGTAGTAATGCTTAGTTATGCGGCACTAATAATAGGTTCTTTACTTTCAGTTTCTGTTTTGTTCATTAATAAAAATAAGCCGCTCCAAATCAGAAGTAGTTCTACAGGTATTGGAGGGTTTAAAATTTCTAGTAATTATCCTTTAAATGATTTAGTTGAACCTATTGAATTCTCTCATTCAGAAGAATTAGATACATTAAGTTATCGCTCTATATTAATCGGCTTTGTTCTTTTGACTCTTGGTTTGATTTCAGGCGCGGTTTGGGCTAATGAGGCTTGGGGTACATGGTGGAGTTGGGATCCAAAAGAAACATGGGCATTTATCTCATGGTTATTTTATGCCGCTTATCTGCATATGAGAATAAGGAAGGGTTGGCAAGGACGCAGACCAGCATTATTAGCATCTACAGGTTTTTTAGTGGTTTTAGTATGTTATTTAGGAGTAAATTTCTTAGGAATAGGGTTGCATAGTTATGGCTGGATATTTGGATGATTTCTTAATTACCAAGAATATTTATTAAGGTTCTGAAAGAACATTACCTTTTTGTGCTTCTTGTGCAACTTTTCTCAAGTCATCACATCCTTCTTTTAATGTTGGGTAAGCAAACATTCCACTACCTGCAATAAAACAATTAGCACCAGCATCGGCACATTGTGAAATAGTCCAATTTGCTTTTATTCCCCCATCAACTTCAATGTCTACATTTAAGTTTTTTTCGATAATAAAGTTTCTTATCTCTCTGATTTTATTAAGCATTGTTGGTATATAAGCTTGTCCACCAAAGCCTGGATTAACTGTCATAACCAAAACATGATCAACCATATCCATAATGTTTTTAATCATTTCAAAAGGAGTATGAGGATTTAAAGCAACAGAAGGAGATCCTCCTAAATCTCTTATTCTTCCTAAAACTCTATGCAAATGAATATTTGCTTCGGCATGAGCTATTACCACTCCTGGTTCACCATTAGCCCCTTTTGTAGCTTTTACATAAGATTCAAGCATGGTTTCACAGTTGTATTGGCTCACCATTAATTGAGTTTCAAAAGGGACATTGCAATATTTCCGGCATGCAGCAATCATTTCAGGACCGAAAGTAAGATTTGGTACGAAATTTCCATCCATTACATCAAATTGAATTCTATCTACTCCAGCCTCCTCGAGCTCTTTCACACATGCCCCCATATTTGCCCAATCTGCTGGTAAAACTGAAGGAATTATTTGAATTGGTCTAATAGCACCAGAAAGATTTGCTTGATTTGACTCAGTCATTTAATTTTTAAAATATTTAATAAAGATACTATATTTAGTTGTTTATTCCTAATTTCAAGTCACGGCCTGATAAAGTAACAGCTGTAAAGAGTAAAAAAAAGCTTACTAGCATAATAATTCTCATAAAAAATGTTATTTTTTATGAGATCATACTCAAAACCTTTTAGAAAATCCTCAAAATTTAATTGTGAATCAAACTTTAATTCAAGAAATTCTCGAAGTTGTCGAGCAGGCTGCTATTGCCTCAGCAAAACTAACAGGACTTGGTCAAAAAGATGAAGCTGATGCTGCAGCTGTCGAAGCGATGAGATTGCGAATGGGAAAAATAGAAATGAAAGGGAAAATTGTTATTGGAGAAGGTGAAAGAGATGAAGCACCTATGCTTTATATAGGTGAAGAGGTTGGTAGTGGAAGTGGTCCAGGGGTTGACTTTGCAGTAGATCCTTGTGAAGGAACTAATCTTTGTGCGAATAATCAAAGAGGATCTATGGCTGTTTTAGCTGCCTCTGATACGGGTGGTCTTTTCAATGCTCCTGATTTTTACATGAACAAATTAGCAGCGCCTCCTGCTGCCAAAGGTAAAGTTGATATTAGAAATTCAGCTACTGAAAATTTGAAGATACTAAGTGATTGCTTGGATCTTTCTATTGATGAGCTTACTGTTGTTGTAATGGATAGAACAAGGCATAAAGATTTAATTAAAGAGATTCGAGGATGTGGTGCAAAAGTCCAACCAATTTCTGATGGTGATGTTCAAGCTGCAATTGCATGTGGTTTTGCAGGAACTGGAACACATTGCTTGATGGGTATTGGTGCAGCTCCTGAGGGTGTTATTTCAGCTGCTGCGATGAGAGCTCTAGGCGGACACTTTCAAGGACAACTAGTTTATGATCCAGCAATAGCTCAAACTTCTGAATGGGCTGATTATACAAAAGAAGGAAATATAAAACGTCTTAATGAAATGGGTATAACCGATATAGATAAAATCTATGAAGCTAATGAATTGGCATCTGGAGAAAATGTTGTATTCGCTGGAAGTGGAATAACTGATGGATTACTATTTAACGGAGTTAAATTTGAAAGGGATTGTGTTAGGACAAGCAGTCTAGTTATTAGTACATTAGATAGTACTGCAAGGTTCACAAATACTGTTCACATAAAAGATGGCGCTAAGAGTATCAGCCTTTAAAAATTCATTGTTGATATTATGCATATTGTTGTCGTCGGACTGAGTCATCGCACGGCACCTGTTGAAGTGCGTGAGAAGTTAAGTATTCCTGACCAATCCATAACAGAATCATTGGAAGCATTAAAAACTTTCTCTGATGTATTAGAGGTATCAATCCTAAGTACTTGTAATAGACTGGAAATATATGCACTAGTAAAGGATAAAAATACTGGAATTTCATCTATAAAAGAATTTATATCGGAATATTCTGGAATTATTTTTGAAGATTTAAATCCACATCTTTTTTGCTTTAGACAGGAAGAAGCAGTTTTGCATTTGATGAAAGTCTCGGCAGGACTCGATAGCCTCGTTTTAGGAGAAGGACAAATCCTTTCGCAGGTAAAAAAAATGATGAGATTAGGTCAAGAGAATCAATCTACTGGACCGATTCTTAATAGATTATTAACTCAATCAGTTAGTACAGGTAAAAAAGTAAGATCAGAAACAAATTTAGGAACTGGAGCCGTATCAATTAGTTCAGCAGCGGTAGAACTTGCCCAATTAAAAATTGGACAAGAAAAGGGTTTTGATACTCTTGTAAGTTTGGAATCAGAGAACGTTCTTGTTATTGGTGCCGGACGAATGAGTAGGCTTTTGATAACTCATTTAAAATCAAAAGGATGTCATAAACTTATCCTTTTAAATAGAAATATTGATAGAGCATTAAATCTTGCTCATGACTTCCCTGATTTAGAGATTGTGTGTAGAGGGTTAAACGAATTAGAAGAAAACATATCACTATCTTCCATTGTTTTCACCAGTACTGCTTCTGAAGAGCCAATTATTGATCTCGCAAAAATTGAAAAATTAAATTTGAGTAATAGACTAAAATTTATTGATATCGGTGTACCTAGAAATATATCTAATGATGTCAAACAACATGAATTTGTAAAATCATTTGATGTTGATGACTTACAAGAAGTCGTTTCAAGAAATCAAGAATTTAGACAGAAAATAGCAAAGGAAGCAGAATCTTTAGTAGAAGAAGAAAGGATCATTTTTCTAGAGTGGTGGGCAAGTTTAGAGGCCGTTCCAGTTATTAATAAACTTAGATCAGATTTGGAGTTAATTAGAAAAGAGGAACTGCAAAAAGCACTTAGCAGAATGGGACCAGATTTTTCGGCTCGAGAAAGAAAAGTTGTTGAAGCTCTGACCAAAGGAATAATTAATAAAATACTTCATACGCCTGTTACCAAGTTGAGAAGTCCTCAATCAAGAGAAGAAAGACAAGTATCTTTGAAAATCGTTGAAAAATTATTTTCTTTGGTAGAAGAGGATAAAAATAACTAATTTTTTTCGATTTATATTAAGTTTTCCCAGTGATTTATCGAAATACCTTTGTAAACTGACCATTTGTATTTCTAAATATGCCCATAATCAGTTACTTTAAGTAGTTGTATAGCTACCTCCATTAAATTGAATGAAGCGTGTGTTGGCAATTATCCTCGGAGGGGGAAAAGGTTCTAGACTTTACCCTCTAACAAAAATGAGGGCTAAACCTGCCGTGCCATTGGCAGGTAAGTATCGTTTGATAGATATTCCGATTAGTAATTGTATAAATTCAGGTATTGAAAAAATGTACGTATTGACCCAGTTCAATAGTGCATCTCTAAATAGACATATAGGAAGAACCTATAATTTAAATGGCCCGTTTGGCCAAGGATTTGTGGAGGTTTTAGCGGCACAACAGACTCCTGATAGTCCGAAGTGGTTTGAAGGCACTGCTGATGCTGTAAGAAAATACCAATGGTTATTTCAAGAATGGGATGTTGATGAATATTTAATATTGTCAGGTGATCAACTGTACAGAATGGACTACAGTTTATTTGTTCAACATCATAGAGATAATGACTCTGATTTAACTGTAGCAGCTTTGCCTGTTGATGAAGCTCAAGCAGAAGGTTTTGGCCTCATGAGAACTGATGATGTAGGAAATATAAAAGAATTCAGTGAAAAGCCTACCGGAGAGAAGTTGAAGGCAATGGCAGTTGATACTTCAAAATTTGGATTAAGTAAGGAGTCAGCTGTAGAAAAACCATATCTAGCCTCTATGGGTATCTACGTTTTTAGCAGAAATACTCTTTTCGATCTTCTAAATAAATTTCCTAATTATACGGATTTTGGCAAGGACATAATTCCAGAAGCTCTCAATAGAGGCGATACCCTTAAAAGTTATGTATTCGACGATTATTGGGAAGATATCGGCACCATTGGGGCATTCTTTGAGTCAAACCTTGCATTGACTGAGCAACCAAAACCTCCATTTAGTTTTTATGATGAGAAATTTCCAATTTATACAAGACCTAGATTTCTCCCTCCTTCTAAACTGGTAGATGCTCAAATTACTGATTCAATAGTTTGTGAAGGTACAATCTTGAAGTCATGCAGTATTTTACATTGTGTTTTAGGCGTAAGAAGCAGGATTGAGAGTGATTCGGTTCTTGAGGATACTCTTGTTATGGGTGCCGATTTCTTTGAATCTCCTGAAGAGAGGATTGAATTAAGAAAAGGAGGCGGAACGCCTCTTGGAGTAGGTGAAGGAACCACTGTTAAAAGAGCAATTCTTGATAAGAATACAAGAATTGGTGATAATGTCGTGATCATTAATAAAGATCGAGTAGAGGAAGCAGATAAGCCAGAATTAGGCTTTTATATCAGAAATGGAATTATTGTAGTAGTTAAAAATGCAACCATTGCAAACGGAACTGTTATTTAAATCTTTTCGATCATTTTTCGCTGACATATGTATTTTTTTTGAGCAATTTTGTTGAGTTGCAGGCACACTATATTTATTGAGCTTTTTAAATTTTTATGTCCAAGGCACATTTTGGTTTGATAGGTCTTGGTGTTATGGGCGAAAACTTAGTTCTTAACGCAGAGAGAAATGGATTTTCTAGTGTAGTTTTTAATAGGACTTACTCAAAAACTGAAGAATTTTTACAAGGTCGTGGCCTTGGGAAGAATATAGAAGGAGCTGAAACTCTTCAAGAATTTGTTAATAAGCTAGAGAGACCTCGAAGAATTCTAATGATGGTAAAAGCTGGACCCGCAACAGATGCTGTTATTGATAATATTTCTGGATATCTCGAGGAAGGAGATTTATTAATAGATGGCGGTAACTCTCAATTTAAAGATACAGAAAGAAGGGTTAATACTCTTGAAAGTAAAAGCTTTGGATACATTGGTATGGGAGTCTCTGGTGGTGCCAAAGGAGCTCTAGAAGGACCGAGTATGATGCCTGGCGGGACTAAGGTTTCATATGATGCTATAGAAAGCTTATTAACAAAAATGGCTGCCAAAGTTGAAGACGGACCATGTGTTGCATATGTTGGACCAGGCGGGTCAGGTCATTTTGTAAAAACTGTTCATAACGGAATCGAATATGGAATTGAACAAATACTCGCAGAAGCTTATGACCTTATGAAGAGAGTAAAAGGCATGAATGGTAAGCAGATGTCAGAGGTATTTGGTATTTGGAATAATACTGATGAATTAGCATCTTATCTTGTTGAGATAACAGAGATTTGTCTAAATACAAAAGATGAGATAACTGGAGAGGATATCGTGGAGAAAATATTAGATAAAGCTGGCCAGAAAGGTACTGGCTTATGGACTGTTGTAAGTGCTTTAGAATTGGGGGTATCAGTCCCAACTATTTATGCATCTTTAAATGCAAGAGTAATGAGTTCTTTAAAAGAGCAACGTAGTGAGATTGAAAAAACTATTCCATTTAAAGAGATAGAGGATTTTGATTTAGGAAATATATCAGATGGAATGAAACCTTTATTAGATGCTGTAGTCCTTGCCACAATTGCTAGCTATGCCCAAGGTATGGATATTTTAAGAGAAGCATCTGCAGTATACAACTATGGTTTGAATATGCCGTCAATTGCTCAAATATGGAAAGGTGGTTGCATTATTAGATCAAAATTATTAAGTAAAATTCAAGATGCTTATAACAAAGACCCTAATCTAAAAAATTTAATCTTTGATGATTGGTTCAATAATGAAATTGCGACTAGATTAGATAACTTAGCTAAAGTAGTTTCTTTATCCACAAAAGCTGGTATACCAGTCCCATGCCTATCCAGTACTTTAGATTATTTGAATAGTTATAGAACCAATAGACTTCCCCAGAACCTTGTTCAGGCAATGAGAGACTGTTTTGGCTCTCATACGTATGAAAGAATTGATAAGGAAGGTAGTTTTCATACTGAATGGATGAAATGATTGAAAAGGTCAAAAATGGATATTCACTTAACATTTACAAAGACAATTTAGAGCTATCTACAGCGGTTTTTAAGTTTATTGAAAGTCACATTATTCATACTTTAAAAAAGAAAGACAGGTTCAAATTTTGTGTAAGTGGAGGTTCAACTCCTAAATCTGTCTATAAGCTTTTATCAAAAAGTGATCTTAGATGGGATATGGTTGATGTCTTTTTAGGGGATGAAAGATGTGTTGATCCAAATTCAGAATTGAGTAACTCGTTAATGTTGAAGAATTCATTGTTAACTAATTTTGGATCTAAAGCTTATTTTTATGAAATTTTCAATGATTTAACTGCTGCTGATGAGGCTACAAAAAATCAATTTATTTCTAAATTATTTGAAAAATGCGGATCAAACCATCCAAATTTTGATTTAACATTATTAGGTCTTGGAGACGATGGTCATACAGCTTCACTATTTCCTTATCAAAAAAATAATAATGTAGATGATTTTGTTATTTTTAATGAAGGTAAAGGTTTAAAAAGAATTTCATTAACTCCAAAGGTTCTTTCAGCTTCTTCAAAGATAGTATTTTTAGTTAGTGGAGCTTCTAAAAGAATTGCTCTTGAGAGGTTATTAGATGAAAAAGAGCCACCAGATAGAACACCTTCAAAATTAATAAAATCTATTAATCAAATTTTAATATTTTGTGATCAGGAATCAGCAAAAGAATTAGAAATTTAGTTAAAGTCTATTAATAATTTAAATTATTTAATGAGTAAGAAAAAATTTTTATTTCAGAAAAAGGAGTTCGATGGTTGGGAAACATTAAATGATACTGTTATGGGCGGATCAAGTTCAGCTTTTTGTGAAATTTCAAATTCGGGTTTGATATTAAAGGGTAATATTGTCGAGAAAGCAGGAGGATTTGTTAGTTGTAGATCGTCTATATATAAACCGTTTTTAAATGTATCTGAGTATTCATTCTTTGAATTAAATATTGATGGACAAGGAAGAACTTTTAAATTTGCTGTCGCTTGTGAAGATGATCTGCTAGGACTAACCGAATTTATTCCGGGTGGACTTAGATGGATTAAATCATTCCCAACAAAAAAATTCGGGACAACAAATGTTCAAATTCCTTTTAGTGAGTTAAAACCTTCAGTAAGAGCTAATAAAGTACGTTTCCCATTTAAATTCAAGCCATCTAAAATTAAAAGATTGCAACTACTACACTCTAAGTTCGGTGATGATGGATTACTTAATAATGAGTTTAAACAGGGTTCAATAAAAGTTTTAATTAAATCAATAAGTGTTATTTGAAAATCCACCTAAAAATATAGATAGCTTAATCGCTAAGTCAGCAGATTTAACAAATAAACCTTTTGTTCATTCTGTAGTAAAAATAAATGGTGAATACGAATTCGAAGATGAAGATATTGATTTAACACTCAATATCTTATGTCGAGATAAAGAAGGTAAAAGATTAGAAATTTATGATCTTGAATTAGAACTTTTTAAATCAAATAAAGAGTTGGTTTTAGTAATCTCTAAGCTTAATTTCCCTGATGAACCAATATTATGGTGTGGAGTTAAAACATTATGGATGGATAGCAATAATGGGGAAAAATGCAACTCACCAAAATACAGCGCTAGATTGGAAAATTTAGCAAATAGGATAAAAAGTTTTATTGATTAAGAAAATAAAATTTGAGCTGATTTATAAATCAGTAACAGCTCCTAAACTTGATGTGCTTACTATTTTCGAATATTTTGAAAGAATTCCTCTTTTGTATTTTTGCATAGGTTTTACCCAATCTTTTTTTCTTTTTTCTAATTCTTCGTCAGATAAATCAACTTCAATTAGTTGTTTTACTGCATCTACTGTAATTAAATCACCTTGTTTTATTAGAGCAATATTTCCTCCTACAGCAGCCTCTGGAGCTATGTGACCCACAACAAGACCATAGGTACCCCCGCTAAATCTGCCATCGGTAATTAAAGCCACCTTCTCTCCTAGCCCTTGACCGACAATCGCAGATGTTGGAGCTAACATTTCTCTCATGCCTGGACCTCCTACAGGACCTTCGTTTCTAATAACAACAACATCACCAGCTTTGATATCGTTATTTAATATCGATTTTAAACAATCCTCTTCACTTTCGAAAATCTTTGCGGGACCTGTTAATACAGGGTTTTTTACTCCGCTAATTTTGGCTACAGAACCTTCGCTGGCTAAGTTACCTTTTAATATCGCTAGATGTCCTTTTTTATAAAGAGGGTCATCTATGTCTCTTATGACATTTTGATTTGTTGGAGGCTTATCTGGAATATTCTGTAAGTATTCTGAGATGGTTTTGCCTTCAATGTTTTTGCAATCGCCATGAATTAATCCTGCATTCAAAAGTATTTTCATTACTTGTGGAATCCCACCTGCCTTATGAAGATCCACCGTCACATATTTACCACTCGGTTTAAGGTCACAAATGACGGGTACTTTTTGTCTGATTCTCTCAAAATCATTAATATTGATATCTATTCCTGCAGTATTCGCGATAGCTAAGATGTGTAATACCGCATTTGTTGATCCGCCAATTGCCATAATTACTGATATTGCATTTTCAAATGCTTTCTCAGTCATTAGGTCTAGAGGTCTTATATCTTTTTCTATTGCAGAGACTAATATCTCAGCACTTTTATCTGCACTTAGTTCTTTTTCAAGATCTTCAGCAGCCATAGTGGAACTGTGAGGAAGACTTAACCCTAATACTTCAATAACCGCAGACATTGTATTCGCAGTAAACATTCCTCCACAGCTACCAGCACCAGGAATACAATTTTTCTCAACTTGGATTAGCCTCTCTTCATTAATTTTGCCTGATGTTAATTGACCAACAGCTTCAAATGCACTAACAACAGTAAGATCTTCTCCATGCAATTTCCCAGGCTTTATGGTCCCTCCATAAATGAAAATTGAGGGAATATTCATTCTTGCAATCGCAATCATGGCACCCGGCATATTTTTATCACATCCACCTATAGCAAGTACACCATCCATACTCTGAGCATTGCATGCTGTTTCAATTGAATCAGCAATAACTTCTCTTGAAACGAGAGAATATTTCATGCCCTCTGTTCCCATAGAAATCCCATCACTTACTGTTATCGTCCCAAACATCTGAGGCATCCCACCTGATCTTTTTATTGACTCTTCAGCTTTTAGGGCTAATTTATTTAAACCCATATTGCATGGTGTTATGGTGCTGTATCCATTTGCAACTCCAATAATAGGTTTATTAAAATCTTCATCATTAAATCCAACAGCTCTTAACATCGATCTGTTAGGGGATCTTTGCACACCTTGGGTTATTGCAGATGATCTGAGTTTATTCATATTATTTGAGAACCTTTTTTATTCTATTGCCCCAACTCTTCAAGTTGCTTCCTCACATCAGCAATTGCAGAATTAAGTTGCTCAACTTTCTTCTCCAGATTCTCTCCTTCAACTTCATTTATATTTTCATTTGAATCAATCGCTTCTGAGCCGTCTTGAATTCTGGAGGAATACATCATCGCTTTTTGTTTTTTTTCCTCCTTTCTTTTGTCTGCTTCGGATATTAACCACCAAGCTAGACCTGCTGCTCCAATAAAAGCACCGCTTATTAATGATAAAAGATTATTTGAAGACGAATCTCTGTATTCAGACATTGGTAAAAAATTTACTCCTATATTCTATATTAGTTCTTATCTTGAAATATAGTACTTAAACGCGATAGAGGATTCCCAATACCCGGTACTAATAATTGTGTTTTTTCGTCTTCCTCATCTATGCAAGAAGTGTAAATTACCTGATTGGGGAGTAATTTCGCAATTTCATTTAACCCTTTATTTGAGCAAATGGCAGTTATTACAAGAATCCTATTTGAATCAACACCTAATTCCTTTAATTTAATTAAAGTTTCTAATGTTGCTGATTTTGTCGTTATTTGTTCTGAATAAAATATAACTCCTTCATTTGATCCAATGGTTTTAGGAAGTTCTCCTAATGAGAGGGTTGAATTAGGAATTATTTCTTTAGATCCAAACCAAAGAGATAACCCTTCGGGCGACATTGCGAGCACTTTGATTGGATAATCATTATTAATAAAGAATCCATCTGCGTCTCCATTATCAGTATTTACTATTTCTTTTTTATATGGCAGCCAATTGCGTAATGCTTCATATGTAAGCCATTTTCCTAATTGCTCATATCCTGTTGAGTACAAAATATTTGGAGTATTTTTTTCTCGCAATATTGAAAGCCAATGTTTTATTAATGGATGAGGAGGAACAATAACCTTTAGTGACACTGCCATATATTTTCCTTTAAGATACTCTTACAAACTTTAAATACTTAAGTTCTAAAATACAGTCTTATTATGATTAAATCAATTGTTTTCCCCTCACTAAAGAATGCATTAATTACTTTGTTATTCGTTGGGATTTTATTTTTTAATTCTGTAAATTCTGCATGGGCTAAAAGACCTCCTGAGATTAGAAACCAACAAGACCTTAATTTAGAGCCAGATATGCATGGTCAAGACTTGAGCGGTAACGAATACGTTAAGTTTGATTTGAATGGGTTTAACTTCAGTGAAAGTAATTTAGAAGGGGCGGTATTCAATAATAGTAAATTGCAAAACTCAAAGTTTACTGGAGCAAATTTAAGAGATGCACTAGCTTATGCAACAGACTTTACAGATGCTGATCTTTCGGATGTTAATTTTACTAATGCTTTATTAATGGAGAGTAATTTCGAAGGTGCGAAAATAGATGGTGCAGATTTTACTGATGCTGTTCTTAGTCGTACACAACAAAAACAATTATGTTCGATTGCTAATGGCACTAATAGTTCTACAGGAGAAAGTACAGAATATAGTTTAGGTTGTTAATCATTAAAGGTGAAAAAAAAAATACCAGTTATAGTTGTTTCGGGATTTCTTGGTTCAGGTAAAACAACTTTTCTAAGATATCTATTAAAAGAGAGTAATAAAAAGTTTGGTTTAATAATTAATGAATTTGGTGATGTTGGAATTGACGGTGATTTGATTAAAAATTGTGATAAATGTGATGAATCTGAAGACGACTGCGTAATTGAATTAAACAATGGATGTTTATGTTGTACTGTTCAAGATGATTTTGTTCCATCAATAAAAGCTCTCCAAGAATTTAATCCTCCTATCGAATCAATAATTATCGAAACAAGTGGCTTGGCACTACCAATTCCTTTAATTCAAGCACTTAACTGGCCTGAAATTAGGTCTTCCATCTACCTTGATATTGTTGTTGGTATCGTTAATGGAGAATCAATGCTTAATGGTTCACCAATTAATGATTTAAATAAAATAACAAAACAATATAATGAAACAGATAAGATTGATCACAACACCACTATAGATGAACTATTTGAGGAGCAACTAGAAGTTTCTGATATCGTTTTAGTCTCTAGATCAGATATTTTAAATGATGATCAGCATGACTTTGTAAAAAATAAAATTCAAGGAAGACTAAATTCATCTAAACCAATCCTTAAATCCAAGAATGGCAAAATTGATTTAAATTATCTATTGGATTCTAATTTTAAAAAAGAGACTTATAAAGGATTTTTAACTGAAAAACATGACCATAATCATGTTGAGCTTGTATCAGATTCATTTAAATTAAATTATTTCCTTGAAAAAAATGACTTTGAAAAGGAGATGTCAAAAATCTTGGATGAATTAAACATTCTTCGAATAAAAGGACGTATTTGGATACCAAACAAATCATTGCCTTTACAAATACAAATTGTTGGAAAGAAAATTAATACTTGGTTTGAAGAAGCGCCAAACAATTGTTGGAGACCAAATGATAATGCTGGGCTTGAATTAGTAATAATTTCCTTTGATGAAAAATCTATAAAAACTTTCTATAGAAAAATTAAAGAGAAATTTAAGATTTTAAGTGACCCAAAAATAGCAATTTGACTTTATAGTTAGCTGTCGGGATACTTACTACAGTAAACAGCCCAAGATGGAAAATCCAAAAATTGCTTTAAAACAAATAATCTCTGACGACGTTGCTTCAATTGATAAAATTAAATGTTCAAAATGTGGAGGGTCAGGAAATTTTAAAACACATGAAAATTCAAGAAGAACTTGCTTAGTTTGTTTTGGTAGAGGCTACATAAACATTTAATAACTCAGAAAACCTTAAGGTAAAAAAATATTAGTTTATTAATCAATAGTACTTTTTATAAAAATTTAAACTAATCTTCTAGTAGAAATTAATTTTTTAATTGGACCAATTTGCTGTAAAAGTTATTGTAAGACTAAGACCCTCAGTTTTAGATCCAGCAGGGGAAGCTACTAAATCTGCTTCTGTAAAACTTGGAGCCGAGGGAATAAAATCATTACGTATAGGAAAAATGATTGAGGTGAAAATAGAAGGTAATGGTGAAAACGAAGTAAGAGAAAAAATTGATTTATTGTGTGATAGGTTATTCGCAAATACAGTTATTGAAGATTATGAGTATTCACTAGAAAAATTATAAGATGGATAACTTTACTGTAGGAGTTGTGGTCTTCCCTGGTTCTAATTGTGATCGTGATGTTTCATGGGCATTGGAAGGTTGTTTAGACATAAGAACAAAATACTTGTGGCATGAGTCTTCAGATTTAAGTGATGTAGATGCAATAGTTTTACCTGGAGGATTTAGCTATGGTGATTATTTAAGGTGCGGAGCAATTGCGAGATTCTCTCCATTAATAAATGCCTTGGATGAGTT
Source organism: Prochlorococcus sp. AG-355-N18 (assembly GCA_003278535.1). GTDB lineage: Bacteria > Cyanobacteriota > Cyanobacteriia > PCC-6307 > Cyanobiaceae > Prochlorococcus_A. The sequence goes on from QCEG01000001.1 coordinate 87,006, forward strand.
TGTTAAAAGTGGGAAAAGAGTTTTAGGAATTTGTAATGGGTTTCAAATTTTGACTGAATCAGGTTTTTTGCCTGGTGCTCTTGTTGCAAATAAAAATCTTAATTTTATCTGTGATGACGTTGAACTGGATATTGTTTCTTCAAAAGGAGGTTGGTTTAATAATGGAGATGAAAAACAAACTATTAAGTTGCCAATAGCTCATGGGGAAGGAAGATATCATTGTGATTCTGATACTTTAAAAAAACTTGTAGATAATGAATTGATTGCTTTGAGATATAAAAATAATCCTAATGGGTCCTCATTCGATATCGCAGGCATAATTAATGAAAAGGGAAATGTTCTAGGTTTAATGCCTCATCCAGAGCGAGCATGTGACGAGACAATTGGAGGGACTGATGGTCTCTTTACATTAAAATCATTAATATTGAAATAAAAAAAGACCCCCAATTTTGGAGGTCTTTTTTATTTAATTTGGGAAGGAATTAAACAGTAGCTTTTACTTTTGGATCTAAATCACCTTTTGCGTAAAGATCAGCAAAGTAATTTGTGCTGTTTTGTTTGATCTTACTTGCTTGACCTTCGCACCAGAACTGCTTGTATCTATCAAGACAAACTTGCTTCATGTATTTTCTAGCAGGTTTGTTGAAATGTCTTGGGTCAAAGTTTGCCTTATCAGCAAATGCTGCCTCTCTAACCGCGGCAGTGAAAGCAAGTCTGTTATCGGTATCAATGTTGACTTTCCTAACTCCATTTCTTATTCCCTCTTGAATCTCTTCAACAGGAACACCATATGTTTGAGGAATTTCACCACCATATTTGTTAATGATATCCAACCATTCTTGAGGAACTGAACTAGATCCATGCATTACAAGATGAGTATTTGGAAGTGCTTTATGAATTTCAGCAATTCTGCTTATTGCAAGAACTTCTCCTGTAGGTTTTCTTGTGAATTTATAAGCACCATGACTTGTACCTATAGCAATAGCTAATGCATCAACTTTTGTTTTAGCAACAAAATCAGCAGCTTCTTCAGGATCAGTCAAAAGCATATCTGTAGAAAGTTCACCTTCAAATCCATGACCATCTTCTGCTTCACCTTTCCCTGTTTCTAATGAACCTAAGCAACCTAATTCTCCTTCGACACTAACCCCAACTGAATGAGCAAAATCTACTACTTTTTTAGTAACTGCGACATTATATTCGTAACTAGCAGGTGTTTTTGCATCTGCCTCTAGAGAACCATCCATCATTACTGATGTGAAACCATTTATTGCTGCTGAATAGCAAGTTGATGGCTCATTACCATGGTCTTGGTGCATTACTACTGGAATATTAGGATATGTTTCTGTAGCGGCAAGTATTAGATGACGTAGGAAAATCTCTCCTGCATAATTTCTTGCCCCTCTTGATGCCTGGAGGATTACAGGACTATCAGTTTCATATGCTGCTTCCATGATTGCTTGAACTTGCTCAAGGTTATTAACATTGAAAGCTGGAATACCGTAACCATTCTCAGCAGCGTGATCTAAAAGTAGTCTTAGTGGAACGAGGGCCATAATTAAAATTAGTTAAATGCTATGTAAAGCATATGTTTCCGCGAGTTTAGTATAAAGAGGTATCAAATGTCACGTCATTAGATATACAAAATACTAAATTAAAGAAACTAATTTTATGACCCAGGGTATATTTTTAGAATTTTTTTGTTAGTAAGTGTAGCCTGCTACAAACAATTGCTCATCAGATGAAGGTTGAGATCCTGCTACATAGGCACCTTTTGAAGCTTCAGAGTTTGCTTGAGCTCTTGCTATTAATGCTTTTTGACCTCCTTCAACGTCGCTTCCTTTCCAGGCCTTTAAACATGAGTGCTGTAATGCTCTTCCATAGGAGAATGAAACATTCCACAAAGCTTTCCTGTAAAGAGTGTTCATATTATTTAAATAAACAGTAGCAGCTTCTTCGCTTAACCCTCCTGATAAGAAAACTATTCCAGGAACAGATGCAGGAACACATCTTTCCATAGTTCTGATTGTCATTTCAGCAACTTTCATATGATCAGCCTTTGTTGGACAATCTGCTCCATTAACAGTCATAGAGGGTTTTAATAAAGTGCCTTCTAGAAAAACTCCATTTGCTTGACAGGCAATATAAACCTGCTTAATTACCTCTTCTTGAACTTCAGCAGTTTTTTCAATAGTATGATCCCCGTCCATTAAGATTTCAGGTTCAATGATTGGTACCAACCCAGATTCTTGAACTGATCTTGCATACCTTGCGAATCCCCATGCATTCTCTTGAATTGATAGTTTTGAAGGACAACCATCATCTGTAATTTGCAGAACTGCTCTCCACTTTGCAAATCTGGCACCTTGTTCATAATATTTTGCTGCTCTTTCAACTAACCCCTCTAGGCCAGAGCAGAAAGTTTCTACATCTCCTCCTCCTGGAAGTGGATTTAGGCCTTTATCGACCTTTATACCTGGAATAATGCCTAAATCTTTTAGTTTCTTAACCATTGACTCACCATCCTGGTGATTCTGATAAAGAGTTTCTTCGAAGAGGATTGCTCCACTTATATATTTGCCAAGACCTTCTGTAGTAAAAAGCATTCCTCTATATGCCTTCCTATTTTCTTCAGTATTCTCAACGCCAATTCCAGCGAGTCTTTTACCTACTGTTTTAGTGGATTCATCTACCGCTAATATCCCTTTTCCTTTAGAAGCTAGTAATTGAGAATTTTCTTTAAGCTCATTTTTGTAATAATTTAAAGCCATTCTTTAATAATTCAGTTCAATTGATTTTTCCAGAATATGAAAAAAAAAATAAAATCAATCCAATACTTTATCAGGTGATAATTGCTACGTATAAATGTATAGCCTTAAATTTTGATACTTAATCCACTTTTCGAAGATTCTTTTATGGCTTCGCAAACTTTATGACTAGCAAGTCCCTCACATAAGCCTGGGATTACAGGTGTTCTATTAGTTATACTCTGAGCCCATAAATTTTGAATTCTCAAAACTGGAGCGATTCTCCCATCAGTCCATGTTTTTTCAAAATTAAAACTTGAATCTGCAGTTAGATTTTGTATTTTATTTTCATTGTTTGAATATTTCAAATTAAAACCATGTACGTAATCTTTTTGGTTTTCGCTTTTTAGAATAAGTGAACCGCCGCTTCCATATATTTCTAAACTAAATCCTCTACCATTTTTAGAAATCGATGATAAAGATACCTGACATGGAATAAGATTCTGGCTATTGTTTGATATTTCTACGTTGGCTAAACATACGTCTTCACTCGTAACATCATTTAAATCAAATGAATTAGGTAAAGGTCTTTTTTTTATTGATGTTGATAACTTGCCAGACACGTTTATTGCTTCTCCAAAAAACCAATTCAACATATCGAATGCATGAGTTCCTAAGGCGCCAATAACTCCTCCACCTTTTTCTTCTAATGAATACCAATTCCAGGACCTTTTGGGGTCAGATCTACTGCCCATTAACCAATCTAATTTGACTAAATATATATCTCCTAAGATGTTTTCATCAATAAGTTTTTTTGTCTGAAGGAAAAGAGGTACTGCTCTATATTCAAAATCAACACATACGCTTAAATTATTAATCAAAGATATTCTCTGAAGCTCTTCAATTTCTGAGGAGGATATTGAAACGGGTTTTTCTAGAAGTAAATGTTTATTGTTCTCAAGTGCGCTTTTGGCTAATTTAAATCTTGATTCAGGAGGGGTAGCAATTATAATTCCATCAATTTTTGGAGATTTAATTAAGTCATCCCAATCATGAAAAAAATCTAAGCGCGTTTCTTTTTCTAATATCGATTTTTGTTTTTTCTCGTAATGATATATAGCTACAGGAGTTAAGTAATCAGATTCTTTTAATGCCTCTAAATGAACTTTTTTACCAAACCCTAGTCCTGCGATTGCTATTTTTAATTTTTTATTTTTAGAATTCATTTCTTATCTATTAATAAACTCTGAACAGCTATTTTCAATAACAATATCTATGAGTTCATCATTATTAGAAGTTTGCCATTTTGAATTGAATTGAGGTATTCCATTTATGGAAGTATCTTTGAACTTTTTTTTATCGCAATTAATTCTCATTACATAAAGTGATAACTCTCCATCATTATCTGAATTAGTTGGATTTTTAAAGAACTTTGTTAAGACACTTATTTCACCTTTTGGAAGAGACTTAATACTACCTTTATCAAGCCATTCTTTACCTTCATTATTCTCTTTTAGTAGGACCCAGTCAACATTTCCTATTCCATAAGAATATTGAGCAAAATTTAAAATAAAAAATAAAAGGCCTAAAGAAAAATAAAAGAAATTTGAAATAATTCTCATTTTACATATTTGCTTTTACAAGTTCTTTTACACCATGAATTTTTAAAATTTTAGTCAAAGTATCCTTGAGATCTTTCCTTTTAACTATTACATCAACAAAACCATGCTCAAGCAGATATTCAGCTGTTTGAAAATTATCGGGTAATTTTTCTCTTAATGTTTGTTCTATGACCCTTCTTCCAGCAAAACCAATAAGAGCTTTGGGTTCCGCCAAAATTAAATCACCTAACATTGCAAAGCTTGCTGTTACCCCTCCTGTGGTTGGATGAGTTAACAAGGGCGTATAAAGAAGATTTTTTTCTTTATGTTTTTTTAGTGCTCCAGATATTTTTGCCATTTGCATGAGACTTAACATACCTTCTTGCATCCTTGCCCCTCCTGATGCGCAAACAATAAGAATTGGAAAATTTTCTAAAGTTGCTTTCTCAATTATCCTTGTAATTTTTTCACCAACTACTGAACCCATGGATCCTCCCATAAATCGAAAATCCATAACAGCTAATGCTAAGGGCATAGAATTTACAGAACAGATACCTGTTACGACTCCATCTCTTAAACCTGTACCTGCTTGACTTTCTTTAATTCGATCAGCATACGCTCTTCTATCTTTAAAACCTAAAGGATCTGTAGGACTTAGTGAACTATCAAACTCCTCGAATGAATTTTTGTCAGCAATTATACTTATCCTTTCATCGCTATTAATCCTATTGTGGTGTCCACAATTACTACAAACATTGAAATTTGAAATGAGGTCTTTTCTATAGGCTACTTGCGAACATTCTGAACATTTAACCCACAAACCATCTCCCTCATCTGTATCTTGCGAAACTTTCCCAACAAATTGATCTTTACGCCTTGCGGCAAACCAGTCGATTAATGACACAACGTTTTCTGTTTTTTCTATTTAAATCTAAATTAGGTACTTTTATCAAGAAAGATATATAAAAATTTGAAATCCTTTAGATTAAAAACTCTTCAAAGTAAAAAATTTAATGATTTGAGTTGATAATCCAAAATTAAATATTATTTATTTTTCTCCTCAATCATTTTATGAATTATTGGAGTGAGAATTAGTTCCATTGCAAATCCCATTTTCCCTCCATTTACAACGATACTTGTTGGACTTGACATAAATGAATCGTTAATCATTCCAAGCAAGTATTGAAAATCAATCCCCCATTTCTCTCTTGCACCTTTTCTGAAATGTATGATCACAAAGCTCTCATCAGGAGTTGGGATATTCCTGCATATGAAAGGATTAGAGGTGTCAATTGTGGGAATTCTTTGGAAATTAATATCGGTTTTGCTGAATTGTGGGCATATGTGATTTATATAATCAGGCATTCTTCTCAATATAGTATCCACAATGGTTTCAGCTGAGTAACCTCTTTCTGCGTTATCTCTATGGATTTTTTGAATCCACTCTAAATTTGTTATTGGAACAACACCAACAAGTAAATCAGCATAAGAGGCAACATTGTATCCATCACCTTCTACCCCGCCATGCAAACCTTCATAAAAAAGTACATCTGTTCCCTCAGGGATATCTTCCCATGGAGTAAATTGTCCAGGTTCTAAGGAAGTCCCAAGTCTTGTATTATGTTCTTCTGCTTCTTCAAGACTATGTAGATAATATCTTTTCTTTCCTCCTCCAGTTTCACCATAGATTTTAAAAAGTTCTTCTAGCTTGTCAAAAAGATTAGCCTCTGGACCAAAATGAGAGAAATTTTCACCTTTTGAAAGAGCGTCTGCCATAGCTTTTTTCATGGGCATTCTTTCAAATCTGTGGTAACTATCACCTTCTACAACTGCAGGAACAATATCTTCTCTGGCAAAAATATGCTCAAAGGCTCTTTTTACTGTACTTGTTCCTGCTCCTGAAGATCCTGTTACAGCAACTACTGGATGACGTTTTGACATTTTTTAAAAACAATATCTCATGATTCTGACAGGTCATATGCCAACTTTATGTTTTACTTTAAAATATTTTTTTATTTATTAATTTTATTTTAAATTTCATCCATTATTTTATCTCCGATTTCACTGCAAGATAAAACTTCAGAAGACCCATCAGCTAAATCTGCTGTTCTAAATCCTTTTGATAAAACTTTATCAATGGCAGTTTCTAAATTTTCTGATGCTTTTTCTTCATTTAATCCAATTTTTAACATCATGGAAGCAGATAAAAGCATTGCTATAGGATTTGCTATGTTTTTACCTGCTATATCAGGAGCCGAACCATGAACAGGTTCAAAAACTCCTGGACTATTATTGTTTAGAGAAGCAGATGGAAGCATACCAATAGAACCAGTTAACATTGCGGCTAAATCGCTTAAAATATCTCCAAATAAATTACTTGTTAAAATTACATCAAATTGACCAGGATCTCTAACTAATTGCATCGCTGCATTATCAACGTACATATTGCTTAGAGATATATTTTTATCTTTTGAAGTGATATTTAAAACTGTATCTCTCCACAATTGACTAACCTCAAGAACATTTGATTTATCAACTGAACATATTTTTTTATTTCTTTGGTTAGCAATTTTTATTGCTATTTCAGTTATTCTCTCTATTTCGGCCGAATCATAAACCATCGTATTGAAAGCTTTTGGGATTTTTGTATTTGTTATATGTCCTCTTGGTTTTCCAAAATAAATTCCCCCTATTAATTCTCTTACAACAATAAGATCTACATGCTCAACGATTTCTTTTTTTAATGTACTTGAATCTAATAGAGATTTTCTTATTTTGACAGGCCTGATATTTGCGAAAAGGTTTAGGGCAGATCTTAACTTTAGTAACCCACTTTCTGGCCTTAATTCTCTTTCAAGAGAGTCATATTTAATATCTCCAACACATGCTAAAAGTACAGCATCACTTTTTTTGCATTGATCTAGTGTCTCATCTGGAGCAGGAGTCCCATATTTTTCATAAGCTATCCCTCCAAATAATTTCTCAATAATCTCAATATCGAAATTATGAATTTTTGAAAGCTTTTTTAAAACTTTTTTTGAAACTTCTGAAATTTCTGGTCCAATTCCGTCACCTGACAATAAAACAATTTTATATTTCTTCATTTAGATTTTTGTTTAATAGAACAATAAATTATTGCTTGTCTAATTGTCTAAGTTTTTTTGCTAATTCGGGTAATTTTTTAAAAATACTTGAACTCCTTAGCCATGATTTATTTTCCATCGCAGGGAAACCACTAATTACCTTGCCATCTTCTATGTCACAATGAATTCCGCATTTTGAACTCGCTATGACATTATTACCAACTTTTACTCTATTATTGACTCCCACTTGCCCTGCCAAAATAACACCATCCCCAATATTTGCTCCTCCAGCGATACCAACTTGAGCTGCAAATGCACAATTCTTTCCAATTTTTACTCCATGACCTATTTGTATTAAATTATCCAACTTTGTTCCCTCATCAATAAATGTAAATCCAACTGCAGGTCTATCGATACAACAATTCGTTCCAATTTCTACGAAACTCATTATTTTTACACCACCTTTTTGAGGCATTTTTACCCATTTGCCATTTTTAGGAATAAAACCAAATCCCTCTGATCCAATAACAGAATTTGAATTAATTACACAATTATTTTTTAGAGTGGTATTTTCGTAAATTACACAATTTGGATGAATTATATTATTATTTCCTATTCGAACATTACCTAAAATTGATGATCCAGGAAGAATATGATTATTGTCTCCAATTACAGTATTTTCTCCAATATAGACATTGGGTCCAATATGGCAATCTGCTCCAATTATTGCTGTTCTATCTATAACCGCTGAAGCGTGAATTCCTGGTTTGAAATTGATAGTTTTATATAAACAATCCAATACTTCTGCAAATGCAATTCTTGGATTTTTAACGATTACGTTTGATATATTGAGTTTCTTTAGGGCACTAACGATTTCATCGTTGTTAGTAGTTATTATTGCTGATGCTTTAGTTTGATCTAATTTTTCTTTAAGGATATTGTTTTCTTCTAAAAAAGATATTTGATGCTTAACTGCAGCATCTAATGAGGCAGCATCATCTATATTTAAATCTTCGAAAATATTGGCACTAATAAAATTTGAATTTCCTTTTTTTATTAGATCAACTAAATCACTTAAAAGCATTTTTCAGTTTTAATTTTTTCTAAGAGAGAGCAAGAACATCTCTGTGTACGACAATTATCGAGGAGTTGTTATTTTCTTTATTATTCAAGATACTTCTTAATTTGTCGCTACTTATTGATACTAAACCTTTTGCAACTTCTTTATCATTTGTATTTACGATTTTAACTGCCTGATTAATCGTAAAGTTTCCTTCTACATTCTTAACACCAACCGCCAAAAGTGAGGCACCTTTTTTTTTAATTGCAAAAGAAGCGCCATCATCTAAAGTAATTTTCCCTACTGTTTGAATTGCGTGTGAAAGCCAACTTTTTTTGTTTCCAATAGGTTTTTCTACTGGATAAAATAAAGTCCCAATTTTATTATCATTAAATATTTCAATTAAGTTTTTTTTATTAGTTCCATCAACTAGTTGGACTTCGACTCCTCCTTTTGTTGCTATTTCTGCAGAAATTAATTTTGTAGAAATTCCTCCTGTTCCCCATTCATTATTTGAGTTTTGAATATTTTTATCTTTAATTTCCTTTAATTCACTATTATGAACTTCTTTAATAGGTTGCGCATCTTTATTATTACGTGGATCTTTTGAGTATAGATTTTCAATATCGGTTAATAAAATAAGCTTGTTAGCATTTATAGCCAAGGAAACTAAAGCAGAGAGGGTATCATTATCTCCATATTTAAGCTCTTCATTTGCTACGGTATCATTTTCATTTACTATTGGAATAACATTCAAATCGATTAATCTTTTTAAAGTTTTAGAAGCGTTATTAAAGGATTCTCTTGAATTGAAATCAGCTTTAGTTATTAAAATTTGAGCAATATTAAGACCTAATTTATTAAATACTTTATCGTATAAGGACATTAAATTAACTTGACCTACTGCAGCAGTAGCTTGAAGGGTACTTAAATCATTAGGTCTTGTTTTAATATTTAACTTTTGGCAACCTAATCCAACGGCTCCACTAGTTACTAAAATTAACTTGTTTCCTTTTGAAAGAAAACTTGTAAAGGATTTAGAAAGGTTTTCAATAACTTCTTCTGTAGATGTTTCCTCTGTTCCTCTTAAAATACTAGTACCAATTTTTATAACCCAAGTTTTCATTTTATAAAATGAGAAATTAATTTTTCTATTGTCAAAGTTAAATTAAATTTTATAGGCAGGCCATCTCTATTTAATCTCTTAACTAATATTGTTTTTATATCACATCTATTCCCAACAATAATATCTGTAAAAATTCTGTCGCCAATAATTGCTATATTTTTTGGCTCTCTGCCAATTTCTTTGATAGCAGACAAAGTTACTTTTTTTCTAGGTTTTGATGCATTGTATTTATACCTTAAATTTAATTCTTTCGCTATTTTTTCGATTCTTTTTTTTGATGGATTATTACTTATTAGATATAAGGAGAAAAGTTTTTTAGATTCTATGATCCAATTTTTTACAGCTTTTGGGATCATATTTGATTTTCTATTTACTAGAGTACCATCCACGTCTAGCAATAAAGAATTAATTCCTTTTTTTTGCAACTCAGATTGAGAAATATTATATATTGGTAAGTTTGAATCCCAATTGACATTTAGGATAGATCTCATTTATTTTAAGAACTACTTTTTTCAAGCTCAGTTTCAATCAAAGGTTGAATTTTATCGAACTCATCATCTTCAACTAATAAGGCACCTTTGTCTTTTAATTTACCCACAATAAAAAAAGGATCTAGTGGTATATATAAGCCATATTCTTGGTCAAAAAGATTAAAATTAACTAGCAATTCATAACTCTCACTATCATCATCGACGTAATCTTCTTCTAATTCATCGTAAATTGGTTCTTCAAGTTCTCCTGATACTGTTAATGTAACTGCTGATCTGATAAGTCTTAAATCATGTTCTTGAAGGACTGCTTCAGCATTTTTTAGTATTTGTTCATTTTTATCTATTTTCTCAATTAATTCAGGTTCATCTTTTTCATTTATCTTAAAAAGACTTACTGGTGTATCAACTGGCGTTAATAAAGCATATTCTTGGCCTTCAACACTTACTAATTGTTCAAGATAACAAAATAGCTCGTTTCCATTTGAGTCATTTAATAAAAGAGTCTGTGCATCATAATTATCATTTGAATTGGCTTCTTTCATTTAAAAATTATCTATCCTTTTTAATACTAATATTTTATCTGACGTTTACCAGCTATTTCTTCTAATTCAGGACCTTCTTCGATCCATTGTTCAAGTATTATTTTTGCTGAAAAACTATCAATCAATCCGGATTTATCTTTTTTTATTCCAAATCTTTCTGAAGATTCCCAAGTTGAACTATGTTCGTTGACATAAGAAAATGGAAGCTTTAATTCATTTGAAAGTAATTGACCGTAATTTTTACAGTCAATAGCTTGAGTGGTCATTTTACCTTCCTCATCTAGCGGAATACCCACAATAAAACCAGTCAAATTAAATTCATTTATATAATTTCTAATGATTTTTAACTCTTGATTATTTTCAAATCGTTTTACTGCTGGAAGTATATTTGATGTGATGCAGAGGGGATCACAATAAGCTAATCCTATTCTTTTGGTACCTATATCCAAACTCAAAATTGACTTGGGTTTGGGTTTGCAAAATTTCACTTTGTTCTTAATGGAAAAGGAGATGGATATGGATTACCTTTTGGACTTAATTTTTCAAAGATTGATTCCAAAGATTGATTTATTATATTTACTTGTTTGGCTTCATTCTTAATTATTGTGTTCCTAATAAGAATTATTGCTTGATTTTTTTCTTTGATATTACATTCTTCAAGAAAAAAATTTAATTGAGAATTTTCTTTATAGGTTTTTAAATATGAAACAGGTGATTTTTCAAAAAATCTTTTTATAAATTCTTTTAAAATAGAATTGAATCTCTTATCCCAATATCTACTTATAGTTAAAGTATAAATTTCCTCATTTTGATAATTAATATCTTTTAAAATTGTACATAAAACTGAATTTTCATATATTAAAGCACCACTCTTAGAGTTATTTCTTTTAAGAATGTCGTCTTGATCAAAATCTAAAATATTTCTTATTAAGGGAGATTGATTTGATCTTATGAAATTAACTATTTTTAATATATTTTGTTTATTAATGTTTTGGAATTCATTAATTAATGTATAGGCATTGGTATTTTGATTTTTAGGTTTATTTAGATCAGAACCATCCCAAAGGATTATCTCCCCTAAGGGTTGAAAGCCTAATTCTCTTGCGTTTGATATGAGGTCAACATTATTTAAATCTGAATTAATTATCCAACTTGAAGTTTTGATTTCTTTTATTGAGATGGATTTTTTTATCAATCCTAAAGTTAATTGTTTGTCGGTTAAAGAACACTTGCTATTAATCAACTTGGGCTTAGATATTTTTAAGCAAGTCTCTTTTTTGTTTAAAGGAAAAATATTCAAATAACCAATAATTTCGTTTCCATATATAGCAATTATGCATTTATTTTTATTTTTCTTAAGATTATTCAAGAAGATTTTTAAGTCATCAAAAGTATTGATAATTGCCATCTTTAAAAACCAATTATTCAATTCCTTATTTTTAATATCTATTAAAAGATTAATGTGCCGTATATGGAGTTCTTCAAAAGTTACTTCCATTCCTTTTTTAGATTGAAAAGTATAAGAGGTATCTTTTTTCATTTACTTTTTTTCTCTTATTAATACTATAGGGGTTTTTTCATCTCCATTGCCAGCTGGATTAGATAATAAGTTTTTTTTAAGTATTTTATTTACTTTTTTATTTGAACTTGCTAAGACTTTCACACCTCCAAGATCATTAACATCGACAACTGCAACATCAATATTTAGATAGTTCGAGACCTCCTTACAAAATAAATCCGCATTGAGAGGACCCATAACTATACTCTTGTCGTAAGGTGTAACTGTGCCGCTTATATCATCAATGAGGGATGATTCTGAACTAGTTAACCTATAAAACATACCTTTAATCCCAACTAATTTGAAGAGATATCCAACAAATAGTGCAAAGGTTATTCTTGTGACTCCTATTTTATTTATTAATAATTGCATCCCGCAAGCTGTTGCGAGACTGCTTGTAGGGTGGAAAAAATAACATAAAGCTTTCGAAAATAAACTATATTCTAAATTTTGAGGGGAAATATATCTATTTTGCATAATCGCTAGCGGACTCTCACCGATAGTTAAAATATCATTTTTTTCTACAATTCCTTTGCAGTATTCAATAACAGTATTTACTGGGTTATCAAAGCAACCAAGTAAATCAGTTTCAATAGCAAAAGCTTTATATTTATTATTTATTGGAATTTCAAAAACTTCTTTCGGCCTTTGTTTTTGACCATCTAAATTAATTAAGAAACAATCCTTATTATTTGAAATACCAAAATGTCCATAGTTCTCCCAATATATTTTTAACCATAGATATTTTATTTTTTTTCTAAAATTATCATTGCTAAATTTATATATGATTCTTACAAATAATTCTGAATTTGACTTGATAATTGTTGTTGGCCAGTAATTATTTAAATTCTTAATTTTATTATTTTCATATATGTAAATATCTTGTTGATAATTAAAATTTTGGCAATATTCGTTACCTTTACTTTTAAAACAATCTAACTCAAAATTTATATTAGAAACCATCGTCTCTTTAGCTTTACTTTTATTAGTTATTTTTAAATCAATAATTAATTCGTTTAAACCATCCTTTTTTTTGATTTTGTAATTTATAGGTACCAGATTCAACTTTGATTTGGGTGAGTTTTTAATATATAAATCTGAAATAATTAAAAAAATTAAAAGAACTAAGAAGATATTTATTAATATCATTTTTTTAATTAATTTTTGTTTTTAGTTTTTTTTTCAGAAATGATACTGTTGTATTCATTAAAACTTTCTACAGAAAATGTCGTTTCTTCTATATCAATTCCCTTTAGTTCTCCAATAACTTTGTTTAATTCATCGATATTAATCATTCCATTTTTATCAAATTTAACTTCACCATCACTATTTAAAATAATGGTTTGTGGAATTAATCCGTTCCAATAATAATTAGGTTCATTCCTAAGATCAGACTTTTCTTTATCCTGTAATTCATCAGTAGTTAGAGCAATGATATCTATATTATTTCTCCATATCAAATCTAAACCTGATATTATCGGAGCCATAGCTTTACTATCCGAGCTGTCGTCAAGATAAAAAAATAAAACTGCAACTCTTTTATTTTTTAATGATTCCTGAAGAGTTGTCTGGGGAGGAACTATAGCCCCATTACCTGCGTATATTGGGAAAATGTTGCCATCGTAACTATCAGTATCTCTAGAGGCATTTGCTTTAAATGGGCTTAAGAAAATTAATGCTATCAGGATCCATTGAATTATTTTCATTAAAGTTTAATAACTTACTTTGAACTTGATCTTCCTAATCCTTGAAGGATTCCTTTCCCCACTAAACCGATAGCTTTACCAACGACCTTTGTAAGGAAAGTTACGAAAAGATTACCGATATATTTTACAGCAACTTCTAACTGCGGTGCTACGGCATCTCTTATCTCAACTAACAATGTAACTTGTTTTTGTAGCCATTCTAGATTCTCTAATTCTTTCTCCCTATTTTCATTTTTAAAGTAACGGGTAAATTTTTTATCGATAATATCAATATATTCTCTTTTACTCTCATACAAGTAGATAGGCATATAAATATATTCATGCCAGCGATTGTAGTTATTAATATTATTTCTAAATCTTTCAAAATTTCTTGTCGATTGTAATTCGGGATTTATAAGTACAGTTCTTAATTCAGGCCAAGAAGAACAAATATTAAAGATTTCAGAAGCTAATAAATTACAGTTCCTTATTGTCCAGTTTGAAATAATATTTTCAAGGATCAAAAACGATTTTGTTTCATATAGAGGGAGTAATTTCCCATCATAGTCAAGAGCTTCATTTTTAATAATTGGCTCAATAAAAATAATTGATTCATGTGATTCTCTATCTATCTCTTCGCAACTTACCTCACTATAAATAAAATCATTTATTGAAATAGATTCGCCTCCTTTTTTTAATCGAAAATAACTGTCTGTGATATTTGAAATTGTATTAACTTTAAGTTCTTTTATAAGAGAATTTAAATCATCTTTAAAATCTTTCTCCTTATAGTTTTCCTTAATATTTTTGACTAAATTATCTAACTCATCTAACATTTTGCAAATTAGTCGCGAAATGAATTCTTTCTTTATTCCAGAGAGAATTATTGATGAATTATTAAATTCAACCTGTAAGTTAGTTGAGCTATACCTTTCTTTTAGTCTATCTAAAATCAAATTCCATATTTCTGCGGTGTTTTTATCTTTAATGAAAACAGTGTTCTTATTTTCAAGATTAATTTTATTTTCAGTGTAAACTGCCTCTGTATAAAGTTCTAGTGAATTACCCCATAAGAAAATTAGAAAAGATTTTGCAGTAATAAGTTCTCTTAATCTTCCTTTTAAAATGAATTTATAAAATTCTGGTGTTGAATCGGAATTGACATATTTGAATATATAGTTAATTTCAGAATCTATTTGTTTAAGACCTGAAGTTAGAATTTTTTGACTAAAAGAGAGAGGCTTATTTTTGTTTAATTGAACTCGGGAATTATTTTCAATATCAAATACCCTTCCTCCATTTAAAATGGTATCAATAGATTCGAGAACTTTTTCTGCGCTGGGATTTATAAGAAAACCTTCAGCATTTAACGATGGGGGGGTATTTGCTTCATAAACAAGTTCGCCAGAGAGAATTATAAGAAACTTTGACTCATCATATCTTTCTCTTAATTTTAATAATTCTAACCTTATGAGATCTTCTGATTGGAAATTAAGAACATTCCATATAACTAAATCTGGAGTTTTATCACCTGTTCCATTATTAAAATTAATTTCTAAATTTTGGTCTAGTGATGTTAACTTAAGCGATAAAGATTCCGCAATTAAGCTTGGAGCAATAATCAATATCGATTTTTTTGAAATTAATTCCAAGACTAGATTTCTTATCTCTTATACAAAATTAACTAACAATTACTGCAAACACCAGCCTTAAATCAATTTTTATGCTCTTTTAAGCGTAGTAATTTGTGTTTAAATCAATGTCATTTAATCTCTCTGCTGACAATACATTATTCGCTTCGTTTATCGTGAATTTATTTTCATATAGGGCTTTACCTACTATTACTCCAAATAGTCCAGAGTTTTCAAATTTTACTAAGGATAATAAATCAGAAATTGAACCTACACCTCCTGAGGCTATTACTGGAATATCTGTAATTTCAAGTATGCTTTTTATGAATTCTTCATTTGTCCCTTCTAAAGTCCCATCTGTATTTATATCTGTAACAATAAAACTAGCAATTTTAAATGAAGAAAACTCCTTTACTAGATCTTTGGCAAAAATATTAGATTGCTCAAGCCACCCCCTTGTACTAACTTTTCCATCTTTTGCATCTATCCCAACAATTATCCTTCCGGGAAATTTATTTGATAAGTCTTTAACTAGTTCTTTATTTTCTATTGCAGAGGTTCCCATGATAACTTTCTCAATACCATAAGAAAATAATTGTTCTATCCTTTCTTGAGACCTTATACCCCCACCTATTTGAATTGGTATGTTTACTGTTTTTGCAATCTTTTTTATTGATTTATCGTTTGTTGGGGATCCAGTTTTTGCAGCATCCAAATCAACTATATGTATATATTTTGCTCCTTCGCTTTCCCAAAATTTAGCTTGCTCATGAGGCTCTTTTGTGAAGTTTTTTCTTTTATTAAAGTCACCTTTAAAAAGCCTTACACACTTACCATTCATTAAATCAATTGCTGGTATTAGGTCCATAGAATCATCCTTTTCATTAATTACTTATTAGTAGTACTATTCAATATGTAATTCTATTTAAGATTACTACTTCAGTTAAATATTTTTTGAATATGAAAATTCTTGTAATGGGTGGCACTAGATTTGTTGGCAAGTCTTTGGTTGGAAAGTTATTAAGTAAAAATTATGATATTGATATTTTCACGAGAGGTAATAAAAGTAATCCTGAAAAAACAAATTTAATTAAGGGTGATAGAAATAATTCAGAAGATATCGTCAAGCTAAGAAATGAAAAGTATGATGTTGTTTTTGATATTTCTGGACGAGAGTTAGAACAAACCAAACTTCTTATAGAAAATTTAGATAACTCTTTCCAAAGATATATATATGTAAGCTCTGCAGGTGTTTATAAAGATAATTCTGAACTACCCTTATCCGAAGTTGATCCAATTGATCCAGAAAGTAGGCACAAAGGAAAGTTTGAGACAGAAAATTGGTTAAAAAAACAAAAAATTCCTTTTACAAGTTTTAGACCTACTTATATTTATGGACCAGGAAATTATAACAAAATTGAAAATTGGTTTTTTGAAAGGTTATTTACTAAAAAATCTATACCAATCCCTGGTGACGGTTCTTTAATTACTCAGCTAGGCCATGTTTCGGATCTAACTGATGTAATGATTAGGTGCATAAATTTTGAAAATTCCAGAAATAATATTTACAATTGTTCAGGTGAAAAAGGAGTAACAATCAAGGGTTTAATCTTTTCCTGTGCGAAAGTTCTTGGATTAAACCAAAATGAGATTTCTCTAAGAACATTTGATTATCAAAAATTAGATCCTAAGTCTCGAAAGGGATTTCCAATTAGATTAAATCATTATCAGACTGATATCTCTAAGATAAAAAGTGATTTAGAGTGGGCGCCAACTTTTGATTTATTTAACGGTCTAAAGGATAGTTTTGTGAATGATTTTAATAATAAAAAGAGTGAGGAGTTTGATGAAAATTCAGATAATATTCTTTTTAATTCTTAAATAGCCTAATAAAGTCACTAAGGTCAGGATGAATCCTAACCAATAAAAAATTAAAGCCAAATTATTCAATAAGGTAATTTTTAATGGTGTAAAGAAGGTAATTACTGAAATAAAAAAGAAAAATGTTTTATATTTTCCTAACATTGATGCTGGCAAACCGTCTTTTGTAGAGTTCCTTAGGCTAGAGATAATTAATTCTCTAAATAAAATTAATGACAAAGACCAGAAGGGTATAAAATTATTTTTACAAAGGAAGGTCAAAGGAATTAAATAGAATACTTTATCGCTTAAGGGATCAAGGATAGCTCCTAATCTGGTTTTAAGATTAAATTTCCTTGCAATTAACCCGTCAAAATAATCAGTTAAACCTCCAATAATAATCAATATAAAGACATAAAAAGGTCTGTTAATTTCTAAAAAAAGTATTAATGGAAATACAAGGAAAAGGCGAGATATCGATAATAAATTGGGAATATTCAATGCCAAATTTTTAAGATTTTTTCTTAATAACAAATTAGTTTTTGTATATAAAAAATATATTACACTCTGAACAAGCTTAAATTTTAATTAAAAAATTTAAATGGTTTTTGATGCAAGATTCTAAAATTTAATTTAAATCTTAATCCTAAAGATTATAAACTCAACTTCTCTTTATGAATGATGATGTTTTATATTACAAAATTATTCCTTATATCTAATGCAGCCTCATAGCCTAAAGCTATCTCCAGAATCTGATTTGATAAATTCAATTAAAGAATATTCTTTATCGAATAATTTATACGGGTATGTTTCTGGAGTGGTTGGTAATCTTAGAACAGTTTGTATTCAATGCCCAGGTAATCAAGAGATAAATAAATTTGAAGGAAATCTAGAAATAGTTTCTTTAAATGGACATTTTAATAAAGGAGATGTTCATTTACATTTGAGTTTTGCAGATGAGGGATGTAATGTGTTTGGCGGGCATCTAGAGGAGGGATGTATTGTAAAAAAAGGTACTGATATATTTTTACTTTCTTTTGAACAGAAAATTATTAATATCTCAAATCATGATTTAATCACTAATGAATCACGTGTAAAAGCATATATTTTAAAGGATTGTCCTTGGTCTAAAAGAGCAATTAGATTGCTTAATTCTTTATCTATCCCTCATGAAGTTACTCTAATAGACAATGATGAGAGCTTTCAAAAAATTATGGCTCAAAGTAGCCATAATACTTTCCCTCAAATATTTTTGGATAATAAATTTTTTGGAGGATATGATGAACTTTCAGAACAAGCAAAATTGGATAACTTAATTTCATTTAAGTAATCTAAATTTTTTAACTATCGCGATTAGTAAGCTTTTCAGCAACTAATTCGTCCTCTAACTGCTTTATTAATCTTGATACAAGACTTTGAAATTCTGGTTGACAACCTTTAAATGCAGCTTTATGTCTTATTGGCTCATTTCTAGTTCTTAAATCAGTAAGCATTAATTGTAATGCGTCAATTTTGGGATTTATTTTCATAGTTTTAATTAATATATTTACATCTTTTAAATCATTTGCATAGCTTTTTTAAAAGATATCTTTTTACTATCATTTGAACTTGTAACTTCTATTAATTTATTTATGGATTCTTTGCTTTTTAAAGAATCTATACAACATCGCGCAACTAATCTTCTTGGAATTGATCCATTAACTTGAGTATCTTCTTTTGAATAATTTATATTTTCTGATTTAATATCTTCATTTTCCTTTAATCCTCCAGGTCTAATAATAGTCCATTCAAAATTTGAATTGCGTAGAAAGTTTTCACCTAATTTCTTCCAAATAAGAATTAAACCAAATAAGTTTAATGGATGAAATAATTTACCAGTACAAAGGGAACTAACTAAAATAACTCTTTTAATACCAACTCTTTTGCAGCTCTCTAATTGCCTGTATACACCTAATGCATCAACCTTGGCAGGACCAGTTAAATCTAATGATGCTCTAGCTCCAGTCGCAATTATCAAAGCTTCAATATCTTTTAAAGCTTCATCAAGTTCCCCTTTTTTGTCTAAAGAAACCCTAATTGTTTCTAAACGCTCTAGTCCTGCTGAAAGTTTTGAATTCTTTCTGATGATTTGCCTTACTTTATATCCTTTCTTAACTGCTTCTTCGGAAATTCTATAACCTGTTTTCCCCGATGCACCAGAAATTGCTATTTTCATGATTAAAAAACTAATTTTAATATTATATAAATTTCTTAAGGCTTTTTACATATAAATTTCTTTTTTCTTTTGGGATAAAGAGTGCGACATAAATAACATTTTGTTCCATCACAGCCTCTTGCTGTACAGTATTCTCTGCCATAAAAGATTATTTGCAAATGTAAATTATTCCAATCATTAACAGGAAATATTTTTTTTAGGTCTTTTTCTGTTTGAACTACGCTATTGCCATTTGATAGGCCCCATCTTTGTGCCAACCTGTGTATGTGAGTATCGACTGGGAATGAGGGTATTTTAAACACTTGAGACATTACAACTGATGCTGTTTTATGACCTACCCCTGGAAGAGATTCAAGCTTCTCAAAAGAATCTGGGACCGTACCATTATGCTTCTCAAGTAATAATTTAGATAAATTAAAGATGTTCTTTGATTTTTGATTGGATAGACCTAGAAATTTTATGTATTCGTAAATGCCATTAATACCTAGCTGCATCATCTTTTCTGGATTATCTGCAACTTTAAATAAGCTTTTTGTTAATTCATTAACTTTTTTATCTGTTGATTGTGCACTTAAAACTACGGCTACCAGAAGAGTATATGCATTTGTATGATCAAGGGGTATTGGAGGCGATGGATATAGCTTTTTGAGTTCCTTGCGTATTATTTCTGCTCTTTCAGACTTTCTCATTAATTTTGAAAAATAAATGGTGTATAAAATTATACATGGGATATTTTAGGTGAATATTTTCTGCTAACTTAATATATTTGAATAAGAAGAACTTAGTGAAAAATGATGCGTTAATAATTGATGATTTGCATCATAAATATGATAAGCGCGAATGTTCAAATTGGATATTAAACGAAATTAACCTGAAAATTGAAAATGGCGAATTGTTAGGGTTGCTTGGTCCTTCTGGTTGCGGAAAAACTACTCTTTTAAGATTAATCGCGGGGTTCGAATATCCCTCTAAAGGGAGAATTTCTCTAAATGATGAGGAAATTTCAAATAAGCAAAAAATTCTTAGTCCTGAGAAAAGAAATATTGGTATGGTTTTTCAAGACTATGCACTTTTCCCTCACTTAACTGTTTTGGAAAATGTAATTTTTGGTTTGAAAAACAAAAAAGACAGATCTAGAGTTAATTATTTATTGAATGTTGTTGGTCTTGATAGTTTTGTTGAAAGGTACCCACATGAACTGTCTGGAGGCCAGAAACAAAGACTCGCAATTGCGAGAGCTCTTGCTCCAGGTACAAATTTTATTTTATTAGATGAACCTTTTTGTAGTCTTGATATGCATGTCAAACTAAAATTGAGAAGTGAACTCCCTAATATCCTTAAAGGTTGTAATGCAAGCGGATTGATGGTTACTCATGATCCGGAAGAAGCGATGTCAATTTGCGATAAGGTCGCCGTTATGAATGATGGGAATATACATCAAATTGACACGCCGATAAACCTTCTAAATAATCCCAAGACCATATTTGTTAGTAGTTTTATTTTGGGTAATAATATTATTAATCTCAAAAAAAATGGTAATTCATATATTTCTTGTTTAGGTGAAATAAATTGTTCAGAGTATTTGAAAAATAAAGGTATCACAAGCATGTCAATTTCGCCTAAATTTATTTCAATAAAAAGATCAGAATCTGGTGATGCGATTGTTATATCTAAAGAATTTCTTGGAGAATTTCTTATATATAAAGTATCTATTAATGGAAACATATTGCGGGTTAGAACTGATATTAATAATCTTCTAAATAATGGTGATAAATGTTCTCTTACTATAAATAAAAATAGTTATTATTTTTTATATCCTGGAGCACATAAGGTATATATATAGAATTTATTTAAAGGCAATTACACTTGCCTCCCTTCCAATTAGAGCATTTTTTCTTTTTACATTTCTTTTTTTTACTTTTATATATTTTTTTAGTTAATAGCAGTTCAGAAAAACTGTACTCTGAATTCATTTATAGTATTGCGAGTGATTTTCATTATCATATTATTTAATTTAATTTAAAGGATTTATTAATTACTAATTTATACAAAATGTTGTATTATTTATCCAGATACTTTTCGGAAAATGAATGAAAATAATCTAAAAACAAAGAAATTAATTAATTTTGGTCCATCTGGAAGAGCTGTCGCTCAACCGATAGATAATAGTTTATTGGATAACATTTTTGAACATCTAACAATGGAAAGATATGCCAATGTTCAATATTTTTCTATGTATCTATGGTTTCAAGAACGTGATTTAAATGGATTTGCCTCTCATTTTCTTAGTGAATCAAAAGGCGAAATGGAACATGCTCAGAAATTTGCAGATTACTTAATCGCAAGAGGACAAAGCGTAAAATTAGATGAAATTCCTGCACCTGTTCAAACATGGGATTCAATAGAGGAACTTATTTCTTATTCTTTTAATATGGAAGCGGATTTAACTTCATCTCTTCAACAACTTTATTCCATATCAGAAAGAATTTCAGATACAAGAACTAACGTATTTTTAGATCCTATTATAGAGGCTCAAACAAAATCAGAAGATGAATTTGCGAACATACTGGGCAAGGTAAAGTTTGCTTCTAATCAACCTTCGGCAATATTACTAATAGATAGTGATTTAAAGAAAAAATAAATTACTTTCAAATTTATTTTCATTCAACGTCCTTTTGGTTATTTCAAAAAGTAAATTCGAAAAGTTAATTTTCTCATTATTTTTATTTAAGAGTTCAGCTATTTTATGAATCTCATTAACTCTTTTAAAAATATTTTTATTTTCAGCAAATAATCTTACCTTCAATGCTTTATTTTCTGTAGTTTTATAGGATTGCTTGATATTTCTGAGTCTATTCGATAAAACATCAACTTCCATTAACAAGTTGTTTGTAAGTGATTGTGATTCCTGCATGTTTTTATAGCGGTGATGTTTCAATAAAAGAAGGTGCAACACTAACTGTTTGTGTTCCAATAGGAGCTATTAATAACTCAGATGATCTTAATTTAGAAATTAATCTTGTTGACGTTACACGAGTAGAACCGATTAATTCACCAATTCTTTCATGGGTTAACCTAAAAGGTAACTCACACCATTGCCCACATCTCCTACCTAAACGATTTACTAGTATTGAAAACAACGCTTGTAATCTCTGTTCTGCATTTCCTGAGTGTCTAATCCTAAGGAGTTGCAAAGTCCATTCATTTACTGCATCGAAACCAATATTCTCATCAATATTTACGTTGCTGTGAAAAGATAAATCTGTAAGTGCTTCAACACAGACACCTTCGCTACATAAAAGGTCCGTTCTTAATTGATCTCCTGATTGTAAAAATGCGAGTGTCATTCCTTCAGTTTCTTCACAAGGGCAATAAACTCTAGCAATTCCACTTTCAACTTCTAGGCATGTCCCCTTTGGTCTTGAGGAGGGATCTATTAATACAGATTGTCCAGTTATGATTCTTACTGATTTTGAGGGAGATTCTCCATAACTATGGAAATTCATTAATTTAAACTTGATAATGAGAATTATTGTCAATTATGCACTAAAAAATTACTTATTGCAATAGATTCTCATTATCATCATATTTCTGAAGTTTTTCTTTACAAAGTATTTATTAATATAATTTAGGTAGAATTTCTAAATGATTTATTTTAAATGAGTGTTAATAGAGTTTGCTTTAATTGTGGATGTTCTTCATTCGTCTCAGACCGATCTTTAGGAGGTAAGATTGTCTGCTCTAAATGTGGATCTTCTTCATTTAAAAATAAATCCTCTTCATTTTTAAAAAGTAAAAAATTAGTATTTCTTGCTATTGCGATAGTTATTTTTATAATTGTTATTTAGATAATCTGTTTATATTCCAAAGTCCATTATTATTAGTTACCTCTACTTGAATACCAAATAACTTACTAAAATTTTCACTATTCATAACCTTATTTTGATCTCCATCAGCGATTATTTTGCCATCTTTTAGCATTATGACCCGGTTATAAATTTTGGTAATCGTTGAAATATCATGAGTGACGCATAAAATTTTCGTATTTAATTTTGATAATTCATTAACCTTATCAATTACAAAAAACTTTGATTTATAATCTAAATTTGCAATTGGTTCATCTAAGATTAAAATCTCCGGTTTTTTGATTAATGCCCTTGCAATGAGAGAAATTTGTTTTTCTCCATCTGATAAATAGGAAAAATTCTTTTTAGATAAATTAGAAATATTCATTTTCTTCATGATTTTTTCCACCTTATTAGAATCTCTTTCAGATTTTTTTTGTATATAACAATATCTTCCATATAGTCCACTTAAAATTAAATCAAAAACTTGTAAATTTGGATTTATTCTATTTTTTATATCATTATTTACGGTACTTATTTTATTTCTGAGTTCCCATAAATTTACAAGTTCTTTGTCAAAAATCTTTAGTTTCGATTCATTAGTTACTACAGGGTATAAGTTTCTATTAATTATTTCAATTAGAGATGATTTACCTGAACCATTTGGTCCAATTAATATTACATTTTCTGAATAAGATATCTTTAAATTTAAATCTTTAATTACTCTAAAGCCATTTTTAAAACAAGTTATATTTTTTGCGTCAAACCAAAATTTATTAAACACTAAAACTTATTACTCCAAAATATAATCAATTGAATCGAGCTTAAGATAAATATAAAGAGATAAAGCCAATTCAACCATGAAGGTCTATCTACTTTCTTCATGGATTATATTATTAACATAAAAAATATGAGCGGAGCAGCAAATCTTACAAATGTTTTTCTAATAATATCTATATTATTTACAATTTCTAACTTCTTTATCTCAGGAGGATATTTCAATATAACTTTGTCATATACATCTAGATTTTGGGTTTTGTTAATATTTTTCCATGGTTCATCTTTTTCTTCAGACTTCTTGTACCACTTCCAAAAATAATTAATTATCCTATCTTCTCCCAATAATTTTATTTCATCCTTACTTATAAATCCCATATCGTGATTATATGTTTGTGTTTTTAAAATCATATAATCCTCATTGAATATCTTATAAAAAATCTTTCTTTGAGTCTCTTTAAATAATAAGAGATTCTTAAGCAGTTTATTTTGTAGAAATTTCCTGTAGTGTCTTACTATCACTCTTGCTTTGTTGTTTCCTAGAGGGATATGATCTAAAACTTGTAAATATCTTGATGAGGAAGGATCGTCTTTGTAAATTAATATCCTTCCTGGAGGGATATACTTTATCCGAATGAATTCTTTTGTAGGGTCATTCTTGTAATAATAAATACTTTCAATGTATGAGGGATTAATATTAATTTTCTGGTTAAAACTAACTAATACGTTTTTATTCACATCTTTATCTGGGATTGTATCGCCATGAACCCAAAAGATATGAAGGATATCTAGGTGATTTTCAATAATCCTTGACCAATCACATTTGAAGTCGACTAATACCTCTTCAAAGACATAATCCTTATGAGAAAAACCATTTTCATATAATTCATAGTTACTTATAGGTCTATCTTCATTTATATTATTTAAATCAGTCTCAGATTTTTTAGAAAAATGTACAAAAATATATCCATTTTTTTCTGAAGTTTTGTATTGAGATAAATGAATCCTTTTGGCGTAGTTATCGTAGTTATTATCAACTATATGGCGACATGTTATTCTGTCGAGATTTTGGCAACTTCCTCCAGATGAAAACTTAGCGCCATGATATGGGCAGGTTATTACTCCATCTGATAATGTCCCTCCAAAAAAGGAGGCCCCTCTATGTGGACAAATATTTTTAATGCACCTAACGTTTTTATTTTCATCTCTATAAAGAACAAGAGGCTCATCATAAAGTGAAAAATAATATAGCTTATTTTTTTTTAGTTCTTTAGAGGGACAAATTGCATACCAACCAAATAAACCTATATTTAAATCTTTTTGAGTTTCTCTAATATCAAACGAGTCAATTTTTACTACCGTTCCTTTTTTAAATGGCTTAAGAACGGTATTAAAGTCTTTTGATTTAAAAAAATTAATTTGTCTGTTTTCCATAAATTAATTTCTTTTTTTAAATGACTGTTTATCTTTCGGAACTATAACCCAAGTAAATAATCAATTTCTTATAAAAAGAAAATTCTCTATTATTTGTAGCAATAATTATGTATTTATCGAAAAATATTGAGTGTGTATCGTATCTATGTATATTTATTTCATGTTTTTTGTATCTTTTGTGATTCTTTCAAATTTTTTATGTAATCAATAGCATCATCAATATTTTTGTGGAAATTACATTGGCCCAAGTAACAACCTATAAATCTTAAAAATTTTCTCTTGCCACCACTAATTTCATATCTATGTATTGTTCCGCCATCTATAGGAGCATAAATAAGTTCTGGTAGTGCCATATTAATTTTGTATTTAATACTTAATTAAACAATAATTCATGTCTAAATACATTTCCATAGCTCAATCCATATATTTAATAATTAATTTACTTATTTTTATATAATTATTTATTGAATACCCATGTATTATTTGTTATCTATTAATTATTAATATGGATTTTTTATTATGCCAAAAGCATTTAGGCGTTTTTTAAAAAAATTACCAAAAAAAATTCAAACTATAAAATACTCATTTAGAGAGTTTTTATCATCCAAAATATGAAATAGCTGTTCTGGTTAATAAATATAATTTCTATAATTTTTAATAAAACATAGTCGGCAGAGTTAAATTTTAAACTATATTAAATCTGCAATTTTTGAAATTTTATGATCAAAAGGTTTTTTGCGATATTCACTTTAACTTTGCTTTTTCTATTTATTAGTCCAGTTTACTCATTAGATACTTCTTCAAAAACTCTTGAAAAGTATACTAAAAAGATTTCTAGCAAGTTTACTAGAACTTACTGCAACACTACCAACTTCGGTATTTCTTATGAAGGAGCTTTGGCATTTGCTATTGGCGAAACTAATAAGGAATTTAAAAATAATAAACTCAATAAGTTGATAGATTATTCTCTACTAAAAAATTCAATAGTTAATGATTTAGAAAATAATTGCCAGGTTTATGATTTCGATATTAGTAATTTAGAAAATTTGAAGTTTAACTAGAAAATGTATATTGTATGAGTCTTATTTTTTACCTATCCAATCATTTGGTTTCTCCATCATCCATTCGAAAACTCCCTTGGCATCAAGGTTTTTAGAAGCATAAACAAATAAAATTGGAAATATTAAAATTACTGCGCCAATAACTGCTAACTCTATTTTACCGATCCCCATCTCAGTAACTGTTAAAGCAAAATAATTAATCATTGATATTTATTGAATTAAAATTTATTTCTACATAATTTATGAAAAAAATTGTATCCATTCACTTTTTTATAAAATATCTTAATTTTTTATAGTGAAGGATATTTGTATAAAGTACCTATTTCATTGATCCAGAAATTTTAATAATTTAAATAATAGGCTTCTGTTTGATGGTTATGAGTCATGAAATTATTATTTTCGCTCCTATTTTTGCAGTATTGATTGGATTTATAGCCTTTACAATTTTAAAAAAAAGAAAGAGATCAGCTAAAAGTATTTATAAATTAATAGATGATTTGGAAAAAAAATACATATATTGATTTCTTTTGTAAGAACAAAGATTAATCAAATTCTATTCCAACTTCTTCTTTTAAATTTCTTTCCAAATCTGGAAGATGAGGTTCAACCCAATGATCTTTGTTATCAATTCCTGCTGAATTTACATAATTCATAATATGTTGATCTACTTGCTTGTAAAGATCATGCAAATTTAAATCCATACTAATATCATGTGCAATTTCAGAGACTTGTTTTTCTGTTAGACAATGATCTGGATGAAGTAAATCACAACATGGGATTCTCTTCTCGATCAATTCATTTAGATTGATTTTTATTTCGTAATCTTGATGGACAGTCATTAATTTTATATCATTATAATTATTTTAATAATTTTTAAGGTTTTGTATATCTTTAGTCAAGAAACAAAGTTCTTTAATGCATATACGGTAATTTTAAATAAATAGATCTTCCAAATCTTTATACAAATCATCATTCTCTTTTTGGTTTTCTATAAATTCATGGTGATCTAGTGAAAGTTCTTTTTTTGAAGTATAGAAAAGATATCCAAGGGCTCCTAAGAGTAATGTTGTTGGTAAAATCATGAGCATTAAATTGACTTATAATGAATATAGTGCAACACTTATTACAGTCAAGTGCTGAACTTTAATTAATTTTTAAATGCCTACCAAGAAAAAAAGAGTTGGTTTTATTCCTAGAGAAGATGTTATGAGAATAATTGAAATGTTGAGCACAGAGAACAATTTAAGTAATTCAAAAATAATAAGTATTTTGGTAGAAGAAGCACTTTCTATAAGAGGTATATTTAATAAAAAAAATGGTAAAGTAACTAAATCATA
This sequence comes from Prochlorococcus sp. AG-355-N18, assembly GCA_003278535.1. GTDB lineage: Bacteria > Cyanobacteriota > Cyanobacteriia > PCC-6307 > Cyanobiaceae > Prochlorococcus_A. Next base: position 115,059 of record QCEG01000001.1, read on the forward strand.
TCAATCAAATGACGATAATTCAAAAAACTTATTTGATAATTCTGGTGACTTTAAAGATAATGCAAAACTCTCAATTGATACTAACTTAGGAAATCATTTTATTTCTAGTAAATCAACCCATTTAAATGAAGAGAATAACGAGGCTTTTGACTTGCAAACTTATAAAAAGTTTTTATCATTCCTAAAATTTCAGGAAATGATGGACAAATATAACACATAAGAAGGTGTTGCTAAGTGACTCACTGTGCGTTAAATTTAATTGGTATATATTGGAGGTTCGCATATTAGGATTATCTTTCATCATTTAAAAACCTAAATTTAATTAATCTATAAAATATTTATTCCTATGAATTCACCTCTCCCAGTTTTATCTTTAAATCTCCTCCCACCAGAAAAGTTATATTGTAATTTTAATTATTGGAGTTCTTTGTTCTCTCAGGATATGCAAATTTTATGGGATAGAGCTCATGGAGTACCTCTAGAAAAATTGCCAAAAGGGGTTTCTGATATGATTTTTCCGTATTTATTGCTTGCACTCTCAGACTATAAAACTTCGCAAATAAATAAAATGAATGGAATAGGATTAGACAATCTATTAAGCCTTTGGTTTGATAAGTACTTATTAAATAAAAATGGTTACTTCGAGCTAATTAAAAAATAATATTTAAAATTAGCTATTAATATCAAATTTGATTGGTAAAAAATTTATTGCGTTTAAAAACTGTTTAAGTGATTCTTTAGGAATTGGCACATCAATAGTCTTGCTATAAATATATTAAATGGTTTGATAATGAATTCTTTAAGTTACTCTTTAGCAAATATGTTTTTTGTCGTTTTGATAATGCTATTTAAGAGGGATATAAAACTAAGAAAAGTTAGATAAATGAAATTTAATTCAAAAACTTTAAGCTTGATGTTAAATCTATTATTTTGGTTGTTTATATTTATTATTTAATTTTTTAATCTTTATGGATTAATTTTAAATGAATTCAAAATCAATATTCAAATTTGGTTGACTTTTTTTGTTAATGCAATGATAATAACAAAAATAAATTTTGAATTGTGAATCTCCTTTCAGATACTTTTGATGATTTTGTTGATGATCTACTTTCATCGGATATTAATTTGTTGAAAGGAGAACTTGATTTTCTGCTTATGCAACATTTATTTAATTCTGTAGATTTGAAGCGTATTAATAAAACTGAAATTGAAGATAACGAATCATTAGCTGCTTAACTTTTTATGAAATTTTTTTATGAAAAGTTTTGGGTTCCATTTTTTGGTTTCATTTTATCAAAATTTGTTTTTTTAATAGAAGGTGAAAAGCAAGATTCTAAAAATAAAAAAAAATAGATCAATTACTTTTGTTCTTTATAAAGTATTTTTAAATACATAATTTAAGTAAATATATTTTGATAACAACAAAAGTAGTGCTTTAGATTTATTAATATATGCATGGTTGAAATATAAGTAATTGATTTTTAGCGATTTAATATGGACAAAAATAATATGTTAAAGCCATATACAGTGCATTACCGTGATTTTCAAAATATAAGATTAGAAAATTGTTTTTATGCTTTTGACGCTTACGAGGCTAGAACACTAGCAATGGAATTTAATAAGTATATTAATGAGCATCCAAATAGTATAGACCTTATAAGATGCGAAAAATGAATAAAGTTTTTTATTAATTTAAAATAATAATCTATTTAAACACTCAAGAATTTATCAATAACTGCTTGACTCAACTCACTGGTATTTCCGCTAGCAACAATACCTCCTCGTTGCATGGCATAGTATCTATTGGCTTGTCTTACAAAATGCAAGTGTTGTTCAACTAATAAAACTCCGATTCCTGTATCTCTAATTATCTGATTGATTGCATTTTCTATGTCTAAAACTATATTTGGCTGAATACCCTCTGTTGGTTCGTCAAGTAGTAGCAGTTGAGGTTTGCCCAGCAATGCTCTTGCAATAGCTAGTTGCTGTTGTTGTCCTCCACTAAGATCTCCCCCTTTCCTTTGTAGAAAATCTTTTAGTATTGGGAATAGATCATAAATAAATGGATCTATTTTCTTGTTCTTTGATAATCCACCTGGCAGAGACTCCATTCCTAACATAAGATTCTCCTCAACTGAAAGATATGGAATGATTTCTCGCCCTTGAGGAACGTAAGCCATTCCCTTTCTTGCTCTCTGATGAGGTGCTTTTCTATTGATATTTTCGCCAATCAAATAAATATCACCTTTTTTTTGTTTTAACAAACCAATAAGTGATTTCAATAAAGTTGTTTTACCAACTCCATTTCTTCCAATCAAACAAACCATTTCTCCTGATTTAACATTTAAATCTACATCTCTAAGAATATGACTCTCGCCATAATAAGTATTTAATGATTTTATTTCGAGTAAATTTTCCATAACTAGTCCTCAGGTCTTCCTAAATAAACATCAATAACTTTTTGGTCTTTTTGTATGGTTTCCATCGTTCCCTCACATAATACAGTGCCCTGATTTAATACTGAAACATTACTATCAAGTCTCCTTATAAATTCCATATCGTGATCTATTACCACTACTGTATTTTCACCTGATAAAGATTTTAATAAATCAGCTGTAAGATCAGTTTCTTCATCAGTTAAACCAGCAACAGGTTCATCTACTAACATTAAGTCTGGCTTCTGTCCTACTAACATTGCTATTTCTAGCCATTGTTTTTGGCCATGTGATAAAGATCCAGCTTTAGAATCAACTTTTTGAGCTAAATTAACAATCTTCATAAGACGTTCAATTTCATTAAGCTGCTCATCCTTAATACTTTTATTTATTAGGTTGAGGGGACTTTTAGGAGTTGTCACCGATATTTCAAGATTTTCTTTAACTGTTAGATTTTCAAAGATTCTTGGACTTTGGAACTTTCTTCCAACTCCAAGTCTGGCTATTTTATGCTCCTTTCTACCTACTAAAGATTTTCCTTTAAAAATCACTTCTCCTTTTGTTGGCTTAACCTTTCCAGTTATTACATCAAGAAATGTTGTTTTACCTGCGCCATTGGGTCCTATTACAGCTCTTAATTCTCCTTTCTTCAAATTTAAATTAAGTTTGTTTAGAGCTAAAAAACCCTCGAAACTAACAGTAATATCTATTAAATTTAGAAGATCTTTATTATTCATTATTCCCCTCCTTATTTGTAACTTCTAAGCTTGGATAGGTTTCAATCTTCCTTTTCAAACCAAATCTTTGGAGGAGATTCCTAGGACCATCTCCTTGAATCCATCCTAAAACTCCTTCTGGTAGAGCTGTTACAACTAATATGAATAATCCTCCTTGAATAAACATCCAACTAGCAGGTAATGCTTCACTTACAAGACTTTTTGCATAGTTGATGAAAACTGCTCCTAGTATTGCTCCCAATAAAGTTCCTCTTCCTCCAACCGCAACCCATATAACCATTTCTATAGAAAAGGGAACCGTCATAAATTGAGGGGATACTATTCCAGACTGAACGGTATATAAAGCTCCCGAAATTCCAGCTAGACCTCCAGCAATAGAAAATATTATCGTCTTAAATATCACTGGATTGTATCCTGTAAACCTAACTCGTGGTTCATCATCTCTGATCCCAATAAGAATATTCCCAAATCGCCCTTTAACTACCCACTTTGCAAAAAACCATGCTGCTATTACTAGGATGGAAGTCACCCAAAAAAATAGTCTTTGCATGGACTCAGAACCTACCATCTGACCAAATAATTGTGTTACATCTGTTTTTAATCCATTTGTTCCGTTAATAAGTTTTTGTTGCCCATTAAAGAAATTAAAGAATACAAGAAGAGAAGCTTGAGTAAGTATAGAAAAATAAACCCCTTTGATTCTATTCCTGAAAACAAGAAATCCAAGCAGCCCTGCGACTAATGCAGGTATAACCCAGATGGCAAATAAACTAAATATTGGGGATCTAAATGGCTCCCAGAAGAAAGGTAAATTATCAACTCCATAAAGTCCAAAGAATTCTGGAATATTGTTTGGGAATTCAGAAGAGCTCGTTATTTGTAGATACATTGCTGCACAGTAACCTCCAAGGGCAAAAAATATACCTTGTCCTAAGCTAAGTAGGCCAGTAAAACCCCAAATGAGATCAACTCCAAGAGCTACTATTGCTAGGGATAAATATCTACCAAGAAGATTTAGTCTGAATACAGGAAGTATTTCTGGCGCTGCTATGACGAAAGCAATTATTACAACCCATACAATAAAAGTTGTTTTTTTGCTTAGTTTTAAATTTTTAAATTCCATTAACTTTCAACCATCCTACCTTTTTGAGGAAATAAACCTGTAGGTTTAAACTGTAAAAATATAACTATTAATGCAAATATCATTACCCTTGCCATACTTGTCGTTGCAAAAAAGTTGATTGTGTTTGAAAGAGGTAAAGGCATATCTGGCCAAATAGATAAAAGTCGACCAGCGCCAATTAAATCAGTCATAATTCCTATTCCAAAGGAAGCAAATACTGTTCCTAATAAATTTCCTACTCCTCCAAGAACTACAACCATAAAGCATCCAACTATATAGTTACCTCCAACATTTGGACCAACAGATCCCAGTAGTGATACTGCAACCCCTGCTACTCCTGCCAATCCAGAACCAATTCCAAAAGTAAGGACGTCAACTTTTTCTGTTGAAATGCCAAGACAATCACTCATTTCTCTATTTTGAGTTACTGCTCTTATTCGCATTCCCCATGCACTTTGATTAAGAAATAATGTTATCGCTATTACAGAAATCAGTGTAATTATAATTATCATTAATCTTGTCTTTGGGAAGGCCGTTCCAAGAATTTCAACCTGACCTCTCATCCATGCTGGAGCTGTTACATCAACATTTCTAGCGCTTGCTCTACTAAGTTTACTTACCGAGGATGAAATTAAGTTACCAGTTAGAACTCCAGTTAAAGCAGCAAATATCCATGAACTAAATTTGAAATATTTGAAATTGATTGATTCTTTTATTTTTAAAGAAAATGTTGCTGGTAAAAATAAACCAATTATTAGACTTATAACCAAACCCGTACCATAGGCTAAAGGCACACTTCTAACGAACTGTTGAAGGATTAAGCTTACTCCCCATGTTGCGAGTAAAGTTTCTAGAGGACTTCCATATAATTTTCTAATCACTGTTTTTTCTAAAAGTATTCCGACTATTCCGCTTACAATAAATGCCAGAAAAATTGAAACTATAACGTATGCGTCATAGTATGGTTTTAATAATGGGAGTTTGAAAATTAGTTGGGTAACATATGTAGTGTAGGCTCCAAGCATCATTAGTTCACCATGAGCAAGGTTAATTACACCCATCAAACCAAATACAATAGCTAATCCTAATGCAGCTACAAGTAAAACTGATCCAATCGCCACGCCGTTAAATAGACTATCAAGAAGCAATTCCAATTTAAAAGAAAAATATTATGGTGGATATAAGAAGAGGAGGCATATAGCCTCCTCTAGATTTTTTAAGACTAAGCATTGAAATTAAAGCTTATATCTTTCTCCTTTAGATGGGTCTGTCCAGTCACATGCATATCCTTTTGAACTTGGTTCAAATTGGTTCCATGCTTGTGGGTATACAACTCCATCAGTTTCTTCAAGAATCTCGAATCCACCTTCTGGCTTAATTAAACCAATTCTTACTGTTTGAGCAAGGTGATGGTTAGGCATAACTTCAACTGGTCCTTGAGGTGCGTCAAATTTTTGACCTACAAGAGCTTTCCTTACGGCACTGTTCTCAAATGTACCAGCATCTTCTACGGCTTGTTTCCATAAATAAACCATGTTGTATGCAGACTCTTGTGGATCAGCAACTACTCTGTCGCTACCATAGAGAGCTTTGAAATCAGCTGCAAATTTCTTAGATTCAGGAGTATCAATAGACATCATGTAGTTCCAAGCTCCATAGTGGCCCTCTAAAAATTCAGGTCCAATAGTGCTTATTTCTTCCTCTGCAATTGAATAGTTCATAACATAATATCCATTGCTTGGAGTAATTCCCGCATCCTGAATTTGCTTAAAGAAAGCAACGTTCTGGTCACCATTAAGTGTGTTGATAATTACTCCACCACCAGTTGGTGATAAGGCTTTCTTGATCTTAGAAATAATAGGAGCAACTTCAGTATTTCCTAAAGGTAAATAATCTTCACCTACAACTGTTCCACCAAGAGATTTAAGTTGTTCTTTTGTAATTGTATTTGATGTTCTTGGGAAGACGTAGTCTGAACCAACTAAGAAAAATGGTTTTCCGGCTGCAGGAGACCTCTTGAACATGAAGTCAGTTGCTGGTTCTGATTGTTGGTTTGGTGAAGCACCAGTATAGAAAATGTTGTTTGAACATTCCTGTGCTTCATACTGAATGGGGTAGTAAAGGAATGCATCTTTTGATTCATAAACAGGTAGCATTGCCTTTCTACTAGCAGAAGTCCATCCACCAAAGACAACGGGTACACCATCTTGATCGATTAACTTTTTAGATTTCTCAGCAAATGTTGGCCAATCAGAAGCTCCATCTTCTACGATGTATTCAATTTTGTAGCTTTTGCCGTCTACAGTTACACCGCCAGCAGCGTTGATTTCTGCAATAGCCATTTTTTCAGTATCAACAAGAGTTGATTCAGATATAGCCATTGTTCCTGAAAGGGAATGTAAAATGCCAACAGTCACAGTGTCATCGAAACTTCCGGAAGTACTTGAACCTCCTCCACATGAAGTTGCTGTAACGGCTAGAGAGGCAGTAGCTAATCCTGCCAAAATACGCCTTGAAATTCTCATGAATTAGGATAAATTAGGTAATTAACCCTCATTAGGGTGATAAATTAAAAGTTATTAACGAGTGAGATTTAGTTTTGTAGCAATAGTAACATTTTGTTGAATCCAAGATAAAAACTTAGGGTTTTTTAGTGAATTTAAAATTTTGCTATTTGAGCTTTTAAAAATTTAGTTACTTCTTCAACTCCTATGCCGCTACTTAGGTTGGTAAAAAACCATGGTTTACCTTTTCTCATAAATTCAGTATCACTTTTCATAATATTTAAATCTGCACCAACCATATCTGCTAAATCAATTTTGTTAATTAATAATAAATCTGATCTTGTTATCCCAGGCCCTCCTTTTCTAGGAATTTTGTCTCCGGCAGATACATCAATCATATATATTGATAAATCTACAAGTTCTGGACTAAAACTAGATGCTAAATTATCACCTCCACTTTCTACAAAAACAAAATCTAAAGGATTATATTTATTTTCTAAATCTAAAACTGCATTTTTATTTAAAGAGCAATCCTCTCTTATCGCTGTATGAGGACAACCTCCAGTTTCTACACCAATAATCCTTCCCTCCTCTAAAACTTTTTTATTTATTAGAAAATTAGCATCCTCTTTAGTGTAAATATCATTGGTGACAACTGCTATCTCATAATTTTTTTTCAGGCTTAAGCATAGAGTCTCTACTAATGCAGTTTTCCCTGAACCTACGGGCCCGGCAACTCCTACTCTCAACTTGCTACTCATAAATTAATTTCTAAAAAGTTTTGTATAAAGGTCATTATGATTTTGTTGTGCCATAGCTAAACCTACATTGCCAAAATAGATGTCATCAATTTCTTTGTCCATAATTTCTTTAGAAACTTTTGAAATTATCGCTAATAAATCTCTCTGAATTAACTGCGCTTTTGTTGAACCAATAGGAATAATCCTTAATGCTGCACTAAGTTGGTTTGCACTCCAAGCGTAGAAAAAATTTTCAACCATTTCTAACTTCGTAATTTCAAAACAGTAACAAGCCCAACTCCACGCTAAAGGCCAGGAATTTTTTTTATTATTTTTATAAAGATATTCAAATCCAAATTCATTGGTTAAATCAAAGAGAGATTTTGCCATTTGGACTTGTTGTTCTCTAATTTCGACAGAGTCTTTTGATGAGAGGATCCATTTATCTAAACTCAATAGCTTATGCAAATTACTTTTTAAATTTTTGCCGTAGTTTAACTCATTGAAAATATCAAAAAAATCTAATAGCAATCTTGCATCTAGTCTGATCTGGCCAATTTTTAGTTCGCTTATGATTAATTCTTTTACCGAATTTGAGTCTTTTAAATTTTTAGTAATTAGGTAACTCTCCAATCCCTCTGAATAACAAAATCCTCCAATTGGTAAGTTAGGGCTTATTAATAAATATTTTAATAAGTGACTTTTACTCATGACTATGAGCTCCTCTTTCCGGAAAAAATTTTTTCTGTGTATTTACGATATCAACATTAAAATTTTTAAGCATATTTTCAATTACGTAATCACTTTTTGTTAGTAGAATGTCTTCTTCAATTTCTACTTCTACATGCCTATTTCCTAGATGATAAGCAGTTTTAATAAGTTCAATTTTAGAATTTGAACTTATTTCAATTAAATTTTCTGTTTTGGCAATTATCTCTACATAAAAATTGGACTCATTAGTTGAAAGAATATCTCCATCATTTAATTTGCCCTCTCTAGGCAATTGTAAAATTATTTCTTGATCACAATCAGTTAATCTTTTACCTCGCAAGATTCTTCTTTCATCTGAACTTAAGGTAAGTTTTAAAAATGAACCTAATTTCGGTTTCTCCTTAATCCAATCAGTTACAACAATTTGTTTATTCATTCTCATAATCAAAATTTTTAGTTACTTTAATTTAGTAATTAAAGAAAACAATTTATGATTAAAACTTCATGGGAAGGTAATTGTTTCTTAAATTTTTTCAATAATAAAGCAAGTTTAGGAAATGTTGATAAAACAATCTTTAAATCTAAATCAACTTCTCCTTATAAGTTATTAAAGTCTACTCATGATCAAGAGGGCAGATGCATTTTGCCTGTTCTACACACTGCAGGGGGATTGGTAGGAGGTGATTTACTTGAGTTTGAGGTAAATCTTGAAAAAAACTCTAAGGTTTTGTTGACTACCTCTTCAGCTCAAAAAGTATATGGATCAGTTGGAAGATCTAAAATCAATCCAAAAGGAAGTTTTTCAAAGCAAAAGAATCTCATAAGCATTCTTGACAATTCTCATTTAGAGTTTCTTCCCCAAGAAACAATCATCTTTGCAAATGGTTTGTATGAGCAAATTTTTAAAGTATCTATTTCAGAAACTTCAAGTTTTTTATTTACAGATTTAATAAGACTTGGAAGATCTTCATCCGGAGAATCTATTGAGAATGGAGTTTTTAGGTCTAAATTAGAAATTATGAGAAATAATGATTTACTTGATGATTGGGAATATGTTGATCAGATTGAATTATCTAAGGCAAGTTTTGTGGCTAAGTCGGGCATGGATTACATGCCCGTTTTTGGATCCTTAATTTGGATTTGCGAAAAAGATTTCTCCAAGTCAAAAATAAATAATCTTGTAGGAAATATAAAAAAGATTTTCGATGAAACTAATAATAATTTATCTATTGGAATCCTTGAAAATGGAATCTCTGTAAGATTCCTAGGAAGTTCTTCTCAAGATGCTAGAAAATGTTTTTTTTGTATTTGGAAACAAATTAGGTCTGTTTGTGGATTTTGTGAGCCAAAATATCAAGGTGTATGGCCTTTACAAGATTCTATGAATTATTAATTATGTTCAGAAAGAACCTTTTTTAAGAATTTATAGATTAAGTTTTTATTATGCATCTTTCACCTCAAGAAAAAGATAAATTATTGGTTTTTTCTGCTGCGCTCTTAGCTGAAAGAAGGCTCAGTCGAGGTCTTAAGCTTAATTATCCTGAAACAATTGCTTTTTTAAGTTTTCAAATTCTTGAAGGAGCACGAGATGGGAAAAGTGTAAGTCAATTAATGTCAGAGGGAACTACCTGGCTTTCAAAATCACAAGTTATGGAGGGCATTCCTGAAATGGTTGATGAAGTTCAAATAGAAGCGGTTTTCCCAGATGGGACTAAATTAGTTACTATTCACAATCCGATTAATTAGTTATGAGTAATTTAATTCCTGGCGAAATAATTCCTGAAGAAGGTGAAATCGAACTAAATCTTAGTAAGCAAGTTAAAACAGTAACGGTCTCTAATTCTGGAGATAGACCTGTGCAAGTTGGATCTCATTATCATTTTTATGAAGCAAACAAGGCTTTAATTTTTGATCGAGAAATAACAAAAGGAATGCGTCTTGACATTCCTGCTGGAACAGCAATTAGATTTGAACCGGGTGATACGACAGATGTCAAATTAGTTCCATATACAGGTTTAAGAAATGTATATGGTTTTAATTCATTAATTAATGGTTCTTTAAATAGTTAAAATTATGTCCTATAAAATTGATAGAAATACTTATGCTCAAACTTACGGACCCACTATCGGGGATAGAGTAAGGCTTGCTGATACCCAACTTTTTATAGAAGTAGAAAAGGATTTAACTACATACGGAGATGAAGTTAAATTCGGAGGAGGTAAAGTTATTCGAGATGGTATGGGACAGTCTCAAGTAACAAGAGGAGATGGAGCTGTAGATACCGTAATAACTAATGCACTGCTGGTAGATTGGTGGGGAATAATTAAAGCTGATGTGGGTATAAAAGATGGCATGATTTTTGAAATTGGTAAAGCTGGTAATCCAGATATCCAGGATAATGTAAATATTGTTATAGGTGCATCAACAGAAGTAATAGCTGGAGAGGGCCATATTCTAACTGCAGGTTCTATAGATACTCATATACATTTTATTTGTCCCCAGCAAATTGAGACAGCACTAGCCTCCGGAATTACAACCATGCTGGGAGGAGGAACTGGACCTGCAACTGGTACAAATGCCACTACTTGTACTCCTGGTTCTTTTCATATTTCAAGAATGCTTCAATCTGCAGAAGCATTTCCCATGAATTTAGGTTTTTTTGGAAAAGGAAACTCCACAAACGAGAGCAATCTTATTGATCAGGTTGAAGCTGGTGCATGTGGATTGAAGCTTCATGAGGATTGGGGAACCACTCCCTCTACAATAAATTCTTGTCTTAATGTTGCAGAAAAGTTTGACGTACAAGTATGTATTCATACTGATACTTTGAATGAGGCAGGCTTTGTTGAGGATACTATCAACGCTATTGCAGGAAGAACTATTCATACTTTTCATACCGAAGGAGCAGGAGGAGGTCATGCGCCAGATATTATTAAAATCTGTGGAGAAAAAAATGTTCTTCCAAGTAGTACTAATCCAACAAGACCTTATACCAGGAACACATTAGAAGAACATCTTGACATGTTAATGGTTTGTCATCACTTAGATTCTAAAATCCCAGAAGATATTGCATTTGCTGAATCAAGGATCAGAAGAGAGACTATTGCAGCTGAGGATATCTTGCATGATATTGGTGCCTTTTCAATTATTGCTAGTGATTCTCAAGCTATGGGAAGAGTTGGTGAAGTAATTACAAGAACTTTTCAAACAGCTCATAAAATGAAAGTTCAGAGGGGGCCGCTATCGCAGGATTCTGATAGAAACGATAATTACAGAGTAAAGAGATATATTTCTAAAGTTACAATTAATCCTGCAATAGCTCATGGTATTGATAAGCATGTTGGGTCTATAGAAAAGGGTAAAATTGCCGATTTGGTGTTGTGGAAACCTTCCTTTTTTGCTGTAAAACCTGAATTAGTTGTTAAAGGAGGATCTATAGTTTGGTCCCAAATGGGCGATGCAAATGCTTCAATTCCTACTCCAGGTCCTGTCCATGGCCGACCTATGTTTGCAAGTTTTGGCCAATCTCTAATTAAGAGTTCTTTTAGCTTTTTAAGTAAAAATTCAATTGATCAAAATATTCCAAATAAATTAGGCTTACAAAAGAAATGTATTGCTGTAGAAAATACTAGAAATATCAATAAATCACACTTAAAACTTAATAGTAAACTACCAAATATTTCAGTTGATCCTCAAACTTATGAAGTTTTTTCTGATGGAGAACTTCTTACTTGTGAACCACTTGATGAAGTTCCAATGGCTCAGAGATATTTTTTACTTTAGAAGTTTTTAATTAATTCTTTTTCACTTGTCTTTATGTCTTTTGATCCAGCAATTGCTAAATCTTCTTGCAGTTTGTTCTCACATGATAGAACTCTTGACCAACTTGGTAATTGCAATGTTCTAGGACAAGCCAGATAATCTTCTGTAGCAGGTCTTAATAGTTTCGCAAACTTTTGTACTGATAATTCTTCTTCGTGCCTATCGTATGGAAGTTGATTAACTGCTGAATCTAATCCAAATTGTTTTACTCGATCTTCTCCAACTCTTTTGTAGAGAACTTCTAAAGTCGCTAGTTGGGTGCTAGTTAATGTCTCGGCTTGATGCTCCATGAGTCCTCTTAAAACACTTGAAAGGATTTCTGTACACATTTTTTGCAGTCCTTCTTTAGAAGAATCTCCAATATTCTTATGTTTATGATCAAATAAACCTAGGTCAACCTGAGCTATTTTGGAGGTTCTTACGTTTCTATAAACTTCTGATAATAAACCTATCTCTAAACCCCAGTCACAAGGTATTCTTAAATTCATAGCAAGGTCTTTAGTAAACGCGAACTCACCTGCTAATGGATATCTAAATGATTGAAGATATTGCAAAAACGGACCCTTACCAACTAACTGCTCAAGACTTGCTAATAAAGGACCGACGAATAATCTTGTTGCTCTACCTTGCAATTGATTTGTTTCTAGGGATAACCTACTGTAAAAAGCCTTTACATATGATATTCCATATGATTCATCAAGAAGTGGAAGTATCATTCTTGAAGGATATAAAGGACTAAAAGTTCTTATATCAGCATCAAAAAGAGCAACAACTTCTGATTTTCTAGTCGCTACTCCTATGCCTTGCCATACAGCCCATCCTTTACCTGGAGTTCCTAAAAGTTCTAACCCATTTTTTTCTTGGCTTTTTAACAGTTCAATTACAAAGGGAGAATTAGTCCATTGAACGTGAACAGTGAATGGCATTGAGTCAAAAAATGATTTTGCTGCCTTAACTTGCTCAACAGTTTTTGCAGAGAGGGCAATTACTAATTCATTTAAGCCTGTGAGGTGTTTTAAAACTTCTCTTATATCTTTTAATGCTGGACGTTCAAACTCTTCATATAAGCAAGGTATTAAAATGCTAGTTGATCTTTTTTTAAGACTTTTGTTTAATTCTTTAAGTAAATTTCCTGTAACGCCATATTCATGTATTGTTGTGATTAAACCTTGTTGAAAGTCCATTTTCTAATTGATGTGCAGAATGGTATTAATACTTCGATGATTTTCTCAAAGTGAAGCAAATTGATCCAGAGAAAAAATTAGATAGAATAAAAATTGATAAATTGTTAAAAACAATTTATTCAAATCATACTACAGAAGAAATTAATTTTATTTCAAATCAATTATTACAGATTTTAGATAATTTCTCAGAGAAATCTGCTTATGAAGAAATAAGAGATAAGGAAAGGTGGAATGAATCTCATTCGGTTTTGATAACGTATGCAGATAGTATTTATAAAAATGGCGAGGCAACATTAACAACTCTTAGGAAGTTGTTAAGTAAACATTTTGGCAGTCTTTCTAAAGTTGTACATATTCTTCCTTTTTTGAAATCTACAAGCGATGGTGGTTTCGCAGTCTCAAGTTATGATTCCTTAGAAGAAAAATTTGGTGGTTGGGATGATCTCAAAAGTATTTCTAAAAAACATGATTTGATGGCTGATTTAGTACTAAACCATGTCTCATCATCTCACCCATGGGTTCAACAATTTATTAAATCCCAAGAGCCGGGCATATCAAATGTTTTTTCACCCAAACAAAATCTTGACTGGTCAAATGTGGTTAGGCCTAGAAGTTCCTCTTTGTTTTCTCAAATAAATACTGATGATGGCCCCAAACAAGTTTGGACAACTTTTGGTCCAGATCAAATTGATTTGAATTGGCATAATCCAAAAATGACTCTTGAGTTCTTAAATTTAATTATTACTTATTTATCTAATGGAATTAAATGGTTAAGGCTTGATGCTGTAGGTTTTATTTGGAAGGAGTCAGGGACTACATGCTTACACTTACCTAAAGCACACTCAATTGTGAAACTCTTAAGAGTTCTTTTAAATAATCTTCTTGAAGAGGGAGTTTTAATAACTGAAACAAATGTTCCTCAGAAGGAAAATCTATCTTATCTGATTCCTAATGATGAAGCACATATGGCATATAATTTTCCATTGCCTCCTCTTCTTCTAGAGGCAATTATTACTTCAAGAGCTGATATTCTAAACTCATGGATTTTTGATTGGCCCATATTACCTGAAGATACTACTTTATTTAATTTCACTGCATCGCACGATGGTGTTGGGCTAAGAGCTCTTGAGGGTTTAATGAATGAGCAGAGAATTAAAGATTTATTAATTAATTGTGAGAAAAGAGGCGGATTAGTAAGTCATAGACGTTTATCAAATGGTGATGATAAACCTTATGAACTGAATATTAGTTGGTGGAGTGCAATGGAAGACTCTAGTAGAGATGCTAAAAGATTTCAATATGAGAGATTTATTTTGAGTCAATTACTAGTAATGGCTCTAAAAGGGGTCCCTGCATTTTATTTGCCAGCATTACTAGCTTCAGAAAATGATATCAAAAGTTTTTCTATGACTGGTCAAAGGAGAGATCTTAACAGAGAAAAGTTTAAATCAGAAAATCTTTCAGCCGTTTTAAATAATCCTGAATCTAATGCTAATAAAAACTTAAAATATCTCAGTAATGCTATGGATATCAGATCAGAATTAAAGCAATTTCACCCTTGTTCACAAATGAAATGTTTGTCTAAAGGTAGAAGTGATATTGTTGTAATCAAAAGAGGTAACGGTCCTGAGGCTGTTTTTGCAATCCATAATATGACTGATAATAAAATTAATTATCAATTGAATGATAATGATCTATCAAAAATAATTGATAATGATTTTAATACCTTTGATTTTTTAGCATCCAATAAATACAATTGCAAAAATATTAGTCTTGATCCTTTTCAAGTAGTTTGGCTTAGTTCTTTATAAAAATGATAGAGAATTCTTCTGTTTGGGTAGTAAGTGATGTAGATGGTACTTTAATGGATCACTCATATGATTTATCACCTGCTAAAGAAACTATAAAAAAACTACAAAAATTATCCATACCCGTAATTCTTTGTACAAGCAAAACCGCTTCTGAAGTAAAAGTTATTAGAAAGGAACTTAACTTGACGGATCCTTATATTGTTGAGAATGGTGCGGCAATATATGGTGAATCTCTCAAAAGAGTAAATGGAGAAATCATTCTTGGAATAAAATACGAATCTCTTGAAGAAATCTTAAATACTATCTCTAAAGAAATTCATTACAAACTTACTCCTCTTAATAATCTCACTGATCAAGAAGCCACTCAGCTTACAGGTTTAGAAGGTAACTCACTAAACTTAATGCGAGATAGACACTGGAGCATGCCTTTTTTAAACCCGCCAATTTATTTAGAAGAGAAAATTAATATTTGTTGTAAAAAATTCAATGTTGATATTTTTAAAGGCAATAGAATGAGCCACCTTCTATCCACAAAATCGAATAAAGGTAAAGCAATAAATACTCTTAAAGAATATTCAAATGTCCAAAATATTGAAATCATAGGATTAGGCGATTCTCCAAATGATTTGCCTCTACTTTTAAACTCAGATATTAAAATCGTTATTCCTGGAATAGATGGACCTAACTTAAATTTACTAGATCAATTAAAAGATTTGGAATTTACTTTGGCTTCTGAACCAAATGGATATGGTTGGAAAAATGAAATCAATAAATTGATTAATAAGCGAGAACTAAGTTAGAAAGATGAAAGATTTAGATATTAATTTTCCTCTCGATAAATTTGAAAAATTAATTATTGATATTGGTTGGGAATCCTTGGATGATTGGTTCAATTTTTGGAACAAGAAAAGAAATATTCTTTCAATTGATCAATATTGGAACTATAAAGTAAATGATGACTGGATATGGGGTTTGGCTTTACCTCTTTTATCTCAGGCTTGTAAATTTCAAAATAATTTTTCTAATAGAAAAATTATTGGAATCTCAGCTTTACCTGGAACAGGTAAAACAACACTAGGTAAATGGCTCGAAGCTATATCGTTAAAATTAAACTTCAAAATTGCGGTTATTTCAATTGATGACTTTTATCTCCCATCAAATGAAATGAAATTCGCAATTAAGAATAACCCTTGGAATGTTTCAAGAGGGTTTCCTGGTAGTCACTCAATAAATTTGATGTATGAAAAATTATTAAATTGGAAGATCAATGGAGTATTAAATGTACCAGTTTTCGATAAATCTTTAAGAAATGGTTTAGGAGATAGATCTCATTGGAGATCAGATAAACCTGATGTTTTAATTCTTGAGGGATGGTTTTTAGGAATTAAACCTTTTTCTAATGTCATAAATGATCGACTCATAAATACAACAAATTTGAGTCTTCATGAATCATCTTATGTATTAAAAATTCAAAAAAACCTTAATGAATATTTAGATATTTGGACTTTAATAGACAATATTTGGCACTTAAAGCCTTTGAAGATTGAGTATATGAATATATGGAAAACAAATCAGGAAAAAGAAATGTTTTTACAGAAAGGTAACGCCCTTAAAGATGAAAAATTATCTAATTTCTTGAGAATGCTTAATGTCTCAATACCTCATAAAAGTTTTGATGATATAAAATCCTATGCGCTTTTATTAATTGATCAAGAAAGAAATTTAATTGAGGCTGGATTGAATTTGTAGTAATTTTCTAAATTTCTTTTTTTTCAGTAATTTTTTATACATTTTTTTCAGCTTTTAATAGTGTTTAATAATTAATATTTTTCTGTATAGGGATGGTTGAGTTTTCTTACAAAAATGAAGGCTGTAGGATGGTTGTCTTGAGATGTATTGGTCCATCAAATTTTTTCTTAGAGAGAGTTTTATTTCCAACTGACATTCTTACTTTTATGGCCCCTAATGATTCAAGAGTTGAAATTTGGGGAAATGAATTATATGGCCCTAAGTTGGAAGAGAGAATAAGAATTTCTGCTGATAACGAAGATTCAACTTTGGTGGCATAGAGCAGATATTATCTAATTGTCTTCGAGTCAAAATTTTTTACATATAGATAGTTTTTATTGATATTATCAAACTAGTTTTAGTTTTTTAGATGTATTATTTTTCTTCTTTTGCAATAGGAGGTTTCGTCCCCTCTGCAGCTATCGCTGGAGTTTTACTCTTAGTTGGGTTAGGAGCTTTCTTTTATCTTGGTATTAAAGGACCTACAGATTATTAAATATGAGTTAATCAACAAATTGTAATTTTAATTTTTCATAATCTTCTTTAATAAGTTAACACTATGGATTTAACAACTATTTTATTTATATTAAGCTTACCTTTCGTTTTATTAACAGTTTATTTTGGGACAAAAAATGATTTTTACGAGAGCGAAAACTATAAAGGAGATGGTTGTGCTCACGATGTTAAAAGGTAACTTTATTCCTAATCACCTCTAAATACACAGGTCCATCTACTATCAAATTGCCAAACAGGTTTGTATATTTCATTAGTAATTTTTTCGCCTGCCATATTACAAGTATCTAAATCTTTCATAGGAATAGAATGTAAAGATGGACTTGTTATTCCACTAACCTCTGGCCTTCCACCAGGACCTTGTCTGTAAGTTCCAATTATTAACCAATAGTTAGCTTTCGCAGAACCAGAAATGATTAAGGAAAAAAGAAAAAATAATATTAAAATTGATTTTTTTTTCATCTTTATATACTAGCTTTTATTTTTTAAAATTTAAAATTGCTATTAATTAATTAGGTAATTTAATAATTTTTGGAATATTTAAAATTTGTTTTATATGGATTAATTCAAGGGTTGACGGAATTTATTCCTGTAAGTAGTACAGCTCATTTAAAAGTTTTATCTCTTTTTTTAGGTATTGATGATCCTGGAGCATCTTTGTCCGCAATTATTCAATTTGGAAGTGTTCTAGCCATTGCTTGGTATTTTAGGAAGGATATTTTTAATTTTAGAAGTCAATCTTCCAAAAAATTTCTTGAATATCTCTTACATGAAAGATTATTAAGGTCTATTTTGATTGGTACTATACCAATTGTTTTGCTTGGTGGGAGTATAAAAATATTTATCCCTTCTTTTTTTGAAAACGTTCTTCGTTCAAATTTATCGATAGCATTGGTCTCATTACTAATGGCTTTTTTTATGTACTTGGCAGATAGTTCGAAGAGAGGTTCTATTAATATTAAAAATCATAATTATTCAAATAGTTTTTTGATAGGTTTCTTTCAAGCATTTGCAATTTTTCCTGGTGTTTCTAGATCGGGTGTCACTATTTCTAGCGCTTTAATATCAGGATGGGAAAGAGGCGATGCTGCGAAATTTTCTTTTCTTTTAGGGATGCCAGCAATTTCTCTTGCTGCAATTGTTGAGTTTATTTCTTCTTTTAATGATTTTTTTTCACTTGAGTTTCCCACTCTTTTTGTATGTCTTATTACGACATTTTTGTCTTCTTTATTAGCAATAGATTTTTTATTAAAGTATTTTTCTTCACATGGGTTGAAAATATTTATCATTTATCGGGTAATTTTTGGTGTTGTAATTCTGTTGAATTTATAATTAGATGAAAATTTTTTTTTTGCAATTGTGTTAATGTTTTAAAAAATTCTATCTAATGAACATTTTTATATCTTTCCAATTAGGTGAAGTCGAAGTTTCAAATCTCACTATATTGGTTTTAGCTTTTTTTTCTTCATTTACATTCATAGCAGTATGCATAAGTTCTTATAAATTATACAAATCACTTATAAATGAAGATGATAAGTAATCGGAACGGCGGGATTTGAACCCACGACCCCCACTACCCCAAAGTGGTGCGCTACCAAACTGCGCTACGCCCCGTCTCTTTACTATAAAGATTAGATTGATTTAAGTGTTATTCTTTATAGGATTGTTATCAGATCTCAATACACATTTGTCAACTTCCCAATTAAAGTTTTCCCATATATGGTCTTCTAATTTATAGTTGCTTCCAGTGAAAACTCCTAACTTAACTTTTGTAGGTGAAGCTGAACAATACTGCCTGCTTCCAACTGATGCAAGATATTGTTGATGGTATTGTTCCGCAAAAAAATATGAATCAATCTTTTTTATTTCCGTTTCAATTAAACCAAGATTTTTTTTGCTAAGTTCCGTTTGATATTGTTCCTTACTGGCTAATATGGATTTAATATTATTTTCATTTTTGTAATATATTGCTGATCTATATTGTGTTCCCATATCGTTACCTTGCCTGTTTTTTTGAGTAGGGTCATGACATTCCCAAAACATTTTTAATAAATCACTTACATCTATTTCCCTTTTATCCCATATAACTCTTACAACTTCTGAATGTCCAGTTAAGCCTGAACAGACTTCATAATAAGTTGGATTGTTTTTTTCTCCTCCAGCATAACCTACAGAAGTTGTGACAACTCCAGGCAGTTTCCAAAAACATTTTTCAGCTCCCCAGAAACAACCACATCCAAAAATTATTTCATCTTCTTCTACACTAGGATCTTTTTTGATATCTGTTTTTAATATTCTATGTAGTGAATAAGCATCATTTTTTAAATTTACTTCCTCATTATTCATAATCTTTTTCAGGAATTTAAACATGATTAAATCTAATTATTATAAGTAAAAAAATAACTTTTAGCTCCTAACAATTCTTGTAGCTAGTTCTCTTTCCCAAAGTTGTTTATATAATCCATTGACTTTTACTAAATCTTTATGAGCCCCTTCTTGTACTATTTCTCCTTTATCCATTACTAAAACCCTATCACAGGAAGCTGCAACAGAAAGTTGGTGACTAATCATTATGATTGTTTTATTACTTCTATCACTCATTTCATCTATTATTCTTGCTGCAGTTTTATTATCTACGCTTGCTAAAGCATCATCAAGAACAACAATAGGAGTATTAACAAGTAGTGCTCTTCCAAGTGCAGTTCTTTGCCTTTGTCCACCACTTAATGTAATACCTCTTTCACCAACAATAGTTTTAAACCTTTGTGGAAAACTATTTATATCATCAATTAATCCAGCTTTTGTAGCGCTTTCTTTAACTAAATATTTTGAAGCTTTGGGTTCTCCAAAACTTAGGTTTTCTGAGATTGTAGAAGTAAATAAGAATGCTTCTTGAGGAACTATTGAAATATTTTTTCTAAGATCGCTTAATTTTAATGTTTTTACATCAATTTCATCTAAAAATAATTGATTGTCTGGAATTTCAATAGTCCGTCCAAGAGATTTTGCTAGTGTTGTCTTGCCACAACCTACTGGGCCAACTATTGCAATAAGTTCTCCAGGATAAATTTTAAAATTGAGATTATTTAATGAATTAAATTTTGATCCTGGATACTTTATTGTTAAATTTTTTGCTTCTAAGAAACCTTTAACCTTTCTTTTTAAATATTTAGTTTCTGCTCTATCTACAATATTTGGATTGTTCTGAAAGATTTCTTCAACACGATCTAAACTTACTTGACCAAGTTGAAAAGTATTTAAGGTAAAACCTAATAGAGCTGTTGGGAAGACAAGTCTTTCTACGTAGAGAATTAAAGCTACTAAACCACCTATCGAAATAAATCCACTCTCTAATTGAAAAGTTCCTAATGATAATAAAATCAATAATGAAATTGAGGAAATACCTTGTAACAAAGGGAATAAGGTACTCGCTGTTCTTGCAAGTTTTATAGCTGAATTTCGATAGTCATTATTATGTATGTTAAATTCTTTTTTCTCAGCACTCTCTTGGGCATAAATTTTAATGGCGCTTATACCAGATAGATCTTCTTGTATTAGATCACTAAGTTTTGATAATGATTCTTGTTGAGCTTTTCTTTGTTTAACCATTCTCCCTCCAAATAGACTTACAATCCCGAGGATTAATGGAAATATCATTAAAGCTGATATCGTTAACATTTTATTAATCGAAAACATTGAAGGAATAGTGAATGAATAAGCTAAGACAATGTTGCACAAACTTAAAACTGTAAAACCTAAAAGTCTTCTTATGTTTTCAACATCGCTTGTGGCTCTACTAATAATGTCTCCACTACCTTTTTTTTGAATCCATTCTGGATCCTGAATAAGTAAATGGTCAAAAAGTTTCTGACGAAGATTTACTTCTACTTTTCTACCTATACCGAAGACAATCTGTCTTGAAAATAATCTTATTAAACCCATACAAGTAGCTAAAAATATTAACCATAAAGATTTAGAAATAACAAAATCCGAAGAAAACCCATTTTGTAATTGGTCAATTATATTTTTTACTTCTAAGGGTATTACAACACTTAGAATATTTACTAATAGAAGAGCTAAAGCTCCATATAAGAATTCTTTTTTGTAAGGCCTAAGGTATTTAGATATAACTTTTATCTTTAAATTTTTCATTTAATTTTGCCGATATGATTAAGATAATGTTTCATTTTTGAATATGTGAGCTAATTTTATAAATGATTCAGTATTTATTTATGAGTAACGAGCAAACTCATCCATTACATGAAACAGACAAGAACATTATAGATTCCCTTATCACTAAAAAGACACCAGAAGATCTTGATTATATAAATTTAGCTAGATTAATAAATCGATATGCCAATTTCCCAGGAGAAATTGAAATTAAAAACGATATTGAAAAAATTTTAAATTTTTGGAAGATTACTAAAAATGAACTTTTTTCAAAAACAAAAAATATTTGGTCAAAAAGCTTCAGGCCTTCTAATACAAATAAAGATTTAGTTGGCTCAGGTTTTGACACCTCAAATTGAATTTTATCTTCAAATTTTATTTCTATAAATAAATGTCTTCTAATCTATCAAACGCTGAAATCCTAAATAATTTATTGGAGGGAAGGGACCTTGATGAATTAACTTCAAGGTCTTTAATGCAAAGATGGCTTAATGATGAAATTTCAGATGTTGAAACAGGAGCTTTTTTAGGTGCTTTGAGAGCAAAGAGTTCTACAGGTGTCGAATTAAGTTCTATGGCTGAGGAACTCTTAAATGTTTGCGAATTGCCAGTAGCAAGACCAAATTTGTATTTGGTAGATACTTGTGGAACAGGGGGTGATGGAGCAAATACATTCAATATTTCAACTGCAGTTGCATTTGTAGCTGCATCTTGTGGGGTAAAAATTGCAAAACACGGAAATAAAAGTGCTAGTGGAAAAGTTGGCTCTGCTGATGTTTTGTTGAATCTTGGGTTGAATTTAAATTGTTCATTAGAGAAAGTAATCAAAGCCGTAAATGAAATTGGAATAACATTTTTGTTCGCACCTGTTTGGCATAAATCCTTAATAAAACTTGCTCCATTAAGAAAGACCCTTGGCATAAGGACAGTATTTAATCAACTTGGACCATTGGTTAATCCTTTAAGACCAAATGCACAAGTTTTGGGTGTTGCTTCTGAGGATCTTTTAAAACCTATGGGAAGCGCTCTTTTAAGAATGGGTATGAATCGAGCAATAGTTGTTCATGGGTCTGGTGGTCTTGATGAGGCTTCCCTTCAAGGAGAAAATAAATTAGTATTTGTTGATAATGGTGAATTACGTTTTTCAGAAATAAATATTTCAGACTTTAACCATGAAAATATATCTAACGAAAAGCTTGTGGTTTCTGGTCCTGAGTCTAATGAGGAAATATTAAAGTCTGTTTTAAATGGTTCTGGACAAAAATCTCATATTGATGTAGTTGCCTTGAACTCTGCTTTAGTGCTTTGGGTAGCAGGCATTGAGGATGATTTAAATGAAGGATTTAATAAAGCTTTATTTTCGATAAATCAAGGAGACCCTTGGAAAACTTTTTTACTCTTAAAAAATTATTTACATACAAATTAATTAATTTCAAATTGATGATTAATTCATATAAGAAAAACGCGAAATTGGTTTTAAGTAATGGAATTGTCTTTCCAGGATTCTTTTTTGGTGCTTCTGGTACAGCTATTGGTGAAATAGTTTTTAATACGGGAATGACCGGATATCAGGAAGTTATTACTGATCCAAGTTACTATGGACAAATATTAACATTCACTTATCCTGAGATTGGGAATACTGGTATTAATTTTGAAGATTCAGAATCTAACATTAATGTTAAAGGAATAATTGTTAGAAATTTTTCATTTAATAGCAGCAATTGGAGATCAAAAAAGAATTTTAATCAATGGTTAGTTGAGAAAAACATAATAGGACTATATGGAATTGATACAAGGGCTCTTGTTAAAATTTTAAGATCTAATGGTGCGATGAATGGAGTTATTACCTCTCTAGATAACACTGATGAAAGTTGTTTAAAGATAATTTGTGATGCACCTAAGATGGAGGGATTAAATTTATCAAATGTTGTTTCAACAAAGCAAAAATATTTATGGAAAAGTCATACGCAAACAATATTTGATTTAAGAAAAAGATATTATGAATCTGCTAAAAAGTTAAAAATTGTGGCAATTGATTTTGGAATTAAAAATTCAATTCTAAATAGACTCGTATCCCATGGTTGTGAAGTTTTGGTTTTACCTTCTCGATCTTCTCTAGATGATGTTCTGTCCAACAAGCCTGATGGTATATTTTTCTCAAATGGGCCAGGCGATCCTTCTTCTGTTTCCGAAGGTATCAATTTAGCAAAATCTCTCATTAAATATGGTGAAATACCTATGTTTGGTATTTGCCTTGGTCACCAAATATTTGGATTAGCATTAGGAGGTTCAACTTATAAATTACCTTTTGGACATCGTGGTTTAAATCATCCGTGTGGTGAAAATAATAAAGTTGAGATAACTAGTCAGAATCATGGTTTTGCTATTGATCCCAATTCTCTCTCAAAGGACATAGTTAGAATTACTCATTATAACCTTAACGATAATACTGTAGCTGGCCTGGAGGTTTATAATAAGCCTATATTTAGTGTGCAATATCATCCAGAAGCAGGTCCTGGCCCACATGATTCAGATTATTTATTTAAAAAATTTGTTTCTCTAATGTTAGAAAGATGTTGACATATTGTTTTCTTTTGATTTGATAATTACATTTGATATATTAATTTTTTGGAGGTATTAGATCATAGAAGATTTCCAGAAGTTAACCGTTTCTTTAAGAGGAAACCTTGAGGTTAAAACAAACATTATGGTTTTTACTTTTAAAGGCCAACTTGATGCTTTCTCAGAAAAACAATTTAAGACTTTTGTCACTAATAATTTAAAAAATGACCTTCCATTCGTTATTGATCTTACAAAAATAGATTTTTTAGATTCTTCGGGTCTTGGAGCACTTGTTCAAACTGCAAAAGAATGCAAAAAGACGAAACTTGGGTTCTCTGTCGTTGGCAATTCAAGAGTGTCGCAAACAATTAAACTTGTTCGTTTAGGGGATTTTCTTAATTTGAAGTCAACCCTTGAAGATGCATTAAATTATTTTAAGAATTGAATTATTGGATTCAAAACTTGGTTCCATATGGATCTCCCGAGGATATAGGTGTTATTCAACTTGCTTGGCTTGGAGATTCGGTATGGGAACTCCACCAAAGACTAAGGCATGTTCATTTCCCTTTAAAATCTAAAGATCTCCATTTATCTGTAGTAAACGAAGTAAAAGCAAAATCTCAGTCAAAATCATTAAGTCAAATTGAACATTTATTAAATTCAAATGAAATTGATTTAATTAGGCGTGCTAGAAATAAAACAAAGAGATATCCAAAATCTTCAGACCCCACCATATACTCTAGAGCAACTGGTTTTGAAACTCTTATTGGTTGGTTATTTTTAAAAGATCCTAAAAGATTATCAACACTTTTTGAATATTTAGAATTAAAAATGAATTGAATCTATGAAAAACTCCTCAAATAAATTTCGCGGAAAAAATAATAAAGAGTATAAAAAAAATTCAGATTTTGTTTTTTACTCAAAAAATACAAATCGTTCAGAAAAAAATGATAAATCTTTGAATAATTCCGCTAAAAATAAAAAAGTTGAAAATTTAAAAAAAAATGATGAAAATAATACTTTTTCGTCTTTAAAAAGAAGAAATCCAAGATTTAAATCTAATAGAGAATTTCCTAATAAAAATTCATATATGCATCAAGAGTTTACTAATAAGAGAAATTTTGATGATTGGATATGGGGTAAACATTCGGTTTATGAGGCTCTTAATAGTGATAGAGCGATTAATAGGATTTGGTGTACTTCGGAAATTTTTTCTTCAGACAAATTCTATATTTTGCTTAAGGATCTTAAATCAAAAGGAGTTCTTATTGAAGAAGTTTCTTGGAACAGGCTTTCGCAATTGACATATGGTGCTTCACATCAAGGAGTCGCATTGCAGTTAGCATGCTCTAAAACAATATCCCTAGAACAATTAATTGATTTTTCTAAACACAATTGTCCAAATCCTATAATAGTCGCATTAGACGGTATAACTGATCCACATAATGTTGGTGCGATTATAAGATCAGCAGAAGCATTTGATTGCAAGGGTTTAATTATTCCTCAAAGAAGGTCTGCAGGTTTGACTGGAACAGTCGCCAAGGTAGCTGCAGGAGCCTTAGAACACCTTCATGTAAGTAGAGTTGTTAACTTAAATAGAGCACTTGACGAACTTAAGAAAAAAGGTTTTCTTGTTGTTGGCTTATCTGGCGATGGTCAAATATCTATCTCAAATTTTCAAGAAAAAGCACCCTTGGTAGTTGTAGTTGGCTCAGAAGATAAAGGCATTTCTTTGCTTACTCAAAAAAAATGCGATTTTATATTACATATCTCTCTTAAAGGTAAAACTTCAAGTTTAAATGCCTCTGTTGCTGCCGCCATATCCTTATTTCACTTGACAAGTAAATAATTTTATTGTCATCAATCACTGTTTTTAAAGACAACTAATATGTTGTTGTTTCAATACATTTTTATGATTAATAAAAATTTATTGAATAATTACTACAAAATTGTATAGAATTTAACAAGAATTGATGGTCTAAAAGGCCAAAAAAATTGATTAGAAACTTTGGAAACAAACTCGGCTTAGCCTGGTGGGCTAAAATTGAAACAGATCAACCTAGTAGTACCTACTGGTTCGGACCATTTATTACTAAGCGTAGTTTAAAAGAAAATATGTCTTCTTTTATTAAAGATCTTTCTGATGAAGGGTCTAAAAATATTAAACACAGTTTAGTGCGATGCAAAAAAGAAGAACCTTTAACTGTTTGATAACTTTGATTTTAAGAAATAAATAAGATATGAATTTTAATTCTTTAAGAAAAGAAATTACTAATAATAATATTTCTGTTAAGGAATTAGTTAATGATATCTTTGCAAAAATCGATCAAAAAGATCCTCAAATTAACTCTTATATTTGTATTACAAAAGATAATGCTATTGAGCAAGCAGAGAACATTGATAAATTAATTCAAAATAAAGAAAAACTGCCACCTCTCGCTGGGATTCCAATAGCAATAAAGGATAATATTTGCACCAAAGGAGTTGCAACAACTTGTGCAAGTAAAATGCTCAAAACCTTTGTTGCGCCTTATGAATCCACCGCTTCAAGTAAATTATGGTCTTCAGGGGGAATTTGTTTAGGAAAAACAAATCTAGACGAATTTGCAATGGGTAGTTCAACGGAAACTTCTGTATTTGGAGTCACTTCAAATCCTTGGGATAATAATAGAGTCCCAGGAGGGAGTTCAGGCGGAAGTGCAGCTGCAGTTGCCGCTGGATTTTGTGCAGCGGCTATAGGTTCTGATACAGGTGGATCAATAAGGCAACCAGCTTCTTTTTGTGGCGTCGTAGGTCTTAAACCTACTTATGGCAGAGTCAGCAGATGGGGACTTGTAGCATTTGCTAGCTCTCTTGATCAAATTGGCCCAATTACTAATACCGTCTCAGATGCGGCCGAAATTCTTTATTCAATATCTGGTATAGACCCCTTTGACTCAACATGTCTTGACAAGCCAGTACCAAATTATTTGACAGACTTAAATAAATCTATAAAGGGTTTAAAAATTGGAATTATTAAAGAATGTTTTGAACACCCAGGTCTTAATCCAGAAGTTAAGGAATCTGTTCTTTCTGGAGTTGATAGATTCCAAGCTTTAGGAGCTGAAATTATCGAAGTTGAATGTCCTAGATTTAATGATGGAATTGCCACATATTATGTCATTGCTCCATCCGAAGCCTCTGCAAATTTAGCTAGATATGATGGAGTTAAATATGGCTATAGATCGAATGAAGGTTCAAATCTTATAGACATGACTTCAAAAAGTAGAGCTGAAGGTTTTGGAGATGAGGTACAAAGAAGAATTTTGATAGGTACTTATGCTTTGTCAGCCGGATACAGTGATGCCTATTATAAGAAGGCACAAAAAGTTAGGACACTTATAAGAAAAGATTTTGATTATGCTTTTAAAAAAGTAGATGTTTTATTAACTCCAACTTGCCCAACCACTGCTTTTTTAAAGGGAGATTTTGTCAATGATCCACTTTCAATGTATTTGTCTGATCTATTAACTGTTCCTGCTAATTTAGCAGGCCTCCCAGCAATCAGTATCCCTTGTGGTTTTGATAATAAAGGATTACCTATAGGAATGCAATTAATAGGCAATGTATTAGAAGAAGATAGAATATTGAATGCCGCAAATATCTTTGAAATTGATGCTCAGGTAATTAAGAACAGACCTTTATTTTAAATTTGTATTAATAATTAATTTGTAACCAGAAAGTATAGATCTTTTAAAAATTTTCTCTATCTTATATATATAAATTATTTGAATATGGCTTTCGTTCCGCTTCATAATCATAGTGACTACAGCTTGCTTGATGGTGCCAGTCAAATTTCAAAAATTGTTGATAGAGCTTGTGATCTTGGAATGGAATCGATAGCTCTTACTGATCATGGAGTTATGTATGGTGTTCTTGATTTGGTCAAGAAGTGTAAAGAGAAAGGTATAAAACCAATTATTGGCAATGAAATGTATGTGATTAATGGTTCTATTGATGACCCTCAACCAAAAAAAGAAAAAAGATATCATTTGGTGGTGTTAGCGAAAAATTATACTGGATATAAGAATCTAGTGAAGTTAACAACAATTAGTCACCTAAATGGGATGAGAGGTCGAGGCATTTTTTCTAGACCATGTATTGATAAATCCCTTTTAAGCAAATATAGTGATGGTTTGATTGTTTCTACAGCTTGTCTTGGTGGAGAGATACCTCAGGCTATTTTAAAAGGTAGATTAGACGTAGCAGAAGATATAGCTATTTGGTATAAAAAATTATTTGCAGATGACTTTTATCTAGAAATACAAGATCACGGCTCTATTGAGGATAGAATTGTTAACGTTGAATTAATAAAAATTGGGAAGAAGCATCAAATAAAAGTCATCGCGACCAACGACGCACACTACTTATCTAGTATGGATGTTGAAGCACATGACGCTTTGCTTTGTGTATTAACAGGAAAACTAATAAGTGATGAAAAAAGATTGAGATATACCGGTACAGAATATATTAAAAGTGAAAGTGAAATGCTTGAACTCTTTAAAGATCATATTGATGATGAATCTATAATTGAGGCAATTAACAATACAATAGAAATTTCTCAGAAAGTTGAAGAATTTGATTTGTTTGGTAATTATAGAATGCCAAAATTCCCTCTTAACGAAGATACTGATTCATTCTCTTTCCTTACAGAATTATCTAATAAAGGTCTTTTAAAAAGACTTAAAAAAAATGATCTTACAGAAGTTGATGAGAACTATAAAAAAAGACTATCTTCCGAATTAAAAATTATTAAAGATATGGGCTTCCCAGATTATTTTTTGGTTGTTTGGGACTACATCAAATTTGCTAGAGACAACTCTATACCCGTAGGACCAGGTAGAGGCTCTGCAGCAGGCTCATTAGTAGCTTATGCTCTTCAAATTACAAATATAGATCCTGTTGAGCATGGATTGTTGTTTGAGAGATTTTTAAATCCAGCAAGAAAGTCAATGCCAGATATTGACACCGACTTTTGTATTGATAGGAGAAATGAAGTTATAGATTATGTTACTAATCGTTATGGAGAGGATAAAGTTGCGCAAATAATTACTTTCAATAAGATGACCTCTAAGGCGGTTTTGAAAGATGTTGCAAGGGTTTTAGATATACCATATGGAGAAGCGGACAAATTGGCTAAGTTAATACCGGTAGTAAGAGGGAAACCTTATAAATTAAATGAAATGATTGACAAGAATTCTCCTAGCAAAGAGTTCAGAGAAAAATATATTAATGATAATAGAGTGAAAAAATGGGTTGATTTGGCTTTGAGAATTGAAGGAACTAATAAAACATATGGGGTTCATGCTGCTGGAGTGGTTATCGCATCAGATCCTCTTGATGAACTTGTACCTCTTCAAAGAAATAATGAAGGGCAAATAATAACCCAATATTCTATGGACGATATCGAATCACTTGGATTATTGAAAATGGATTTTTTAGGTCTTAAGAATCTTACAATGATTGAAAAAACAGTTTCTCTAATTAATCAATCTACTGGAAGGAAAATAAATATTGATGAGTTACCACAAAATGACGGTAAAACCTTTGATCTTATCGGGAGAGGAGATCTTGAAGGTATTTTTCAACTTGAATCTTCCGGTATGAAACAGGTCGTTAGGGATTTCAAACCTAGCTCTCTAGAGGATATTTCTTCCATATTGGCTCTTTATAGACCTGGACCTCTTGATGCAGGCCTTATACCTAAATTCATAAATAGAAAAAATGGGAACGAAAAGGTTGATTTCCCTCATCCTTTTATTAAGTCAATCCTCACTGAAACCTATGGAATTATGGTTTACCAAGAACAAATCATGAAAATTGCTCAAGACCTAGCCGGTTATTCTCTGGGTGATGCTGATTTACTTCGAAGAGCAATGGGGAAAAAGAAAGTTTCTGAAATGGTAAAGCATAGGAATATTTTTGTAGACGGTTCCATGAAGAAAGGTGTAAATGAAAAATTAGCTAATGATCTTTTTGATCAAATGGTTTTGTTCGCAGAATATTGTTTTAACAAAAGCCACTCAACTGCTTATGGTGCAGTAACTTATCAAACTGCATTTTTGAAGGCTCATTTTCCTGTTGCATATATGGCAGCCCTTTTAAGCGTTAATTCTGGTTCTAGCGACAAGATGCAAAGATATATTTCTAATTGTTATTCCATGGGAATAGATGTTATTTCACCGAGCATTAATTTTTCTGGTGTTGATTTCACTATTAAGAATAATCAGATTTTATTCGGGTTATCTGCAATTAAGAATTTAGGAGATTCTGCAATAAGAAATATAATTGAAAACCGAAATAGTTTTGGAACCTTTAATTCATTATCAGATTTGTGCGACCGTTTGCCTTCTAATGTTCTTAACAAAAGAAGTCTTGAATCTCTAATTCATTGTGGAGCATTAGATGAGTTTTCTAATGATAATAATAGAGCTCAGTTATTGTCAGATCTTGAACATGTTATTGAGTGGGCCTATTCAAGAAATCGTGATAGATTATCAGGGCAAGGAAATCTATTTGACTCTGAAGGAGAATTTTCTAATGTCGCTTTTTCAGATTCACAATTAGCTAAGGTTGATGATTATTCACTTATTGAGAAATTAAAGTTAGAAAAGCAGTTATTAGGCTTTTACTTATCTGACCATCCTCTAAAGCACTTAACTAAACCCGCAAAACTTGTATCACCTATAAGCATTTCACAGTTAGAAGAAACAAAAGATAGAACCAAAGTTTCTTTAGTTGGAATGATCCCTGATTTAAAGCAAATTACAACGAGAAAAGGAGATAGGATGGCTATAGTTCAGCTTGAAGATCTTTCTGGAAGTTGCGAAGCAATAGTTTTTCCAAAAACCTATGTCAGATTATCCGAATTTCTTTTGACTGATACTAGATTATTGGTTTGGGGAACAATAGATAAAAAAAGTGATAAGACTCAATTAATAATTGATGATTGCAGAGAAATAGATAACCTTAAATTGCTTATTATTAATCTTGAAAGTTCTCAAGCATCAGATGTAAGAGTACAAAATACTTTAAGAAACTGTTTAACTAAATTTAAACCAGATAAAGATAGATGTGGAATCAAGACTCCAGTTTTAGCTGCAGTAAGAAATGAGCATAGTGTTACTTACGTTAAATTTGGCGATCAATTCTGTATTGGAGATATCCAAGGAGCATGCAAATTATTAGAAGAAAATTCTTTCCAAGTTAACTTGAAATCTTTAGTTTCCTAGATTAATTTTTATCCTCGAAATTTTGTGTTGCAGGTTTGAAGGCTGCTTTTGCGCGTTGTATGTTCATTGGAATATTTTCAATACCAAAAAAAGATCCAGGTTCTTTATCCCAACTAGCTGATAATATTCCAAAACTCAATCCTGCTAGACCTAACAAAAAAAACAATGCTGAAATTGCAATTGTTGATGAAGGAGGTATTTCAGCAATATTTCTCGTTACTATGATGTAGCTAACAACGAAAACCGACATCCCTAATATTGTGGGAATTCCTGCTGTAAAAAATATTCTTCTTGCCATTCTATCAGCAACATATTTTGGTATACCAGTTGATGATCTTTTTGGGGTAGTTTCAGTACTTGATGCTTTTTCTAGATTAGAAAACGCAGTTTTCTCAGAATAATTTTTTTTCTTTTTAAATTGTGTCTTTTTTTTAGATTGCTTTTTTTTCATTAATTGAAATCATCCTCTGATTCCAATTTTCTTTACTAGCTCTTGATATCTCTGAACGTTTTTGTCTTTTATGAAAGAAAGTAATCTTTTCCTTTTACCAATCATTTTTAATAATCCTTGCCTAGAAGCGAAATCATGAATGTTTCCCTGGAGGTGGTCACTTAATTTCGATATTCTTTTTGAAAGCAGTGCTACTTGAACTTCGGCTGAACCTGTATCAGTTGGATGTACTTGATGAGTCTCAATCAGCTTCTGTTTTTCAGCTGTATCTAATGACATAAATTTTATTTCTTTTACTCTATGATACTACGTCAGCTAGCGATATTACTACTTTCCTTATCTAGATAATTCATAGCCAATTTCAATAAATTTTCAAATGATAAATTATTTTCTTTTTTTGCAAGGAAATCTACTTTATTAATAATAATTGGCAAAATAGTTTTGATTTCTTTATTTTTGTAATTTAATGATTGAAGAGTTAACTGAAGATCTTCGATCATTTTATTAATTTCTGGATCCTTAATCTCAAATTCATCTTTTGCTTTTTCTTCTTCAAATTGTATTTCACTTTTAAATTTATTTTTTAGTTCTAAAATTAACCGATCACTCATTTTTTGACCTACACCAGGTACGGAACAAATTAATTTTTTGTTTTGTGTCTTTATTGCATTGATAACTTCACCGATAGATAATTTATTTAATATCCCCATACCGATTTGAGATCCAACACCTCTGATACTTAAAATTTCAATAAAGAAATTCTTTTGTTCCTTTGATGTAAAGCCAAATAGTAAATCTGAATCTTCCTTTTTAATATGTTTTAACCAAAGAGTAATTTTTTTATTAGATATCTGATTTGTTTTTAATTTTAGAAAAAAGGATTCTAGTATTTGTATTTCGTATCCTAATCCTTGACAATTTATTAAAACAAAAAATTTTTGATTAGTTTGCCATGAGTCAACCAATTCTCCATTTATCCAACTAATCAATTAACCACCATCCACCTGACATCCTATTAATGCTCCTGCCGTTCCGCCAGCAGGTACTGCCCAAAATCTATCTTTCCCTCTAGAGGAAGATAGTGCTATTCCAGCACCAAGAAGTCCTCCTATAACAGAACCTTCACTACAGTCATTATCATCTATTTTTTCAGCTGTGCTTTGACCTCCACAAGGTATTACAACGTCAACCTCATAACTTTTCACGTAGCCAGGATTTGATTTGGTTCCAGGAATGTATTCCTCTCTGTATTCAGTTCTTGTGCAAGTTACTGACTTTGGGGTCGTTGCATTAACTTGAACAATAGGAGAAAAACAAAATAATAAAGCTAAATAGAAAAATTTCACTTTTTTTTAATTAATAATTATATTCTATGTCCTTTTGATTATTTTGGTAGTAGATATAATAGTTCCTAATAATACTAGTGAAGCTCCTAATAAAAAATTTATATTTATTATTTCACTAAAAAACAAAATCCCCCAAATTGAACCGAATAAAACTTGCAAATAGTTAATTGTTGAAGCTTCAGAAGCAGGTAAATTTTTTAATCCTACAGTTAAGAAAGTCTGACCTAATTGAGTAAATAAGCCAATGCCAACTATCCAGACTAATTCATTCCAAGTTGGGGTAACCCAGTTCATTAATACAATTGGCAATAAAGCTATAAAAGATACAAGTGGAAAATATTCAATAATTACATAAACATCTTCAGTAAATGAAAGTTTCTTGACTGTAACGTAAGCCAATGCAGTGAAGATTGCCCCAAGAAATGCGATCGAAATCGAAACATTTTCAATTTCAACGTTTATATTTGATAATTGACTTGGATTTAATATTACTAATATTCCAATCCAGCCAATAAGTAAAGCAAAAATTATATTCCGAGTTATTTTTTCGTTTATAAATATGCCAGCGAATATAGATATAAAGATAGGGTATGTGTACTGAATGACAGTAGATATACTGAGGGGCATATTTCTAATAGCATCAAAAATGCAAACTAAAGCTAAAGTTCCTAAAACACCTCTTAAGATAAGTAATGGTCTATTGTTGCCCCAAGGATTTATATTTTTTAAATTAATTATGAATAATGTAATAATTAAACTCAACAATGATCTGAATAAAACTAATTCGTAAATAGGTATCCTTTTATCAATATTTTTTACGCATAAAGTCATCAAACTAAAGAAGAATGAAGCGAATACCAAATTAAACTTATTCAAAGAATTAAATTTTTTATCTAATTCTGCAATATTTAACATTTAAAAAAATAGTTTAATTGTGAAATTAAGTAGATTCTTATTTGATTTTGACCTATAACAAATAAATCATTATTTGTTTTTGATAAAAATCTCAATGGTTCATTCTATACACCCAAGAACTATCCAAGAGGTTAAGGAAAAAGCAGATATTGTTGACGTTATATCTGAACATATTGTTCTTAAGAAGAAAGGCAAGGAATTTGTTGGAATTTGTCCTTTTCATGATGATACTAAGCCATCTATGACAGTATCTCCAACTAAACAATTCTATTACTGTTTTTCTTGTGGTGCAGGTGGAAACTCTATTAAATTTTTAATGGAATTTACTCGTGCAAATTTTTCAGATGTTGTACTTTCTCTTGCTAAAAAAAATAATATTAATGTTGAAAATCTTGAGGGTCCCCAAGTAGAAGCTTATAAAAAACAACTTTCTAGAAAGGAAGAGCTTTATAAAATATTAAGAGTCACTAAAAATTGGTTTAAATCTCAATTAAATAATTCTCTTGGTTCTGAAGCCATGAAATATTTAAAATCTAAGAGAAACTTGAGTAACAAGATTATTGATAACTTTGAACTAGGCTTTGCCCCAAATTCATGGAATGATTTGTTTAATTATCTTTCCAAGGTAGAAAAATTCCCCATTAATTTAATATTAGCTTCGGGTCTTGCAATTTCTAAAGATAATTCTGACAAGATTTATGATCGTTTTAGAAATAGATTAATTGTTCCAATACATGATATGCAGGGAAGAGTAGTTGCCTTTGGAGGAAGATCTCTTGATGGTCAGGAACCCAAATATCTTAATTCTCCTGAATCAGAGATATTTGAAAAGGGAAAAATGTTGTTTGCCTTCGAAAAAGCTTCTAGTGATATTAGAAAAAGAGATAAAGCTATTATTGTTGAAGGCTACTTTGATGTTATTTCTCTTCATTCAAAGGGTATAACTAATTCTGTTGCTTCTCTTGGTACCGCATTAAACAAGTATCAAATTTCTCAACTATGTAGATGTACAGATAATAAAAATATAATTTTGAATTTTGATTCTGATAATGCAGGAATTTTAGCTACAAAAAGAGTAATTAAAGAAGTTGAGACCCTATCCCTTCATGATCAAATTAATCTTAAGATACTTCAACTAAGTCATTTTAAAGATCCTGACGAATATTTGAATAGTCATACACCTGAAGATTATTTTAATTTAATTGATAATTCATCCTTTTGGATTGATTGGGAGATTGATCAGATCTTTAAAGATCAAGATTTAACTAAGTCTGAAATTTTCCAAAGTGTTATTTCTTCATTGGTAAAATTGTTGAGTAAATTACCTCAATCATCAACCAGAACTCATTATTTACAAAAAGTTTCCGAACAATTAAGTAAGGGACAAGCTAGGTTAGCAATACAGTTTGAACAAGATTTAAGAAATCAAGTAAAGGGATTTCGTTGGCATGGTAGATCAAAAAAATTTGAACAGCCAAATGAAATTTCTCGACGGGAAAAAAATGAATCGGAAATAATTTTTTATTATTTACATTGTCCAGATCTTAGGCTATTTATTCGTGATGAATTTCTCAAAAGAGAAATTAATGGTTTTAATACTAGTTATATTCAAAGCTTATGGGAAGCTATTTCAAAAATTGAACAAAATAATTTAGGTTTAAATTACTTAAATGATTTAAAACAATCAAATAGTCAAAATCTTCAAAAAGATTTTTCTTCTATTAACTTAATTTCACTTCTGCCTGACTACTTAGCTCTCAATAATCCTGAATCATCAAATAAAATTAATATTTTTATTAATCCAAATGAGTTGTTTTTAACATTGCTGAGTAATCCTAAAGACAATTTACTAGGAACATTATCACTTCTTGAGAAATATAATTCTCTAAAAAGATGTAGACATTTAATAGAATCTTGGGGTTCTCAAAGATTAAAAACTTTAGAAAATTGTATATCTATTTTAATTGAAAATCCTTCTTCAGGTTCTTCAAATACAAATAAAGAGATAGATGATCTTTTTAAGGATTTAAACTCAGATGCCATTAAATTTCAGGAATTATATTACCTAGAAAGACAACATATAAATTTTTTAGACAAACAACGTTGTGGTAATTTCCTCGCTAGTTAATATAAAAAGTTTTAATTTATAGGCAGTATTTTTTAATCAAGTTTTTAACTTTTTTGGGTTTATCTTCAAGAACATAAGCTTCTACTTCTTTCGCATAAGTCCCAGAAAAATTTGAACTAGAGAACTCTAATGCTTTTCTTTTACTTTGATGCAATTTGCTTTCTAATTTTTTTATATCCCCTATTGTTTTATTGTCATTACATTTTTGTATCGCATGAGTTGCTTCGTGTCTTAATGCTTTTCTTACCGCCCTTTCTGTTTTGAAGTTATCTTTATTTGGTTGTTGATTCTTATTTCTAAAATTTGTTTTCCTTTTTGCATTTTCAGTACATATTATTATTTTATTTTCTTTAAAATTATGTAGCCCTTTTATTTCTTTGTTTAATAGACATTCAATTTTATTTTCTTCAACTATGTAGTTTGCTTTCATTAATAAGTTAAGAATCTCTTTATCTAATTTGCTCAAAAATAATATAAATTCCATTCTATTTTGTTTACTTCACTATAGTTGGGATTTGTTCTATGTCAGTTGTAGATGAGCGACTTAAGAAATTCTTATTCATCTTCCAACTTTGTGGATTTTTTGTAATAGCCCATGTAATTGCATTGTTATTAAATCTTTTATTTAATAAATCAATCGTTTTCATAAGATTTGTTGATTTTTTTAATACTTTCTGAGATTTGTAATTGATAACTGATTGCTGTAAATATTCGCTATTTGTTAAATCCTGCATTAAAACACCAGCTTTTGAGAATTTATATTCGGGATTATAAATTTCTTTAGATAATTCAACTACTATTTTTAAAATATTGTTTGTGTCATCTGTCGCATTTGTAAGTTTTCTATGAGCACTTCTTTGATAATTTTGACTTGAATATTTACTGGTTCTAGCAAATACTCTAATATTAGATGATTGTAAATTCTGACTTCTCATTTTTTCAGAGGCTTTTATTGCGTGAGTTGCTAGTGCTTGAGTTAAGTCTTCTAATTTTGTGATAGGCGTGCCGAAACTCCTGCTCACCTGAATTTCTTTTTTTGATTTCTTGTTTTTTTCTATGGGCAGGCATCTATGGCCTTTCAGTTCTAATTGCAGTCTTTTCCCTACGATGCCTAATTTCTTAATGATTTCATTTTCTTCCATATCTCTTAGTTCTCTCGCATTTTTAATACCTTTACTTTGTAACCAATTAGAGGTTTGTTTCCCGACTCCCCATATCTTATCTATACTAATTCTTTTCAAATAATTATTCTCATTTTCGGTTCTAGCTAAATCAAATATTCCAGCTGAATAATCAATATTTTTAGCTAATTTATTAGCAATTTTTGCTCTTACTTTATTTTCTCCTATTCCTACTGTTATGGTAATCCCTAGATTCTGATATATTAATGATCTTATGCTTCTTGCCCAAGGATATAGATTTTCATCATTAGGTCTAGAAATCGAGACGAATGCTTCGTCAATGGAATAAATTTCTATCTGTTCACAGTAGTTTTTCAGTAAATTCATTAGTCTTCTGCTCATATCCCCATAAAGCGAGTAGTTTGAGCTTAAGACTGCTACATCTAATTTATTTAGTCTTTCTTTGACCTTGAAATACGGAGTTCCCATTTTAATTTTTAAAGCTCGCGCTTCAGGGCTTCTTGCAATGATACATCCGTCATTATTAGATAAAATTACTACTGGTTTATTTCTCAAATGAGGATTAATATTTTGTTCACATGACGCGTAAAAATTATTAGCATCTATAAGAGCTATTGCATCAATATTTGAAATTCTCATAAATAGCTATGTATTGAATAAATAACAACTCCCCATATCTGTACATCAATATGGTTTTTAAATCTAAAATCAGGATAATTATGATTTTCTGATTTTAAATATAATTCATTATTTTTTATAGATAATCTTTTTATTGTAAATTCTCCGTCTATCATTGCAATGATGATATTCCCTGGCCTGGCTGTTAAGCTCTTGTCTACTATTATTAAATCTTTATCTTTAATCCCTGCATTTATCATTGAGTCACCTTTAACTCTAAGAAAAAAAGTGCTAAAAGGATTAGATATTAAATGTTCGTTTAAATCAATACTTTCTTCTGTATAGTCATCTGCAGGAGAAGGAAACCCTGCTGATACCGAATCAGTTAATAAGGGGATTTTAAATGTTTTAGTAGTTGAATCAAAAGAATCCAAGATTAAATTAATAGTATATATGTACTATATAGCAAAAAATCAAAAAATAGTTAGTTATTAAACTTTTATAGATTAATTTTAGATTGAATCTAATCTTTTTAAGAACGATGGTAAGGGGAGTTGTTTGATATAGAAATAGCTCTATAGATTTGCTCGATTAGGATTAATCTAGCTAATTCATGAGGAAAAGTTAAAGGAGACAGGCTTAGTACAAGATCTGATTTTTCTTTTATATCTGAACTAACTCCATCAGTATCACCGATTAAGAAATTAATTTTTTCATTTTTAAAATTCAAGAGTAAGGAGCATAGTTCAATTGAATTAAACTGTTTTCCTTCTTCACTTAGGCAGATAATAATATTGTTATTTGATCTAAAATTATTTAAATTAAAAGTCTTTAACTCATTAATGATAAGTTCAGGCATTCTTTTTTTGTATTGATTAATGCCCTCTCTAATCCAAAGTTTCTTTATTTTGCCGATAGCATAAATTGCTAATCTATTACTCTGAATCATAAGTAAATATCAAAAACTAATTATTCATCAAGAAGATAATTAAATTCATCATATAGTTCCTCTTCGGTTGTTAATTTATTGGAAAAATTATCTTTTTTAGAATTCATATTAAATTGATTAATCTCACTTTTTCTTAGTGAATTATTAACGTTAGAAGTCTCTTCTAAAGATTCTGAATTATCAATTAACATATAAAAAATTTTATTGGGATCTTCTGAATTAAGTGGATTGCTGATTAAATTATCATTATCAGTTATATTTATGAAATTATTTATATTTTTACTTTCGTTATTTAAATTTTTCTTTTTTTTAAATTTATTGAGTTTATCTAAATTTTTTTTTGATAAGCTCATGATATAAAGGATTAAATAAATTCATATTTAATTTAAACATATTATTTATCTTTTAGATGAATTCTAAAAACTATCATCAAAAAAAAAGATTTGGACAACACTGGTTGGT
Organism: Prochlorococcus sp. AG-355-N18; assembly: GCA_003278535.1. Lineage (GTDB taxonomy): Bacteria > Cyanobacteriota > Cyanobacteriia > PCC-6307 > Cyanobiaceae > Prochlorococcus_A. The sequence goes on from QCEG01000001.1 coordinate 154,441, forward strand.
AAATAAAAAAATATTAGAAAAAATTAAAGAAATTGCTGTTCTTAATGAAAATGACTTTATTTTAGAAATTGGTCCTGGTAAAGGAGCTTTAACATCTAAGTTGTTAGATTCAAAAATTAAAAAATTACATGCAATTGAATTAGATAAAGATTTAATAAATTTATTAAATGAAAAATTCAATAATAATGATAGGTTTTCACTGCAGCAGGGAGATATTCTTTCTGCAAATTTAGATTCGATTAATAAGAAGATTACAAAAGTGATTGCAAATATTCCTTACAATATAACTGGCCCAATATTGGATATTTTCATAGGTCGATTGGGCATCATAAGAAACTATAATTACGAAAAAATAATATTTTTAATGCAGAAAGATGTTGTAGATAGGATTTTGTCAAAAGAAGGTAGTCCTAATTCTGGTGCGCTTAGTATAAGAATGCAACTTTTATCAAAAATAAAAAGAATATGTGATGTACCTCCTTCATCATTTAGTCCGCCTCCAAAAGTTTTTTCTTCTTTAGTAGTTTTCGAACCAATTAAAAATGATTTAAGATTAGATATTAGTCTAGAAAAATATATAGATAAACTTCTTCGAATTTCATTTAATTCAAGAAGAAAAATGCTTAGAAATACACTTAATTCGATACTTTCAAATGAAGAGATAAATGAATTATCTGAATCTTCAAAAGTTTGTTTTAAATTAAGACCACAAGATATTTCAATTGACCAATGGATTAAGCTTGCAGAAAATTGTATTAAAATTAAAAAATAAAAAATTTAAGTATATGCAAGATTTTGCTAAAAAGAAAATTAATATAAAATCTCCTGCCAAAATAAATTTGCACCTTGAAGTTATTGGTAAAAGAGAGGATGGATTTCATGAGTTGGCAATGATTATGCAAAATATCGATCTTGCTGATTATTTAGAATTTGAAATTAATAATAAAGGTTTAATTAAACTTGAGTCTGATTGTAATGAATTAAGCCTATCTGATGATAACTTAATTGTTAAATCGGCAAACCTATTAAGGAAAAAATCAAATATAGATTACGGTGCGAATATATTTTTAAGAAAAAATATCCCAATTGGCGCAGGATTAGCTGGTGGATCCAGTAATGCAGCAGCAACATTAATTGGTCTTAATAATTTATGGGATTTGAAATTAGATCAAGAAACTTTATGTTCATTAGCATCAACTTTAGGATCTGATATTCCCTTTTTTATAAATGGTGGTATTCAATTATGTTTTGGAAGAGGCGAAATTTTGGAGAAATTAGATTCAACCCTTGAATATGGAGCAATTCTTTTAAAAAATCCAAATGTATCAGTATCAACCGCTGAAACTTATAAAAAATATAGTAATAGATTTTGTGATCAATATATTACTGATAGAGAAATGATTGGAAACATAAGAAAAAATTTAAGAGATAATGGTTTAAATAACTTAAATTTTGATAATCCACATTTATCTATTAAAAATGATTTGCAGTTAGTTGTTGAAAATGAAAATGATTCTGTAAAGCAGGCATTATATTTACTTTCTAAATTAGAAAATTGTCTCACATTTTCAATGAGTGGATCAGGCCCTACATGCTTTGCACTCTTTAAAGATATAGAGACTGCTAAAAAAGAATTAACTGCAAATTCTAAATTATTTAAAGATAAAGGCTATGATTCATGGGTTTGCACTTTCCTTGAAAAGGGAATAACATTCATTTAAATTTTTTTTATGTAAAAATCTATAGTGATTGATAATAGTAATGAGAATATTGAAAAAAATATTCCCGAAAAAGGACCTTTAAATTTTATTGTTGGATCATTAACAAGTTTTTTATTATTTATATTTTTTTATTTTTTAAGTAATAAAATTGCAATTTATTTTTCAGTACATAAACCATCTAATTCTTCTGAAATAGTCCAAAATATTTCATCTAGTATTAATACTTTAATAATTGGATTATTTTTTTTGCTAACTTTTTCTTTTGCTTTTATAGGTATAGGTCTTTTTATTGTATTTATTCGAAGTTTTATTGTGAAGAAAAGTTGAATTGCCAATATTATTAAGAAAACACTTTCTTTGAATGTCTTTACATGACTTAGGCCTTTTAGTCCTTTTGCTTTCGCCAGGAATGATTTTATCAATATTACTACTCATAACCTTCGCTGAAGGAGGTTGAATTATTCAAAGTGGTAGGATTATAAATGTGATTAATTAGGTAATTAATTGTGGCTGGAACATTATTATTTAATGCTTTGAAAGAGGCAATTGATGAAGAAATGGCAAATGATGTAAATGTTTGCGTAATGGGAGAAGATGTTGGTCAATATGGAGGATCTTATAAGGTAACTAAGGATTTATATGAAAAATATGGAGAGTTAAGAGTTTTAGATACTCCAATTGCAGAGAATAGTTTTACGGGTATGGCTGTGGGTGCAGCAATGACTGGCTTAAGACCAATAGTGGAAGGAATGAATATGGGTTTTTTGCTTTTAGCATTTAATCAGATATCAAACAATATGGGTATGCTTAGATATACAAGTGGCGGAAATTATAAAATACCAGCAGTAGTTCGAGGACCTGGTGGAGTTGGTCGTCAACTTGGTGCTGAGCATAGTCAAAGACTTGAAGCATATTTTCATGCAGTTCCTGGCATAAAGATTGTTGCATGTAGTACGCCCACAAATGCTAAAGGTTTAATGAAAGCAGCTATAAGAGATGATAATCCGGTTCTATTTTTCGAACATGTTCTTCTATACAATTTGTCTGAAGAATTACCTGAGGGTGATTATACTTGCGCTTTAGATCAGGCTGACGTTGTAAAAGAAGGGCGTGATATTACTTTATTGACTTATTCAAGAATGAGACATCACTGCCTTAAAGCTGTTGAAGAATTAGAAAAAAAAGGAATAGATGTTGAGTTAATAGATTTAATAAGTTTAAAACCATTTGATATGGAAACCATCTCAAAATCAATAAGAAAAACAAATAAAGTAATTATTGTTGAAGAATGTATGAAGACTGGAGGTATTGGTGCAGAATTAATTGCCTTGATAACAGAAGAGTGTTTTGATGATCTTGATGCCCGACCAATTAGATTATCTAGTCAGGATATTCCAACTCCCTATAATGGAAATCTTGAGAATTTGACAATAATCCAACCACATCAAATAGTTGAAAAAGTTGAACATTTAATTAGTGGGAGTATATAGAAAATGAAAAGAAGGCAAGGTTGGCTTTTTTTTATTATATTTCTACTTACTTTATCTGTTTATCTATTAATAAATTATCCCTTACAGTTGGGATTGGATTTACAAGGGGGTTCTCAACTTACACTACAAATTATTAAAGAGGAAGGTAAGGTAACAAGGGATGAACTTGAAGCAGTTAATTCGGTTATAGATAAGCGCGTTAACAATTTAGGAGTTTCTGAGTCTAATTTACAAACCCTCGGTGGAGATCAATTGATTTTAGAATTACCAGGCGAACAAAATCCATTAGTTGCATCAAGGGTATTAGGTAAGACTGCTTTATTAGAATTTAGAACCCAAAAAGAGGGAACATCTACAGATTTAAAAAACCTGCAACTACAAAGATTAAGTATTAAAGAATTAATTGAACAATATTCCATTGAAGAAAAAAATCAAAATAATGATAATTACTTCAAAGTTATTCAAGATGATCTTATAGATATAGAGCAAGAATTGAATTACTCATCTACTAGTAATGATTTATATGGGAAGTTAATTGAAATCAAAAAATATGTTGATAAAGAAATTACAAATTTATTTATTAAAACAGATTTATCTGGTAAGGATCTTATTAACGCAGGAAGGAGACAGGAACAAACAAATAGTAATTGGGAAGTTTTATTAACTTTTAGTAATTCAGGAGGTGAAAAGTTTGCAGAAATTACAAAGTCAATTGCTGGCACTAATCAACTATTGGCTATTATTCTTGATGGCGAATCTATAAGTGAAGCTAGTGTTGGTAACCAGTTTGCTAGTACTGGTATTACAGGTGGATCAGCAACAATAAGCGGTAATTTTAGTGCTGAAAATGCTAGAGAATTAGAAGTTCAACTTAAAGGAGGCTCATTGCCATTGCCAATTGAAATAGTAGAAACTAACACTATAGGGGCGCTATTGGGATCCAAAAATATTTTAAAAAGTCTTTATGCAGCTATTAGTGGATTAATTTTTGTTGGAATATTTATGATTTTTAATTATAGAATTCTAGGTTTCGTTTCAGTTCTATCTCTAGTACTTTATGGTTTCTTTAACTTAGCCCTATATTCTTTAATTCCTGTAACTTTGACTTTACCTGGAATATCTGGCCTTATACTTAGCATTGGTATGGCTGTTGATGCAAATATTCTAATATTTGAGAGAATTAGAGAAGAATTATATGACGGCAATACTCTTTCAAGATCTATTGATAGCGGTTTTCAAAGAGCTAATTCATCTATAGTTGATGGTCATATTACAACCCTTTTAAGTTGTTTTGTATTGTTTTTATTAGGAACAAATTTTGTTAAAGGTTTCGCGGCAACATTAGGTATTGGAGTCCTAATAAGCTTGTTTACCTCATTAAATTGTTCTAAAACTATTTTGCGATTTTTTACAACATATCAATCTTTAAGACAAAAAAATCTCTATTTACCCAAGAATAATTTTTCAAATTAAATTTTTTGTTTCTAATTTCCCATGAAATACAATCTTGAACTAATAAAAAATAAAAGAAAGATATTTAGTTTTTCAACTTTTCTTATTTTGTTAAGTCTTTTAGGAATTTTATATTCAACTTTTAATACTTCCTATAAGAAACCTATAAATTTAGGGATGGATTTTGTTGGAGGAAATGAACTAAGAATAGAAAGAGTTTGTGAAGAAGAATGTTCTAATCTTTCCCCTGATTCAGTTTTAGAAAATTTAAGAGAGATCTCTAGTAATAAAAACTTTATAAATAATATAAAGTTACAATTCCAAAATAATAATAAATTAATTTCAATAAGAACACCTTATTTGAGTATCGAAGAATCAAATAATCTTATTACTAATCTTGATAATATTATTGGACCTCTTAATTATGAGAGTAAAGATTCAAGATTAATAGGTCCAAAGCTTGGGAAAAGATTACTTACCAATTGTGTTACTTCATTGTTGGTTTCTTTATTTGCAATATCTTTATATATAACTATTAGGTTTGATAAAAAATATGCATTATTTGCATTATTAGCTTTATTCCATGATTTATTAATTGTTTTCGGTATATTTTCCTGGTTAGGAATTTTATTATCTGTCGAGGTAAATAGTTTATTTGCGGTGTCCTTGTTAACTATTGCTGGTTATTCTGTAAATGATACTGTTGTCATTTTTGATAGAATTCGTGAGAATTTAAAATCTAAGGAAGAAGGCTATAACGAAACTATTCAATTATCAGTAAACGAATCATTTAGGAGAACAACTTTTACCAGTATTACAACCCTTATCCCTTTATTAAGCATAATTTTGTTTGGATCTTACTCTCTGTTTTGGTTTTCTTTGTCCTTATCATTAGGAATTATTGTTGGAAGTTATTCAAGTATTTTATTGGCTCCATCCTTGTTGCTTAAAGACTGAGCTTAAGATTCTCATTCCATGAAATTGAATTACTATTTGATAATTTTATTTTCTTTAGTTTTAATAGATCTTTCTACTGAGCTAAGAATATTATTTGATCATTTTACTTTTAGTTCTTTATATTTTGCTATGGGTAAACATCCCTTGGCTATCTTTATACTTTTTTCATACCCATATTTATATAAAAAATTAATGAAGTAGTTTTTAAATATCTTTAAATGATTCTTTGATTAAAACCTGTATTACTACAGCTAATGGAAGAGATAGTATTAAGCCTAATGGACCAAAAATGAAGGTAAATCCAAATTGTGATATTAATGTCAAACCAGGAAGTAGGTTTGCTTTTTTTTTCATTATAGATGGCATTATGATGTAGCTTTCAATATTTTGAATGATTACATATGATCCTAAAACTGCCAGTGGTTTCCAAAAATTATCTAGTAGTGCAATTGAGATTGGAAATATACCACTAATAACTGGACCTATATTCGGAATTATATTAAGAACCATTGCTATTAAAGCATTTGAGACAACGTATTTGACATCTAATATAGATAAAACTATTAATGATAATAAACCTACTGATAATGAGCTTATGACCATAGAAAAGGTCCAATTTGCTAATGCAATATTGCATTTTTCCAGAATATTTCTAAATTTATTACGGTAATTTTTTGGTATTAATAGAAGTACATTTTCTTTATATTGTTTTGGTTCAATAGAAATCATCAAACTCACTGCTAATACGAATATTAATCTCAAAAGACCTGAACCTAGATTCCCCGCAATATTAATTAAATTCTTAAAGCTTTCTTGAATAGCTTTTGCAATAGTTGAGACATCTGGAATGGTAACTACATTATTTATTAAACTGAATATGTCTATAACATTTTCTGATTGTTCGCCATAAAATAAGCTATTAAATTTGTTCAGATTTGTATTGATCAATATATTTATTTTTGATAAACCATTTGGAATGTCAACTAGTATTTCATTGAATTCTTTTATAAACGGAGGTAATACAAGAATAAAAATAGTAAATATTATTACTGATATGACGGCTAAGACAAGAAACAAAGAAATCGATCGAGGAATTTTCAAACCTTTTTGGATTTGATTAGATAAATTACATACAATATTTGAAATTACTAAAGAACAAATTATTAATAGGAGAAAATCTCTTAAAGTCCATACTATTAATAAAGTGATTAATATTACTACTAACTTGAAATATGATGAACTATTCAATTTTCATAATACTCTACTTCTTTTCAGAATATCCTAACCCATTTGATTTGGCATAACTATTTGCAAATCTCATAAATCTGTCAAAGTCTGGTGTGTTCTTCCAAATATAAACCGCTTCTAAAAATATTGGTTCTCCATCAACAAACTTTACTTTAACTTCTCTAGTTAATATTTCACCTTCGGAATCTATCATCCGCATACCTGTGATTTCACCGTCTGTAATTGAAGATAATGCCTGAGGTTTTTCAAACAAAAATAATGCTTGACCGGTGGTACCATCTTTACTCCTAGTCAGTCTTATTTCAGGCACTACTGGTTCATCTGTTCCTTCATAAAATTGTATTTTTGCGGTTTTATTTGCTGTCATAATATTCAGTTAATAATTTTTTATCTTAGGAAATATTTTTCATATTCGCTTGTAATTATTTTATAAAACATTATTTATTAACTCTATAATCCTTTCATCATATTTTTTGTCGGTTAAATCTAATACCTTTATATTTGTTTTGCCAATTTTTTCAAAGTCATAACATTTATCGTAATAATCTAGAACTGATCTACAAACTAAGTCCCATTTCTCATTATTAATTGATTCCAAAGCTATTTTTGTTCTTTGCGGTCCTAATCTTTTTTTTATCCTTAATACTGATTCTTTGAGTTCTTCTTTCTTAAATACACTATAAGTTTCTATCAACTCATCTAACCTGTTAGATTCGCTTCTTAAAATTTCAATTCTCCTAGAATGTTTCATCTGATTGAAGAATTCATGAGGAATTTTACATTTACCTATATTTGCACTTTCAGCTTCTACAAAAATATTATTAGAACATTTAAAAGAATCTAATTTCTCTGCAATTTTATTTTCAAATTGTTCATTTGAAGGTTGTTCTTTCATCCCTAAACCTCCAAATGTACTTCCTCTATGACAAGCAAAGCCCTCAAGATCAATAGTTTGATATTGATATTTGTCTAGTAATGATAATAACCTTGTCTTTCCTGTTCCTGTTTTCCCACTAATAACTACTATATTCAACTTTTTTGAGAAACTATCTAATACCCATCTTCTATATATTTTGTATCCTCCCTTAAGTGTTATTGGATTTAATTTATATTTTTCTAGTAGCCAAGCAATACTTTGTGAACGCATTCCTCCTCTAGAACAATATATTCTGATAAAGAATTTATTATTTTTATTAGGAATAGTTTTATAAGACTCAATACTAATGAATAAATTATCAAGAAGTAATTCCATTTTTTTTTCAAAAAATTTTAATCCCTCTATGACTGCTTTTTTTCTTCCTTCTTTTTTATAAATCGTGCCAATTATAGTTCTCTCATCATTATCAAATAGTGGAATGTTAATAGAATTAGGCAGGTGTCCTTTATAATATTCACTCGGGCTTCTAACATCTATAAGTGGCCCTTTAAAACTTCTAAATTTCTCTAGTTCTTTTCTTTTGAAATACATGGATAGTTTTTTAATTTTTTAGATTGATTTTTTAAAATGAATAACAAAGAAAAAGATAACTATAATAATGCTACATTAGATCTGATAAAAAAATTTGTAGATTCCAATCAACGAAAAAGAATAAATTCATTAACCCAAATAGAATCTGAAGTCGAAAATATTTTTAATATTGCCCCTTCACTTTTTGATATCTTTGATAAAGATGGAGATGATTGGGCTGCTGGTTGGATATTGCAAGTTTTAAAAAAATTTAAACCCGAATTCTTTGAAAACTCTAAATACAATAATTGGTTTAATACATATTCAGATATTGATATTAATTATGAAGATTTGCAATTGATGTTGGTTGAGCAAAACTTTGAAGAGGCAGATAGATTAACAAGTTCATACTTACGGAAATTAGCTGGAAAATTAGCTGAAAAACGTGGCTATGTTTTCTATAGTGAAGTTAAGAATATGTCAGGTAAAGATTTACAAACAATAGATAGATTATGGAATATTTATTCTACTGGTAGATTTGGATTCTCAATTCAAGCTAAGATATTAAAATCAGTAGGGAAAAAATATGAATTATTGTGGCCGAAAATAGGTTGGAAAAAAGAGGGATTATGGACTAGATATCCCGGATCATTTCGTTGGTCTTTGGAGGCCCCTGATGGACATATGCCTTTAATAAATCAATTAAGAGGAGTAAGACTTATGGACTCTATCCTAAGGCATCCTGCTATTGCAGAGAGACATAATAATATTCTTTAAATTGAGGTATTTAGTAAGTTAAAATTAAGAGAGTATCAAAATATTAATATGTCCTTACTTCGGGGCAAAAATATTTTTAAAAAATTTTTTAAAAGACCAAAGATTAACTGGTCAAACTACGAATTTGAATCATCATTACAGTTAAATGAATTTGTCGATAAATTATTAGAACCTATTGAAAATTCTCAATCAAGCTATCTTATAAAGCTTGGTTTACATGAAGCTTTAGTTAACGCAGTAAAACACGGAAATAAATTAGATCCTAAAAAAAATATTAGAGTAAGAAGAATAATTACTCCCAATTGGTGTGTTTGGCAAATTCAAGATCAAGGTAATGGTTTAGAAATAAAAAAAAGAGATTACAAATTACCAAAAAAAATAAGTAGTGTAAATGGACGTGGTCTATACATTATTAATGAATGTTTTGATGACATTAGATGGAGTAGTAAAGGTAATAGGCTTCAGTTGGCTTTAAAAAGGTGATTTTCTAGGGCAAGGTTTATCTACGTTAATTTCTTTTAACCATTTAATACTTTCTTCTATATACTCAATAGTTTCCTTCTCATTACAAGAAATAATTAAATGACATAATCCCGCTGAAATTAATTCTGCAGATCGTTTAAATTTATTACCTTTATCTTTATGCCATTTAGAATGATCAATTTTTAATTTGTCATTAAGACTTTGAACAAGTTGAATAGTATCTTTATCCCAATAGTTCATAGAAGTTTTTATCTACTTTACAGCAGACCATACTTTGGTCATAAAAAAGGAATTTGATTTTACATCTTTAAACCCTACATCCTCAATTTTAGAATCTATATCCTCTTTTATGTAATCACAATAAAAAGGTTCATGAAAAGATTTATAGAAGCTTTCCATTATGGAAGTAAAGTCAGGAGAATCACTTATTTGAATTGAATCAGCTAAAACTAATATCCCTCCAGGTTCAAGAACTCTAAAAAATTCATTTAGTACTTTAGCTCTTATTGTTCGAGGTAATTCATGAAATAAGTAAACACAAGAAATGCATTGAAAACTATCATTTTTAAAAGGTAATTCTTCAGCATTACCTTTTATTAACTGAATTAAATCTCCATCTAAATCTGAAATATATCTACTTGCCTCTTTTAGATATGAATCAGATAAATCAATTCCTGTAATTTTTTCTTTAGGAAAGGCACTTCTTAATTGTTTTAATGTTCTTCCTGATCCTGTAGCCACATCAAGTATTTTTATAGAACTTTTTTTTCTATTGCTAAAAATTTCAAGACCTTCTTTTATTGGCTTAATTATTCTTCTCCTCATTGAGTCAGCACTTCCATTGAAGAGTATCTCTACTTGTAGGTCATAAATACTAGCTGAAAAATCTGATAAATAACCATCTGTTTGATGATGAAAATTCCTCAAATAATATTGAGGATAATTATCTTTATCAATTGATTTTGGAAGATCATCAAAGTTTTGTTTTCTGCGTCTATCCCATGTATTAGGCATATCGAGCCAAATTTTAGGATATTGAGTTAGATACCTAAGCCATGGTTCGTCGAATAATAATTTTTTTGGATATATATTTTTTTCTGCATCATTCCAGTCTTCTTCTCTTAATAAATCCATTGAATTTTGGATTTGCATTAATAGATCCTTGTCTATATCAAAATTTTCAAGCTTTGAATCGGGAAGAATAAAATTCATTAATCTTGAACTGATCTGCTTGTGAGCAAAACCTGCAATGCTTTTACTTTGTTGTAGCGTTTTATATGCAATTTTTGAAATGGATTCCCTAGACATTTTTCAATTTATATACCTATATTCCAACAAAAAAAAAATCAATTTGAGAATATTTTGTGATATTTCTCAAATTGATTAATTTTAGCTAATTAGTTCTTTTAATTATGCGTCGTAATACATGAAGAATTCATGTGGATGAGGCCTTTGTCTTAGTTGCTGTACCTCTTCGTATTTTATATCGATAAAGTTATCAATAAAATCTTCAGTAAATACTCCACCAGCTAATAAATAATCCTTATCTGCTTTTAACGCATTAAGAGAATCATTTAGAGATGAAGGTACTGTATCAATTTTTGCAAGTTCATCAGCTGGAAGTTCAAATAAATCTACATCTACTCCATCACCAGGATCAATTTGATTTTTAATTCCATCAATACCAGCAAGCATCATTACAGAAAATGCTAAGTAAGGATTTGCAAGTGCGTCACCTGATCTGAATTCTAATCTTTTAGCTTTAGGGCTTGGACCTGTTAAAGGTATTCTTACTGCAGCTGATCTATTACCTTCAGAATAAACTAGATTTACAGGTGCTTCGAATCCCGGAACCAATCGTTTATAACTATTTGTAGTTGGGTTAGTAAATGCTAAGAATGATGGAGCATGTTTAAGTATGCCTCCGATATACCACCTTGCTGTTTGAGATAAGTTTGCATATGCTCCTTCACCAAAGAAAAGTGGCTGACCACTCTTCCATAAACTTTGGTGAACATGCATCCCTGTTCCATTATCGTTAAATACAGGCTTGGGCATAAAAGTTGCAGTTTTCCCATATTTTTTAGCTACATTCCTGACAACGTATTTATAAGTCATTACGTTATCGGCAGAATTTATTAATGAATCAAATTTCATTCCAAGTTCATGTTGTCCGGCACCAGCAACTTCATGGTGATGCTTTTCTGTAGGAATGCCTAATTCACCCATTAAAAGTAGCATTTCAGATCTGATATCTTGCGCAGTATCATTTGGAGATACTGGAAAATAACCTTCTTTGTATTGAATCTTGTATCCTAAATTTCCACCTTCTTCAATTCTTCCAGTGTTCCATGGAGCTTCAATTGTATCTACGCTATAAAAGCAGGAACCTTCTTTTGAGTCGTATCTCACGTCATCAAATAAGAAGAATTCTGGTTCAGGTCCAAAAAATGCTGTATCAGCAATCCCAGTTGATTCTAAGTACTTTAAAGCCTTTTGAGCTAATGATCTTGGGCATCTATCATAAGGCTCCCCACTTCTAGGCTCTTGGATAGAGCAAATCATACTTAGAGTTTTATGTTTATAAAAAGGATCTATCCATGCTGTACTTGCATCAGGAACCATCGACATATCGGAGGCATTAATTGCTTTCCAACCTCTTATTGATGAACCATCAAATGCTAGACCTTCCGTAAATGAGTCCTCTTCAATCATGTCTGATGTAAGAGTTAAATGTTGCCATTTACCATGGATATCTGTGAATTTTAAATCGATGAGTTCAATTCCTTCGTCTTTAATTTGACTTAAAACATCTTGTGGAGACTTAGACATAACTTTTGAGATACCTTCTATGAAATTAATAACTTGATGATTCTTATTATGTATCAAACGTAACTTTTTTCAACACTAGATGTCTTCTTTCAGTGTTTCAAGTCATAACTTTAATAATTATTTACTTAATTATTTAAATTGAATTAATTTCTATAAAAAAATATCGCTTAAGCGACGAAATTAGATTAATTTAAAAGTAACCGAATCTAATTCTTTGACAGAAGCAAAACTTATTCCGGCTTTAAATAAAGAGAATTTTTCTCATCTTTCAAAGACTTATGTTCCCTCAAGACTTTTATTAGGACCTGGACCTTCAAATGCACATCCAGAAGTCTTAAATGCTCTTTCTTTGAATCCTATTGGTCATTTAGATGAAGCATATATTTCATTGATGTCTGATGTTCAACAACTTCTAAGATATACCTGGCAATGTAATAATCGTCTGACTCTTCCAATGAGTGGTACTGGAAGTGCAGCTATGGAAGCATCAATAGCTAATTTTATAGAGGTAGGAGAAAAAATTCTTATTGCTAAAAAAGGATATTTTGGAGACAGACTTGTTGATATGGCAACAAGATATAAAGCAGATGTATCTGTTATTGAAAAACCCTGGGGTGAATCTTTTTCTTATGAAGAAATCAAGTATGAAATAGAAACTAAAAAACCAGCAATTTTTGCTATTGTCCATGCTGAAACATCAAGTGGTGTTTTACAACCTCTTGATGGTATTGGTGATGTATGTAGAAAAAATAACTGCTTGTTTTTAGTTGATGCAGTTACTTCTCTTGGAGCTCTAGAACTATTGATTGACGAATGGAAAATTGATCTAGCATACAGTTGTAGTCAAAAGGGATTAAGTTGTCCCCCAGGATTAAGCCCTTTTACGATGAATAAAAGAGCTGAAGAAAAACTAAGTTTAAGAAAAACAAAAGTACCTAACTGGTATTTAGATTTATCTCTACTAAATAAATATTGGGGTTCTGATCGTGTTTACCATCATACTGCCCCTGTAAATATGAATTTTGCTATTCGAGAAGGTTTACGATTAATTGCAAATGAAGGTTTAGAGAATGTTTGGTATAGGCATAATACTAATGCAAAGAAACTTTGGAAAGGTTTAGAAAGTCTAGGAATGGAATTACATGTATCAGAAGAATATCGATTGCCAACTCTTACAACAGTTAAGATACCACCTGCAGTTGATGGAGATGGTTTTAGAAATCATCTTTTAAGAAACTTTGGAATAGAAATAGGAAATGGACTTGGAGAGTTGTCAGGTAAGGTATGGCGCATAGGATTAATGGGCTTTAACTCAAGTGATGAGAATGTCGACAGATTATTAAACCTATTTGATACTGAGTTAAAAAAATATTCTATTTTTGAGTCCTCAACTTTTTAAACCATAATTGTAAAATTTTACTGCATTCCTCTTCTAAAATACCTCCCACGATTTCCATTTTGTGATGAGAACTTTTATGCTTTGATAAGTCAATTGAGCCGCCCAATCCCCCTCTTTTCTTATCATAGGCACCAAAAACAACTTTACCCATCCTTGCTTGAATAAGCGCTGATGCACACATGGTACATGGTTCTAAATTTGTGATGATAATACATTCATTAAATCTCCAATCATTTTTTATTAGAGATGCCTGCCTTAGTGCCATAATTTCAGCATGACCTAATGGATCATTATTTATATTTCTCCTGTTAACCCCTCTTCCAATACATCTTCCTCTCTCATCTAAAATTATAGAACAGATTGGTAACTCAACTTTTCCAATTTCTACTGATCTTCTTAAAATAAAGTCCATCCATTTTGTGTATTTTAAAAAATTTATTCCTTTCTGTTCATCATAATTACTATTTACATTTTCAAAAATATACCTCATTTACAAATATTAAGAATAAACTTATTAATAGATATCTTATCTGATGACTGAAGATTTAATTAATAAAAAAGATATATACTTCCCATCGTATTTAGGGACTAATGATAACTTAATTACTCTCCTAAATAAAACGACTCAAATTCTTTGTGACTGGTTCTCTAAAGCCGATAAATATGGTCCATTACCATTTGATGAGAATTTCAAGTGCTTAATGCCTAATGAGGATGGTAATTCTACAGAAGATTTGTTTTCTGATATTCAATCCCTTCTAAATAATTCTTTTAATCCTGTTCATCCCGGCTCATTAGCTCATCTGGATCCCCCACCTTTGATTTTTTCTATTTTAGGCGATTTAATTGCTGCTGGTTTAAATAATAATCTTCTTGCTTACGAGTTATCTCCAAGTATTACTTTGCTTGAGGAATCATTATGCAAATGGTTTGCAAAGAAAATAGGGTTTAATGATTCTTCAGGAGGCATAGCAGCTAGCGGAGGTACTCTGAGTAATTTGAATGCACTTATAGCAGCTAGACATAATTCTGGATTAGGTTCAGATCCCAATTCTGTATTACTTGTTAGTGAAGATGCTCATTCCTCATTTATTAAATGTATAAGAATAATGGGTCTTGATGAAGCAAATCTTATCAGGATTAAAACTGATAATAACGGCAGTATTGATATACAAAATCTTAGAAAAACTATAGATAGATGTTTTATTGATAAAAAAAAAATATTCGCTATTGTTTCCACGCTAGGCACAACTGTAAGAGGAGCAATCGATCCTATTAAAGACATAAGTGAAATATGCAAAGAAAGAAATATATGGCTTCATATCGATGGCTCCATTGGAGGAATTTTTGCAATAACTTCTATTCCAATAGAAGGTTTAAATAATATTAATCAGGCTAATTCCATAACAATAAATCCTCAAAAAATAATTGGCATTACAAAGACATCATCTTTGTTATTAGTTTCAGAAATGAGTACTTTAGAAAATACATTTTCTACTGGACTTCCTTACCTATCATCTAATGAAGATATTATTAATAGAGGAGAAATAGGCATACAAGGTTCTAGACCTGCTGAGGTTATCAAACTATGGCTTGGGTTACGTTTTTTAGGTCTGAATGGAATAGAAAATATATTAAAATCATCAATTAAAAGAAAAGATTTTTTTATAAAAAATATTAGTAAAAATAAATTCGATATATATTCAGGTCCTCTTCATATTGTATCATTCTTACCAAAGAAACTTGAGCCAAAAGATTCTGATGCATGGACTCAAACTAAAGTTAAAGAACTAATTAACAATAATTTTATGCTTTCTAGACCAAAATTTAAAGGTAAATATTTTTTACGGGTTGTCATGGGAAATTTCAATACAAAAGAATCTCATATTGAAGAACTTTTAAGACTTTTAGATGCTTAACTAATGAATATGGGTAGACCAAAAATTATTGCATTAGTAACAGGGTTTATATCTATAGCTATTTGTATTGCTTACTTACTCTTAATAACTATATTTGATTTCAGAACTTATCTAAATGATCAATTATCCAATTTTACATAGTAAATGGAGGCAAACTTTTATTTGTTTTAAAATACTTTTTCATTTCAATTTTTGAAATAGCTTCTTTTACGAAGTTGTTTAAAATGTCCTCTCTTTTACTTATTCTATAAATCTTATCTACTACTTCTTGAATTCCTCCATCTCCCCAATCTTGCCCATTTTTAAAATATTCAATCAAACTTAGTCCTACTATTCTTATTAACCAACCTGCGGTAACTGATTGTATAGATTTAGATAATATTATTTTAGTCAAGCTTGTAGCTAAAGTAGTAGAAATAATGGCGAGACCCCCTTTTAATATACCTTGTTTAGCCAATGCGCTTAGCAGTGATGTTGCCAAATCTTTTGCATCTTTTTTTGTAAGCTTTATTTCATATATTTTTGATAATTCCATTATCATTTGTAGGTTTACGGACGTAGTAGTTAGGAAATCAACAGCTGGTAGTGGATTAACTAGAATTACCCCTCCTGTTATCCACATATATTTATTAATCACTTTATTTGACATTAAATATCTTTGTTCTTGCACGAAATTTTTACTTTTAATACCTAACTTATTTGAGCGAAAAAGAATATTATCTGCCAATAATTCTTCACCATTATTATCGAGCGTTTCAATTATTTCTCTAAATAAACTTCCTACCTCTGGGACTAAATTTAAAGTATCTGAATTTACATAAGGAGATTGTTGAGATACCGCAATTGTTTGAACAACTGAAATTCTATTTTTTCTAGCGGAAGTTATATAAATTATATTTTCTTTGATGAGGTTATTTTCATCTCTAGACCTCAAATCACATTTATTTAAAACTACTATTATTTTTTTTCCTATTTTTAATAATTCTTTAATTAAATAGTTTTCGTATTTATTTATGTCCTGATCTAAGACAAAAAGAACTAAATCAGAATTTGATGCTTGTAAAATAGTTTCTTTTTCTCTTTCTTCACCTAATTTAGATGGTTCGAATAAACCCGGGGTATCAACAATATTAATGTTTCTTTTTAAGATTGGGATGCGAATTTTATAGCTATTAATTTGCTTTGTTGTACCTATTTTTGCTGAAGTTTGTCCGACAATATTTTTCAATAAAGATCTTGCTATGGATGTTTTTCCTGAGGAACCTGCCCCAAAAAGAGTAACGTTATAATCTCCTGTTTTTAATTGGGCCTCTAGTTTATTTTTTTGGTAATTTAACAATTCAACTTTTACTTTATCGTTAATTTTTTTATTAATTTTCTCGACCCCTTCCAAACTTATCTTGGCAGCACCATATGTATTTTTGAATGAAAGCGTATTTTTTTTATTTTTATAAATAACTTTATAAACTAATTTTTTAAAAAGTTTTTTATCAATGTTGTAAAAGATATACATAATTATTATTAAAAATAAAATTGTATAAATATTTACTGTTCTTATTAATATCGATAATAAAATATACAGAAATAAAATAAAAATAATATATTTTATATATTTGTATTTCAAGTAATTCATATTATTGTTTGTTTTTAAAAATTCTATAAAGTAAAAAAATAAACCCAACATTTATAGATATATCAGCAATATTAAATACCGGAAAATTTATAATATTTAAATTTATAAAATCAATTACAAAACCTTTTAAAATTCTATCTATTCCATTACCAATAGTTCCGCCTAGAATAAAGCTATAAGAAAGTAGGTCAAATTGATTTAGAGTATTTTTCCTTAATATTAAATAAATAAGTAGTATTGAAAAAATAATACTTATTAATGATAAAAATATTCTATTACCACTAAGTATGTTAAATGCTGCTCCATAATTTTTTACAAAGTCTAATCTAAATAAAAGAAAATCTATATTTATAAATTTTTTATAATTATTAAATATTAAATATTTTGTAAATTGATCTATTAGAATAATAAAAATACTTAAGGATAAAAAATATAACTTTGTTTGTATTTTAGTAATCATTATTTGCTATGTTTTAAACTTTTGATAGGTTTAATAAGTAGTAATAATGGGAAAAGCGTTAAAAAATGATATCCAATTTTACCTACAGAGTATTTCCCTAAATTATATAAAAACATATTAAATTGACTGTAAAATATAACTTGTAAAAGGTTGTAAAATATTCCAGTCACATGCATAGCACATATTGCTATAAATCCATTTCTTAAAATGTTGCCAACATTTATTTTATTTCTTGTATTTAAATTATCAATTATTTTGATTAATGGATATATACCTAGTAAATAACCAAAATTTGGAGTGAGTAAATATCCTATTGAGCCTCCCTGATGAAAGACTGGGGCTATAAATAACCCTAAAATTATGTATATAGAAAATGCTCTGAAAACTACTTTTTTATGAAATATAATTGTCAATAAAATTATAGTTGGAATTTGCCATGTGATAGGCATCTCATAAGTATTATTAACTTCATCGACAAATGGTAGTGGAATATAAACAGGTAGCATTGTTGATATTACTAGTGATTGAAGACTCACCAGTATCTCAATTAATTTATAAAAATTGAGCATTATTTAAAATATTTTTATAAACTTCTCAAGGCAACAATGGGATCTAGTTTAGAAGCTCTTTTTGCAGGTAAAACGCCAAAGATTAAACCAATTGATCCTGAAATGATCATGGTGGAAAATGTTGTTGTAACTCCTACAGATGCAGGAAGTGGAGTTATCAAAGACAAAAGAAAAACACCTGATAATCCTGTTGTTGTTCCTATTAATCCTCCAATCGTAGATAAAATCAATGCCTCAATTAAAAATTGAATTAATATATCTGACTGTTTAGCTCCTATTGCTTTTCTAAGACCTATCTCTTCAGTTCTTTCACTAACAGAAACTAGCATAATATTCATGATTCCTATTCCACCAACAACTAAAGACACCGCCCCAATACCCGCCAATAAAAAAGTTAACCCACTTGTTATGTTGGTAACTATATTCAATGCATCTTCTTGCGACCTAACTGCAAAGTCATCATCTCTTATTATTTTATGTCTTTGCCTTAATAAGTTTGTAATTTGGAATTTTGCGGCACTAGTTGCATTTTTATTTATCGCTTCCACACTAATGAAGCTTAAACTTACACCATAAGTAGGATCCTTCCCAGTAATTCTATTTACCATGGTGGTTAATGGTATATAAGCATTTTTGTCTTGATTACTTCCAAATACAGCACCTTTTGGTTTTAATATTCCGATAATTTCATAAGTATGATCTTTAATTCTGATTTTTTTTCCAAGTGAAGAAGTTTTATCTTTGAAAAATTCGTCTTTAAGATCAGGACCTATTACAACATAACTTCTAGCACTATTAACATCACTTTTAGATAAAAATCTTCCCTTATCTACTTCAAAGCTTCTTACTTCAAGAAATTCAGGAGTGACTCCAGCAATTGATATATTAAGGCTTTTAGAATTTGATTGTACTATCTCGTTAGCAGAGATTTGAGGGGCAACTTTTTTAACTGTTGGGACTTGATTGCTTATTGCTACTGCATCTTCTAAAACAAGGTTTTTAGGAAATGAAATACCTCTTCTTCTTGTGTCATTATTTCCAGGAACAATGAATAAAACATTTGCACCTAAATTACTTAATTGGTTTTTTGCTAATGTTTGAGCACCTCTTCCAAGTCCAACAAGTGTAATAACTGATGCATTTCCGATAATAATCCCAAGCATTGTTAACGAACTTCTCAATTTGTTCGAAACTAAGGTTTTGGTGGCCATGCCTAAGGCTTCTTTTATTGAGATATTCCTAGACATATTTATATTTATCTAATGCATCATCATCTTCAATTTGCCCCATGTATATAACACCTTCATTTAGCTGCAGTGTAATAAGGTCGCCATTGCTAATTTGATGATCATCCATATTTTCTAAGTTACATATTGTAGAAATCTTTTTATTATTTTTGTTAAACAAAGCATAAACATCATTTACATTTTGGTTTGTAACAATGCCCGCAATATTTTTGCTAAGTGGGATATTTTTCATTAATTCTTCTGGAACAAATAATATTTCTCCTGGGCAAATTAATGACATATCTAGATTATTTTTTATTATTCTTGCTTTACCTGTAACACCGATTTCACCTATTGAAATTCCTCTTGATACAATCTTTCTTACTAAACCGACTTTTATTAAATCTGTAGAACCACTTATTCCAGTAAATGTGCCTGCAGTTTGAACTACTAAATCTCCTTGATTCAGGATCCCCATTTCCTGAGCAATTTGCATAGCTAAACTAAAAGTTTTTGCAGTTCTTTCATCATTTTTAACTACTATCGGAGTTACTCCCCAAACAAGTTGTAATCTTCTCGCTACACTTCTTTCTGTAGTTGTTGCCAAGATAGGTGTTGGTGGTCTGAACTTACTTACATTTCGAGCGGTAGAGCCAGATTTTGTTAAAGGGATAATAGCTCCTGCATCAAGTTGTCTAGCTATATTACTTACTGCTGCACTAATAGCATTTGGGATGGTACTTGGTAAGTGGCTCTCAATAGCTTTTAGTGGATAATCCCTTTCAATTCTTCTCGCTATGGTTGCCATCGTTTCAACTGCCTCTACAGGATAATCTCCAACTGCAGTTTCATTTGAAAGCATTACAGCATCTGTACCATCCAGAATTGCATTTGCGACATCACTAACTTCAGCCCTAGTTGGTCTTGGGTTAGAAGCCATAGAATCAAGCATTTGAGTCGCTGTAATTATTGGGATACCTAACGAATTAGCTTTTCTTATTAACTGCTTTTGTAAAAGAGGAACTTCTTCAGCAGGCATTTCTACTCCCAAATCACCTCTTGCAACCATAACCCCATCACATAAGGGTAATACTGTATCGATCTGATCAATTGCTTCAAATTTTTCTATTTTTGCGACTACAGGAGTTGAATGCCCATTTTTGTTTATTAAATCTTTTATCTCATTTATATCGGATGGATTTCTTACGAAACTTAGTGCTATCCAATCAACTCCTTCAGATAGACCGAATTTTAAATCCTCTTTATCTTTTTCTGTTAATGCTTTTACTGATAATTGAACATCAGGAAAATTAACACCTTTATTGTTTGAAAGAACCCCTCCTACAGTTACCATGCACTCCAAATTATTAGCTTTTTTATCAGCTTTTTCTACAATCATTTCTATTTTTCCATCATCTAAAAGTATTCTTTTCCCTTCGCTAACTTCTTTAGAAAGTTTGTCGTAGGTTACATTTGCAATAGTATTTGTACATTCGACTTCATTTGATGTTAGTGTGAATTTATCGCCTTTTTTAACTTTTACTGGCCCATCTTTAAAGCGCCCTAATCGTATTTTAGGTCCTTGAAGATCTTGCAATATTCCAATATCTATATCTAACTTTTTTGATACTTTCCTTATGGTTTTTATTCTCTCAGCATGATCTTTATGATCTCCATGTGAGAAATTTAATCTGAATGTTGTTACTCCAGCTTTAATTAAATTTGTAATTATCTCTTCAGATTGAGTTGCAGGACCAATAGTTGCTACTATTTTTGTTCTTCTTTTTAAATCAATATTCGACATATATAAATAATATTGCTAGATATAAATAAATTTACCATACCCAAAGTTAGTTATTTAAGTCATGGATTTTAAAACTTATCAGAAAAAAGCTAGAGAGACGGCACAATATCCAGATTTAGGTTCAAATAATATTTATCCAACTCTTGGTTTAGTGGGAGAGGCTGGTGAGGTGGCAGAAAAAGTGAAAAAGGTTATAAGAGATAAAGATGGAATATTTGATAACGAATCAAAATTAGGTATTAAAAAAGAGTTAGGAGATGTTTTGTGGTATGTATCAAATCTTTGTACAGAATTAAATTTCAATTTAGAGGATGTTGCATTACAAAACCTTGAAAAATTAAAATTAAGAGCTGCTAAAGGCAAGATAAGAGGTTCTGGAGATGATAGATAAATTCAGCTATAACCTAAACTTGCATACTGGAGATTTGTAATTAAATTTTGAATAACATTTAAAAGTAAAAAAGCTAACAAAGATGAAATATCAAATCCTCCTATTGGAGGGATAATACCTCTAAAAATGTTTAAGTAAGGATCTGTGATAGAAGTTAATGCAGATAAAACACCGTTACTCCAATCAATACCTGGAAACCATGTAAGTAAAATTCTTATTATCAAAATGAAAGAATAAATTGATAAAGTTTGGCCCAGAACTGCAAAAATCTCAGATAACATTATCTTGTCGTAATTTAATACATCCTAACATTTACTTATTATTGCTGCTTATTGTTACCGCTTCCTATATTTGAGAGATATTCATTACTTACAGCAAAAGTTTGAAAAAACTTTTCTGATAATGATAGCCAATATGATCTACCATCTTTTTGCTTCCTTTTGATAATGAATTTCTTTTCTAATAATTCTTTAATGTGATCATAAGCACCTGAACCTCGAAGAAGTATAAGATCTGATTGCAGAATCTTTTTTTTGATCGCAATAGTCGCCAATGTCCTTAATTCGGATGTTTTCAAATCAGAAGGAAGTAACTCATCGACGAATTCATTAAGACTAGATTTTAGTTCGAGTGAAAAACTGTTATTAACAACATTTAATTCAATAGCTGAGCTGGGATTTGAGTATTTATTTTTTAGATCTTTAATTGCATCATTTATTGAGTTTATATCAGAATTAGTAATTTCTGAAAGATCCTTTTTTGTTATTGGTCTGCCTTTCAAATATAGAACAGCTTCAACTTTAGTAACTAGATCTATATCAGATATTGGCGTGGTATTTAGATCAGATTGATTGATTTTGATTACCGAAATCTTTTCTAATTTACCTTAAATTTAATCTGATGCACCAAGGAATAATCTATATGTATCGTTTTGAGTTTCATCCCAGAATTTATAGCCTAGAATTTTTACAAATTTATTCCACTCTAAAATCTCGTTTTTATCGATCAAAACTCCAATAACAATCTTCCCTATATCAGCTCCATGATTCCTGTAGTGAAATACGCTTATAGACCAATTAGATTTCATATTATTTAAGAAGTTTATTAATGCGCCAGGCCTTTCTGGAAACTCAAATCTGTATAAAAGTTCAATAAAGTTTCTATATTCCATCTCTTTAAAATCCATTGGTAATCTTCCCCCTACCATATGTCTGAGATGATTTTTAGATAATTCATCATCACTTATATCAATAAATGAGTACTCAGAATTTTTAAATACATTTAATAGATTTTTTTTATCATTTAAACCATAGACTTGAACCCCTACAAAGATCTGTGCATTATTAGAATTCGACATCCTATAGCTAAATTCAGTTAAATTTCTATTATCAAGTAACTTACAAAAATCAATTAGACTACCAGCACGTTCAGGAATTTCAACAGCCATCATTACTTCTTTACACTCTCCAAGTTCTGCTCTTTCTGCTACAAATCTAAGTCTCTCAAAATTCATATTCGCACCACATGCAATCGCAACCATTTTTCTATTTGAATGATTCGAATTTAAAATATCTTTTTTCATTCCCGCTATTGATAAGGCACCTGCAGGCTCTAGTATTGATCTGGTATCCTCAAATACATCTTTTATAGCAGCACAGATTTCGTCAGTATTAACCCTAATCATCTTATCTATATATTTTCTACAAATGTCAAAAGTATTTTTACCAATTTTTTTAACCGCCACTCCATCTGCAAATTGACCTACAGAAGATAATTCCACAATTTTTTCTTCTTCCAAAGATTTCGTCATAGCGTCAGCATCTTCTGGTTCTACACCAATTATTTTTACTTCAGGCCATATTTTTTTAACGTATAAGGATATTCCTGATATCAATCCCCCACCACCTACAGCAATATAAATTGCATAAGGTTTTTCCTTAAGCTGCTGTTCAATTTCTATAGCTATAGTTCCTTGTCCTGCTATTACTTCTGGATCATCAAAGGGATGAATAAAGCATAAATTTCTTTCTTGGCTAATCCTTATTGCC
Source organism: Prochlorococcus sp. AG-355-N18 (assembly GCA_003278535.1). Classification (GTDB taxonomy): domain Bacteria; phylum Cyanobacteriota; class Cyanobacteriia; order PCC-6307; family Cyanobiaceae; genus Prochlorococcus_A. Next base: position 178,297 of record QCEG01000001.1, read on the forward strand.
TCTTTGTAAGTTTCATCATAGTTATCGCCATATAATATAACTTTTGCTTTTAAATTTTTTACTGCATTAACTTTTACTATAGGTGTGGTAATGGGCATTAATATGGTTGCTTGGCAATTTAACTTAAGGGCACTAAGTGCAACTCCTTGAGCATGATTACCAGCACTAGAAGTAATTACTCCCTGAGCAAGCTGTGAATTAGTGAGCTTACTCATTTTGTTATAGGCACCTCTTATTTTGAATGAAAATACATCCTGAAGATCTTCTCTTTTTAGAAAAATTTCATTATCAAGTGTATTACTTAAGTTATGAGCTTTCTCTAGAGGAGTTTTTTTTGCTACTTCATAGACTTCAGCTTGAAGTATTTTTTCAAAATAATCATTCATATATATATTTTTAGCATTAATTATTAATCTAATAAAACATTACATGATCTATTTAAAAAAAAATACTCATTTTGCACCTCGGCGTTTTAGATTATATAGATACCAATTTTTGTTAAATGCTTTTAAGTGAGTTAAGTCATCCAAATCAACTTCATGGCTTAACAGTTTCACAATTAGAAGAAATTGCTTGTCAAATTAGGGAAAGACATCTTCAAGTAGTATCTACTAGTGGTGGACATCTTGGCCCTGGCTTAGGTGTAGTTGAACTGACATTAGCTTTATATCAGACTCTTGATCTTGATTTAGACAAAGTTGTTTGGGATGTAGGCCATCAAGGTTATCCTCATAAATTAATCACAGGACGGTTCAGTCAATTTGATTCCCTTAGACAACAAAATGGAGTAGCTGGATATTTGAAAAGAAGTGAAAGTAAATTTGATCATTTTGGTGCTGGACATGCAAGTACTTCTATTTCTGCTGCCTTAGGAATGGCAATAGCAAGAGATAGAAAAGGTGAAAATTATAAATGTGTTGCCGTTATTGGAGATGGAGCACTAACTGGAGGAATGGCATTAGAAGCTATAAATCATGCAGGACACTTACCAAATACTCCTTTAGTTGTAGTATTAAACGATAATGATATGTCTATTTCACCTCCAGTTGGAGCTCTATCATCTTACTTAAATAAAGTAAGAGTTAGTCCACCATTGCAGTTTTTGTCCGATAGTGTTCAAGAAAGTGTAAAAAATATCCCCTTAATTGGTAAGGATTTACCAGAAGAATTAAAAAATATTAAAGGAAGTGTTAGACGATTAGCTGTACCTAAGGTTGGAGCTGTCTTTGAAGAACTTGGATTTACATATATGGGTCCAATTGACGGTCATGATATTGGAAATTTAGTTAATACTTTTAACGCTGCTCATAAACTTAAAAAACCTGTACTTGTACATGTTGTCACAACAAAAGGGAAGGGTTACCCATATGCAGAAGCTGATCAGGTTGGATATCATGCACAGTCTGCATTTGATCTGACAACTGGGAAATCTATTCCATCAAAGAAACCTAAGCCTGTTAGTTATAGTAAAATATTTGGTCAAACCTTATTGAAAATATGTGAACAAGATAGCAGAGTAGTTGGCATTACAGCTGCAATGGCTACAGGTACTGGATTAGATATATTGCAAAGAAATATTCCAGATCAATATATCGATGTAGGAATAGCAGAACAACATGCAGTTACTCTTGCTGCAGGAATGTCGTGTGATGGTCTTAAACCTGTTGTAGCTATTTATAGTACTTTTCTTCAACGTGCTTTCGATCAATTAATTCATGATGTAGGTATTCAAAATTTGTCTGTATCATTCGTACTTGATAGAGCTGGAATAGTTGGAGCTGACGGTCCTACTCACCAAGGTCAGTACGATATCAGTTATATGAGATCTATACCTAATTTTGTATTGATGGCGCCAAAAGATGAGTCTGAATTACAGAGAATGTTAATAACTTCAATAAACCACAACGGTCCAACAGCACTAAGAATACCCAGAGGCTCAGGATTAGGAGTGGCTGTAATGGATGAAGGTTGGGAACCTTTGAATATAGGTGAAGCAGAAATACTTGAACAAGGAGAGGATATTTTAATTATTGCCTATGGTTCAATGGTTGCATCAGCTATGGAAACAGCAAAGATACTAAAAAATATGAACATTAATGCTTGTCTTATTAATGCAAGATTTGTGAAACCTCTAGATGAAAATCTTATTATGCCTTTAGCAAGTAGGATTCAAAAAGTTGTAACTATGGAAGAAGGAACCCTAATAGGTGGATTTGGTTCCGCCATAGTTGAATTATTAAACGATAATGGAATAAACATTCCTGTATACAGAATAGGCATACCTGATGTTTTAGTTGATCATGCTTCACCTGACCAGAGTAAAGAAAAATTAGGACTTATGCCTGATCAGATGGCAGATAAAATTATTAAGAAATTTAAATTAGATAATTAAAAATTTAATAAAAAAATTTTTATAAAACACCACGTGAGGCTAATCCTAGGATTGCTCCAATGCCAAAAATATGACCTAGGCAATTTGCACCTACAACTGATGCGTGACTTAAACCACCATAGAATTTTGAATTTGGTATTTCAAAACCTTCATTAGGTTTTCTGATAGTTGCTCTTGCAATTGCATAAGCAAAAACATTACATGCAATCATAACAATGGCACACTTTGGTGACCATTCGAATGTTGCTGGAGCAGAAGCAGCTGCAAATAATGTAGTAAACATAAAAAATCGTTATTTTCATATATTCTCTAATACTTTGACCTAAAAAACACAAAATTGTAAAAGGTCTTAAGAGTTGTTTACTTCTAAGCTATTTAACAACTTTATAAATCCAAACAGAATAACAAAATCACTTATAGTTAAGAAAGATTCTGCAAAGCCATGCAGTAAGTCAACCTCAACAAGAGTTTTATTATAGTAATTTAGTGTGAATATAGATACCAATATAGTTATGAATACAAATAAAACAGTTAAGGAAAATCCTGTTTTTATAAAAATATTAACAGATTTGATTTTATATAAGTAAAACAAAAATATAGCATATGGAATTATTGATACTGCGAACAATAATGTGTTATCAATCGAACCTAATTTTTCTATAAATTTAAAAAATAAATCATTCATAATTCTCTTTTCCTTTAAAAATTATTATTGCAGCTAAGGCTAATGTTGAATTTCCTATAAATGTAAATATTCCTTGAAGTGATACTAGACCGTAAAGATTTTCATGGTTGTCATAAATATGCCAGGTGATCGCACACATTGCACCTATTAAATTTGGGACCATAGCGAGGCTTAACCAAAAAAATAAATTATATTTTTTATATGTAGAAATTTTGTTTATGACTAATATGGCAAAAATCCATTCTATTACTGATGAGATATGTATTAACCAAGTTCCAAATGATAATTCGTGCAAAATTTTATATTTTTTTCTTTAAAACGTTGAGAACTTCTTTAGCATGATTTATAGGTAAAACACTTATCCATCTATAAGAAATTTTCCCATCTGGAGAAATCAAAAAAGTATTTCTATCTGAGAATGGAGGAATCCAGGAGCCATATTTATCACTAATAATTCCGTCAGGATCAGATAATAAAGTGTAGTTTATGGATTTCTCACTGCAGAAACTTTCATGAGAATCTTGCTTATCAGCGCTAATGCCAACAATTTGTGCATTATATTTTGAAAAATCTTTTTTTGATTCCGAAAAACCTTTAGCTTCAAGAGTGCAACCTGCTGTAAAGTCTTTTGGATAAAAATACATAACTAGCCACTGACCTTCAAAATCACTTAGTTCCCATGTTTTTTTTGTTTTTATGTTTTTATTAAAACCTTCTAACTGAAAGTTAGGAGCATAATCACCAACTTCAGGAGCAAAATCAAAAGAAAATGCTGAATTACAATTAAATAAAAAAATAAATGGTATTAATAAACTTACAACTAAATTTCTCATCAAATTTAGAATTTTTTTAAATCAACTCCATTTGATTTGGCAAATTTATCTAAACCTACTTTTTGTATAGACTTTAGGGCTTTAGTACTTACTTTTATATTTACCCATTTTTTGCCCTCTTCCCACCATAGTCTCCTTTTTTGGAGATTAACTTGTTGCAATTTTTTTGTACGAATATGTGAGTGACTCACTGCCATCCCGTTATTAGCTTTTGCACCGGTCAGTTCGCAAACTCTTGACATATTTATTGAGTTATATCTATAAAAATTCTAACACATGACTCAATTTGTTGAATTAAGTAATTCTGAAATTAATTCGGCATTATTATTTTGTAAATTAATTATCTGTTTTTGATCTAATCCACCAACGGAAAGCTTAGCCATATTGTAAACATGATTTGCAATTTTTGATGCCAATGGATTCTCAATAGAATCTTTTTCATCAATAATTATTTTGTTGCCTGTAATTTTATTAAGACCAACAATAAGTGGATGTTCTTTGTTAATTAAGAGCACATGATATTCAGGTAATCCCGGCATCTTTTGTTCCATATAAGCTCCCATATCATTAATTCTTCTCATTTGTTCTGGAAGCAAGATCATCGCTGGCGGAGCATCTTTACTCGAAAGTGACTGCACTTTAACTGTTACTTTCTCATTGTTAAGGGCCTTAACTATCGTATCTCTAAGATTATCTGTATTTGATTTGCCATCCTTATCTACAATTTCTTTTGATTCTTTATCTTCTAATTCATTTATTTCTGAATCTACTCTTTGGAATTGATAATCTTCATTTTTACTTTCCAGCCATGGAAGAAATTGTGCGTCAATCAAGGGATCTGATTTAATAACTTCTTTATTATCAGATAAACAGATATTTAATGCACTAGATTGCGCAATCAAATCTGAACAGTAAATTATTTTTTTAGAATCAGTTAATTTATTTCGCTCTTTGTAATTTGCGAGAGTTGTATAATATTTATCTTTGGACTTGATGAGGGATTTTTTTTCTATTTCTTTAGTTACGTCTTTTTCTGAACTTATTATTGTTTCGAAAATTATACTGTTATTGACCAAATCAGCAAATTTTTCATCTTCGATAGCACCAATTTTAATAAAAGCAGAGATTGAATCCCAGATTTCTGCATAAAATTCTGGAGAATTTTTTATCAAATCCTTTAGTTTATTAGCTATTTTTTTTGAAATAAATGATGATATAGATCTTACTTTTCTATCTGTTTGTAATGCACTTCTACTAACATTTAGAGGTATATCTGTAGAGTCAATAACTCCTCTTAGAGGTAGAAGGTATTTTGGTACTATCTCTTTAATTGAATCGCTTACGAATACTTGATTGCAAAATAGTTTTATTTCTCCCTTTTCCCAATCAGCTCTACCTGACAATTTCGGAAAATACAATATCCCTTGTATGTCATATGGATAATCTGTATTTAGATGAATCCATAACAGTGGATCTCCCTGGAAAGGATAAAGGTATTTATATAACTCAATATAATCTTCATCTTTTAATTCACTAGGTTGTTTTCTCCAAGGAGGATTTTTTTTATTAATTGTCTCTCCTTCTAATAAGACATCTATTGGCATAAAATCACAATATTTTTTTATTAGTGATTTAATCCTTTCAGGCTCGATAAACTCTTTTTCTTCTTCAAGTAGGTGAAGAATAATATCTGTACCAATTGTTTCTCTTTCTGATTCCTCTAAAGTAAAATTTGGCGATCCATCACAAGACCATTTGAAAGCTTTTGATTCCCCAATTGCCGACTTAGTTAATATATCAACTCTATCTGCCACCATGAAACTTGAATAAAAACCTAGTCCAAAATGACCTATGAATTCATCATTATCTTTTTTGTATTTAGTTAGGAATTCTTCAGCACTGGAAAATGCAACTTGATTTATATACTTCTTAATTTCTTCATCATTCATTCCAATTCCGTTATCGGAAATTGTTAACGTATTTTTTTCACGGTTAATTGTTATTTTTACTTGAGCCTCCTCAGTATTCTCGCAATCACCTGCCATAGAGGCCATTCTTCTTTTACTAATTGCGTCAACGCCATTACTAACAAGTTCTCTTAAAAAAATTTCATGGTCAGAATATACCGCCTTCTTGATAATTGGGAAAATATTTTCGGTATTAATACGAATTTCACCTTTTTCCATTTAAAAAAATCAAATATTATAAATCTTATTTCGTAAAAACTAGTTAATCAAGTTTAATTAGGAGTATTGTCCGAACAATATATGAATTTAAAAGTTAAATTAATTTTTAAAAGGTTTATTTAACCCACAAAATCTCACTACAATTATTTTCTATCATAATTTGATTGGCTTTAGCCAACTCATCACATGAATTTAGGTGTAAGATAGCGATATTTCCCTTTTTCTGTTGTACTTTTTGTTCATTCATAGCTTTTTCTAACAAATAAGAATCTTTAAACATCAATAAAATCCTTTTTTTATCTTTCTCTTCTTCTTTAATTAAATTTCTTAAAATGTCTACTGAAATTGTAAATCCAATCCCATTAAATATTTTCTCATTAGGACTAAATGATCTTACTAACTCATCATATCTTCCGCCTTTTGCAATGACGCTTTTATTTTTACCATTATCCCCTATTAGTTGAAAAACTATTCCTTCATATAAATTTAAGTGAGGTTGAAAAGTGGGATCAAGTTGTAATTTCACACTATATTTATTTGATATTTTGGATAATGTTTCAAATAAAAAATTTAAGTCATCTAATGTTTTACTAGTACCAAATATAGTTTTTAATTTTTTTAATATTGCAATTGGCTCTCCTCGTGTGAATAAAAGATCTTTAAGAATATATTTATCATCTTCATCTATTCCTAATTTAGATAAATTATCTTGATCAAAATTAACCAGACTTTTCTTAATTTCTTCAAAATTATTACTTTCATATTTATTTAAGATTAAATCCATTATTTTCGTGGTGCTTACTAGTAGAAATAAATTACAACCATCCTTCAAATTAATATTATCGATTGAATCAAACAAAATATTAATAACTTCAATTTCTGGGTATTTTGTATCATATCCAATTAATTCAATTCCACTTTGCAATTTTTCTTGTAACTTAAATGAATTTTTATTATTTTGTTTTTTATCAAAAACCATTCCATTGGTGAAAAATCTTATAGGTCTTTTCTTATTTATTAATCTTGTAGATGACAATTTAACAATTGATGTTGTCATTTCTGGTCTAAGACATAATGAATTATTACTTACTATTCCTACAACCTGATTTTCGTCAATAACGCCACGCCCTTTAATGGTCTCTAAAGTATTTATAAATGAGGGTGAAACTTCTTCATATCCCCATAATTTATAAATACTATTTAAATTATTTATGATGTTTGAGTTATTTTTTACATCGACTAATTTAATTTCCTTTATATCGGTCATTTTAATATTTAACTAATTTTAGGTATAGAGATTTTTTTTAAATGGAATGACTTTATTGAGTTCATTTTTTAATTCATTCTCAAGGCTGGGAGAACAAGCTAAAATTCTTCCTGAACTTAAATTAAATTCGCCTGATGGATAATCAGAAATAATCCCACCAGCCTCTTTAACAATAATAGCACCGGCCGCTAGGTCCCATACCTCCAATCCTCTTTCCCAATATCCATCTACCTTACCTGCCGCAACAAATGCTAGATCAACTGCTGCTGCACCTCCTCTTCTAACACCTCTAGTTTTATGTGTTAAGTAACAAAATTCAGCATAATTATTATCCTCTGTCTCAAATCTGTCATAAGAGAAACCAGTTACAAGTAGACTATCTGAAAGATTAGAGGGATTCGATACTTTAAGTTCACTATCATTGCAGAATGAGCCTAAACCTATACAGGCTGAATATAGTTCATTTAAATAAGGTACTGATATAGCGCCTATTATTGGCTTGTTTTTATATAAAAGACCAATAGAAGTCCCAAAAAAAGGATATCCATGGGAATAATTTGTTGTACCGTCTAATGGGTCAATACACCACGTTAAATCCGAAGATTTGGTTAATTTACCCGATTCCTCCGCATTTATAGATATGTTTGGTGTCTCTTCTAATAAATATTCTTTTATTTTATTTTCAACTTCCAAATCTACATTGGTAACTAGATCACCCTTCCTACCCTTTGATGATATTTTCTGAATTTTATTGTAATTAACTTTTAATATCTCATTACCCATTTGAGCGGAATTCTTGGCTATTTCATACAAAATGGATAAGTTTACTTGATTTGCAAGTTCCTCTATTTCACTTAATTCAAACATGATAGTTAATCTTCCTCAAATTCCCAAGGTGGCGCAACTCTTGTATTTCCCCTCCCAAAATATTGTCCAAATTGTAAATCGTAAACTTCATCTTCATATGTAGTTTCTACCTCAAGATCTGAAGTTGCTTTAGCGACACAAAGAAGTGCATAACCTTTGTCTTTTAATGCCTGAGATACACCCATAGCTTCAGGTTGTTGTAAGGTGCCAGATTTAATTTTAACTGCACAACTTGTACAGCAACCATTTCTACATGAAAATGCAAGTTTGAAACCTTTTTTTTCAAATTCCTTAAGTATATACTCGTCGCTATTAACCTGCTCTTGGTAGACCTTTCCGGTTTCTTTATTTTTAATCGTGACTGTGAAAGTCTTTTTCAAATAACTTTCCTCAAAAATGGGATGAAAAGGGGTTAAAATGATTATCTTGGGAGAGGTGGCCGAGTGGTTGAAGGCGCAGCACTGGAAATGCTGTATAAGGGCAACTTTATCGAGGGTTCGAATCCCTCTCTCTCCGTTTTATATTAGTTTATTTTGGTTAGCTACATCAACAACTTTGTCTTTATGAAATTTTTAAAATTGATAGTAATCTTTTTAACAAGTTATAAATAATCTTATTTATTTAAATTAAGTTGAAAATATTTGATTTTTACTATTATATAAAGATATCTAAGATAAAAATTAATTAAATTATTAGTAAATTTTGCTTTAATTTAGCGATCTAAAATCATGGGGCAAATAGTTGGAATTGATTTAGGTACTACTAACTCTGTTGTGGGAGTTATAGAAGCTGGTCGTCCAATTGTTATTGCTAATTCTGAAGGTTCTAGAACTACACCTTCAATAATTGGATTTACAAAAGACAAAGAAATAGTAATAGGAGACCAAGCTAGAAGACAACTTGTTCTAAATCCCAAGAATACCTTTTATAACCTAAAAAGATTTATTGGTAGTGACTGGGATGAATTAGATGAGAATAGTATTTCTGTTCCTTACAACGTAAAGGCTAATAATACTGGAAGCGTTAGAGTTCTTAGTCCAAATACAGAAAGAGAGTATGCACCAGAAGAGTTAGTGAGCTCATTAATTAGAAAATTAATTAATGATGCTGAAACATACCTTGGAGATACTGTTGACTCTGCAGTTATTACAGTTCCTGCTTACTTTAATGAATCTCAAAGGCAAGCTACAAAAGATTCTGCAATATTAGCTGGTATCAAGGTAGATAGAATTCTAAATGAACCTACTGCTGCTGCTCTAGCTTATGGTTTTGAAAAAAGTTCTTCTAATAATGTTTTGGTTTTTGATTTAGGAGGAGGAACATTTGATGTTTCATTATTAAAAATATCTAATGGTGTATTTGATGTTAAAGCCACTTGCGGCGATACACAGTTGGGAGGAAACAATTTTGATTCAAAAATAGTTGATTGGCTTGCAGAAAAATTTCTAGCTAAACATGATATTGATCTAAGAAGGGATAGACAAGCTTTACAGAGATTAACTGAGGCTGCTGAAAAAGCTAAATGTGAATTGTCAGGATTACAAAAAACAAAAATATCTTTACCATTTATCACAACAGGTAAGGAGGGGCCATTACATATTGAAGAGACCCTAGATAGAAAAATATTTGAATCATTATCACAAGATTTACTTGATAGATTATTAGAGCCTGTGCAAATAGCTTTAGATGATTCTGGATGGAGCGAAGAAGATATTGATGAGGTAGTTCTCGTAGGTGGCAGTACAAGAATCCCAATGGTTCAACAGCTAGTGAAGACTCTTGTTCCAAATAATCCTTGTCAATCTGTTAATCCTGATGAAGTTGTAGCAATTGGAGCCGCGATACAATCTGGAATTATTAGAGGTGATTTACAAGATTTACTCCTTAATGACGTTACTCCCTTATCGTTAGGTTTAGAAACTATTGGTGGTCTTATGAAGGTACTCATTCCTCGTAATACGCCAATACCAGTTAGACAATCTGATGTTTTTAGTACTTCCGAAGCTAATCAATCATCAGTTGTTGTTCAAGTACGCCAGGGAGAGAGGCCTTTAGCCTCTGAAAATAAATCACTTGGTAAATTTAGACTATCAGGAATTCCTCCAGCTCCAAGAGGGATACCTCAAGTCCAGGTAGCATTTGATATTGATGCTAATGGTCTTTTAGAAGTAAGTGCAACCGATAGAACAACTGGAAGAAAACAAACAGTTACAATATCGGGAGGTTCTAATTTAAATGAACAAGAAATAAATTCGATAATTGAAGAAGCCAAAGCAAAAGCTAATGAAGATAGGAAGAGAAGATCTGTAATTGATAGAAAAAATAGTGCTTTAACTCTTATTGCGCAAGCTGAGAGAAGACTTAGGGATGCTTCATTAGAATTTGGCCCTTATGGGGCCGAAAGGCAACAACGAGCTGTTGAGTTAGCTATTGAAGATGTTGAAGAGTATATAGATGACGATGATCCTCAAGAATTAGAAATTTCAGTAAGTGCTCTACAAGAAGCATTATTTGGCTTAAACAGAAAATTTGCGGCAGAAAAGAAAACTGATAATAATCCCTTACAGGGCATAAAAAATACATTTGGATCATTAAAGGATGAACTCTTTTCAGATGATTATTGGGATGATGATCCTTGGGATAATCAAATGAATAGGAATTCTAGAAATTCGAGGTATGGTAATTCTAGGGACGATGATCCATGGGACAATGACTACTTCCTCTAAAAAAGACTATTTGTCGATTTTGGGTTTATCCTCCCATTTCGATGATAAAGAACTTAAAAAGGCCTTTCGAAGAGAAGCTAGAAAATGGCATCCGGATTTAAATAAAAACGATCTTAATGCAGAAGAAAGATTTAAGTTAATTAACGAAGCATACGAATATCTGCGCAATCCAAATAATAGTAAAAATATTGCGGAGGAAAATATAAATTATGATTATGAAAATAATAATTTCGAGAAAGGGTTTCCTGATTTTCAAGATTATCTTGATTCATTATTTGGATATGAAAACTCACCAAAGAATTACGATGCATATGATGATGAATCATTTGAGCATGAACCGATAAATACAAATAATGTTGAATTTAACAATTATCAATACCCTACAACCTCTCCAGAAGAGCCTCCTCCAGTTAAGCTTCACCAAGATATTGAAACAATTATTGAATTAACTCCTGATGAGGCCTTAAATGGAACTTCAATTTTAATTGAACTTGAAGATGAAACTGTAGTAGAAGTTGATACACCTCCTTTCGCGGGAGATGGATGGCGATTAAGACTTGAAAATATTGCAAGAGGAGGTAAAGATCATTATCTACAGTTAAAAGTTCAAACGGAAAGTGGTCTTAGAATTGATGGTCTAAGAGTTCTTTATAAATTAGAGTTATTTCCTCATGATGCTCTCCTAGGTTGCGCAGTGGAGGTTCCTACCCTTGATGGAAATGTCACCCTTCAAGTGCCACCAAAATCATCTACGGGAAGAATGTTACGTTTGAAAGGTAGGGGTTTAACTTACGAAGATAATGTAGGTGATCAATATGTTGAAATCTTGGTAGTGATACCTGCTGATATTAATGATGAAGAAATTGCTTTATATACAAGATTACAAGAATTATCACTTTCTGATTCTTAATCAAATATCATGTAAATAGAAAAATCGATACTTATGAACATATTTGTTCTTTTATATAATTCAGGAACAGATAAGGAAGGAATTCATTCAATCGAACTTAAAGGAAGGACAATTGTTCTTATGTTTGAAGATAAGGATGATGCAACAAGATATTGTGGTCTTCTAGAAGCTCAAGATTTTCCTTTGCCAACGGTTGAGATGATTAACATAGAGGAAATAAAAGATTTCTGTATTAAATTAGATTATGAATGCAAATTAGTAGAAAAAAATTTTGTACCTAAAACTGCAGAAGATAGGTTATTAATTTCACCACCACAGAAAAACCTAGAAGTTGAAAATTGGGAGGAAGACAATAATAGTAATAAAGATAGCATTGATATAAACACTATTAAGGAAAACCTTGAAAAGTTGCTTTAGCTACTAAGATATTTATTAATTACTAAACAAATAAAACATGACTACTGCATTATTTGAAACAGAAGTTGGGAACATTAATATTGAATTTTTCTTTGACGACGCACCTAATACAGTTAAAAACTTCACGAGCCTAGTTAGTGATGGTTTTTATGATGGCCTAGCATTTCACAGAGTGATTCCTGGATTTATGGCTCAAGGTGGTTGTCCAAATACTCGTGATGGAGCATCAGGTATGCCGGGAACTGGTGGGCCTGGATACAATATAAAATGTGAAATTAATTCCAATAAACATCTAAAAGGCTCACTTTCTATGGCTCATGCAGGAAAGGATACAGGTGGGAGTCAGTTTTTCATAGTTTATGAACCACAACCTCATCTAGATGGAGTTCATACCGTTTTTGGTAAGACTGGTGATATGGATGTAGTGCTAAAACTTACTAATGGGTCAAAGATTCTAAAGGCAACTTTAAAGTAGTTTTTAGCCTGCAAAAACAATACTAAATGTCTCTTTATCTAGATTAAATTTTCTTGTAGATGAATATAAGATTTCATTATTTATTGTAAATTTAGTATTAATCAATTTGATACTACTTTTTGGGTGTAATGCTTGTTCAATGTTTCTTGAAACAATTATTCCAATCTTTGTACTATTTTCATAATTGGATAAAAACTGAATAAATAATTCTATATTCTTTATTTCTTCATCAGTAATGTTGGAATTGGTTCTATTCTGATCATGCAAAATTCGCCAAACTAATTTTGGTCGATTTCAAAAAGCCAATAATCTTGGAGTACTTTCTAGTTTAATATTAATGTTCTTATCACTACAAAATTTAATAACTTTATTTTTTATTGGAACTAGATCAATAGATTTATAATTCCCATCAAGAAAAATTGATATAAATGGATCAATATTCCTGGAATTAGGATTATCTTCATCAATCATGTGTCCTAACTTCGTTTTTTTTACACTCAAGTATTCTGCATTATTATCGTTAGGACAAATTACTAATGGAACTCTTTCAATAACCTCTATTCCATAACCACCTAATCCAGCAATCTTTCTAGGATTGTTTGTAAGTAATTTCAGTTTTTTTATACCTAGATCGGTTAATATCTGTGCTCCAACGCCATAATTTCTGAGATCAGCTGGAAAACCTAATCTTTCATTAGCTTCTACAGTATCTAATCCACCATCCTGTAAGCTATAAGCTTTTAATTTATTTATTAGACCAATACCTCTACCTTCTTGTCTCAAGTAAACAACAACTCCTTCTTCCTCCTTTTCTATCCTTGATAAAGCAGCCTCTAACTGCGGTCTACAATCACAACGTAAAGATCCAAAAGCATCGCCTGTTAAGCACTCTGAATGCATTCTTACTAGTACAGGCTCGCTTAATTTTGATGATTTTTGTTTAACTAATGCAACATGCTCTGAACCATCAAGTTCATTAACATATCCATAAGCTTTGAAATTACCAAAAATACTTGGAAGTACAGCATCGGATTTCCTAAATACAAATCTCTCAGTTTGAAACCTATAACTTATTAAATCAGCTATGGATATTAATTTCATTCCCCACTGTTTTGCATACTCTTTAAGTTGTGGAAGTCTTGACATGGAACCGTCAGGATTTTGTATTTCGCAAATCACTCCAGCGGGGTAAAGACCCGACATTGCCGCAATATCTACTGCCGCTTCGGTATGACCTGCCCTTTTTAATACTCCACCTTTTTTAGCTCTTAATGGGAAAATATGTCCTGGCCTCCTTAAATCATCAGGTTTTGTATTTGGGTTTATAGCAACTTGAATAGTCTTTGCCCTGTCTTCAGCGGAAATTCCGGTAGTAACATTGTTTTCAGGTCCAGCATCAATTGATATCGTAAAAGCTGTTTGATTCTCATCTGTATTTCTATCTACCATCAATGGTAAATCTAAAGAGTCAAGCTTTTCACCTTGCATAGCTAGGCATATAAGACCACGTCCCTCAGTAGCCATAAAATTAATTTGTTGTGGAGTTGCAAACTGAGCTGCACATATTAAATCTCCTTCATTTTCTCTTCTTTCATCATCAACAACAATTATGCATTCTCCATTTCTTATAGCTGCTAACGCATCGCTAATAGGATCAAATTCAATTTTAAAAGATTCATTTATATCCAAAATTGTTCCATTATTTGTTTTGGGACTTGTTTCTTTCATTATTCCTATCAATATAGAAAAAAAGTGTTTTAGTTACCTTAAATTCAACACTTTATAATCCTATCTCAAAGTCTGCCAATTCAAAGAAATGAATGTTGCAATAGTAGGTGCTACTGGTTACGGCGGTATTCAAGCTGTAAATCTATTAAAGAAAAATAAAAAATATAAAATTACATTTTTAGGAGGTAATAAAACATCAGGTTCAAAGTGGAATGATAATTTCCCTTTTATTTATCTAGAAAATGATCCTTATATACAAGAAATTTCAGTAGATAATATTTCAAAAAATGCAGATGTTGCTTTGCTTTGCTTACCAAATGGCATATCTTCTACCTTAACAAGGCAATTATTAGATAAAGAACTTAAAGTTATTGATTTATCTGCTGATTATAGATATAAGTCTCTAGATGAATGGGAAAAAGTATATTCCAAAGAAGCTGCTATATATAAAAGGAATGATGATGATTTATGTAAAGAGGCGGTCTACGGTCTTCCTGAAATAAATAAAGAAGCCATTTCAAATGGAAGATTAATTGCATGTCCAGGATGTTATCCAACATCTGCTCTTATTCCATTAGTTCCTTATCTCTCGCAGGGAATTATTGAAAATGAAGGTATAGTAATTGATTCTAAAAGCGGAACTTCTGGAGGTGGTCGAGAACCAAACCAAAAGCTACTCTTATCAGAATGTGGAGAAGGTTTATCAGCATATGGATTGATAAACCATAGACATACCTCTGAGATCGAGCAAGTAGCATCATTAATTTCTGGAAATAAAATTGAACTACTTTTTACACCTCATTTAGTTCCAATTTCAAGGGGTATGCATTCGACTATATATGGGAGATTAAGAGACCCAGGACTAACTTCTGATGATTGCAGAATTCTTTTGGATAATTATTATAGAAATTTCAAAAATATTAAAGTCTTACCTGTAGATATATTCCCTTCAACAAAATGGGCTAAAAATACAAACCAAATTTTCCTTTCTGTTAAAGTAGATATTCGAAATGGAAGGATAGTTATATTATCTGTAATTGATAATTTGTTAAAAGGACAGACTGGGCAAGCAATTCAAAATTTAAATATAATAAGCGGATTTTCAATGAATGAAGGTCTTGATTTAACTAATAATTTTCCTTAAAATTACTTCTTATTAAAAAACCAGCATGAGAGATTGAGTGAGGTAAAATTTTATGCTCAAGAATATGTATTCTTTTGGAAAGCGATTCAATATTATCATCATCTCTTATTGACAATGCAGCTTGCATTATCAATGATCCACTATCTACCTCCTCTTCAACAAAATGTACTGAACAACCAGTTATTTTTGATCCATTTAATATAGCGTCCTTTATCGCAGAACCACCTTTATATGAGGGAAGTAATGAAGGGTGAATATTAATAATTTTATTCTTAAATTTATTAATAAAGAAGGGAGTGACAATTTTCATCCAGCCTGCCATTACAATAAGTTCAACATCAAAATTATTTAAAGTATTAATAATTTCTAATTCAAATAGATCTTTTTGCGAAAAGTCTTCACTTCTTATTATTTTGTGAGGAATTTTTACACTTTCAGCTCTTTTAATACAACCTGCATCATCTTTGTTAGTTATAAGAACTTTTATATCTATATCTAATTCTTCTTTTTCTGAAAGATTAATTAACTCCTGAAAGTTTGTTCCATTCCCAGAAGCAAGAACACCTATTTTTAATTTCGGGGAAAATCTTCTAAATTCAGATATCTCAGGCGAAATTATGTAATTAAATGATTTATCCAAAGTTTTTTTTATTCAATGATAAATTCATATGAAACAAAAAAAACCTCCAGTTTAAATATTTATATTCAAAAACATATTTATTTGCATATAAAAATTTAAACAAATTTAAATGATTCAAATCTATGTAGTATTCATATAGATATAATTAAATAATAAATAAAGGAAACAAATATATAAAATGAATGGAGAATTAAACTCTTGGGATAAATTCTGTAATTATCTTTGGTTTGATAAAAAATTAAATATTTGGTTAGACATAAGCAAGATTAATTTCACTATTAAAGAGATTAAAAATTTAGAAGAGAAATTTATAGATGTATTTTCATCAATAAAAGAATTAGAAAATGGCGCAATCTCAAATATTGATGAAAATAGACAAGTAGGTCATTATTGGCTTAGAAATCCGTCAATTTCTCCATCTTCAAAAATAGGTGAGGAAATTAGCGCAGATATTGATTCAATCTCTGAATTTGGGAAACAAATTTTAAATGGAGATATTAAGAATAAGAATCAACAGAACTATACTGATGTTCTATGGATAGGAATTGGTGGAAGTGGTTTAGGACCATTACTTATTACAGAGTCACTGCAGAAGTGCTCTAGAGGCTTAAATTTTTCTTATATCGATAATGTTGATCCTTTTTTAATTAGCGAAAAGTTAGAAGAGTTATCTGACAAATTATCCACAACATTATTTGTAGTTGTAAGCAAATCTGGTGGTACGCCTGAACCTAGAATTGCTATGGAAATTATTAAAAGTCATTGTGAAAATAATTCTCTTGAATGGAATTCTAATGCTATAGCTATAACAATGAAAGATAGTAAATTATTTAAAAAGGCCACTTCTGAAAATTGGTTAAAAATATTTAATTTGCAAGATTGGGTTGGAGGAAGAACAAGTATTACAAGCTCTGTGGGATTGCTTCCATTAGCTCTTATTAATGAAAATATATTTGAATTCATTAGAGGTGCATCATTAATGGATGAGGCCACGCGTATAAGTGATTTTAAAAATAATCCCGCAGCATTATTGTCATCTGCTTGGTATTTAACTGGGAATGGTGTTGGGAAGAGAGATATGGTCGTATTGCCATATAGAGATAGGTTACAGGTATTTAGTAAATATCTTCAGCAATTAGTAATGGAATCATTAGGAAAGAAATTCAATAGGAATGGTGAAGTAGTTAATCAAGGTATTTCCGTTTTTGGTAATAAAGGATCTACAGATCAGCATGCTTATGTTCAGCAACTGAGAGATGGTATTGATAATTTCTTTTGTATTTTTATTGAATTATTAGATTCTCCATCTACTAATATTTTTGATGAAAAAGAGAATCCTAAAGAATATCTTTCTGGTTTTTTACAAGGAACCAGATCAGCACTCTCTAGTGAAGACAGACAAAGTATCACTATTACTTTAGAGAAGTTAAATTGTTTTTCACTAGGGGCCTTAATCGCTTTATTTGAGAGGGCTGTATCCTTCTACGCTGAATTGGTAAATATAAATGCATATGATCAACCTGGAGTTGAAGCTGGAAAGAAAGCAGCTGCAAATATTATTGAGTATCAACAAAAAGTAAGTAATTTATTAGATGAAGGTGGAGAATATTCTATAAATGACATAACATCATTATTTGATAATTCAGTTAGTGAACCCATATTTTTTATACTCCGTGAAATGTGTTTCGGTAATGATAATTATTTAGTTAAGGGCGATTGGTCAAATCCAAATTCATTAGTTATTCAAAAAATAAATTCTTAAACAACAATATTCATAATTTTTCCTTTAACAATAATTATTTTTCTTATTTCCTTATCTTGAGTCCATTTTAAAATATTAGGTCTCTTAACAGTCAATTCTTTAATTTGATCTTCACTCATATCATTATTAATATTTACTTTGTCTCTAACTTTTCCATTCACTTGTATTACTAGTTCATATGAATCTTCCTTTAGTGCCTCGGCATTAAATGAAGGCCAGTGTTCTAAATGTACAGATTTTTTAAATCCTATAACATGCCATATTTCTTCTGCAATGTGAGGTGCAAATGGAGCCAACAAAATACAAAATGTTTTTAAAGCATCAATTTTTAAATTATTGTTTACGTCATTAATGGAATTTGATAATGAATTATAAAACTTCATTAGTTCTGAAATCGCAGTATTAAATTGATTATTTAATATGTCATTTGAAATTTCTTTTATAGCGATATTCATTGACTTTATTAAACTTTTTTCTTTATCTGGATAGGAATTAGATTTACTATTTACATCTTTTGCACAATTTATATAAAGCTTCCAAATCCTGCTTAAAAATCTAAATTGTCCTTCAACATCAGTATCTCCCCATTCCAAATCTTTTTCTGGTGGTGCTTTAAATAATATAAACATTCTTGCTGTATCTGCTCCATATTTTTTAATTACTGATTCAGGGTCTATTCCATTATATTTAGACTTAGACATCTTCTCGAAAAGAACATCGAGTTTAGAATTGTCAATTGGATCTGTAGGATTTGATAAGTCAGTAATATCGGAAGGAGAAACATATTTACCAGTTTTATTGTTTTTATAGGCAGCCGCCTGAACCATTCCCTGCGTTAATAGTTTTTTGAAAGGTTCATCAATTTCAAATAGTTCATTATCCCTCAAGGCTTTAGTGAAAAATCTTGCATATAACAAATGCAATATTGCATGCTCTACCCCTCCAACATATTGATCTACAGGCAACCACTTATTGATTTCAATCTTTTCAAATGGCTTATTAGAACATTTTGAAGATGGATATCTTAAAAAATACCATGATGAACACATGAAAGTGTCCATAGTATCAGTTTCTTTTCTTGCCTCTATTCCACATTTTGGACATGTAGTATTTATCCAATTATTATTATCACCTAAAGCATTAATCTTGTTAGCCGATATTTCTATATCTTTTGGTAAGGAAACAGGTAATTCCGATTGCTTTAATGGAACAGATCCACATTTTTTGCAATTAACTATGGGTATCGGACATCCCCAATATCTTTGTCTAGAGATTAACCAATCTCTTAGACGATATTGAATCTTATTTTCAGCCCATCCATTATTTACTCCCTCCTCTGAAATTTTTATTTTAGCAATAGTATTTTCTATTCCATTGTATTGATTTGAATTAATAAGATATCCTTTTTCTACATAAGCTTCTTCAAGCTCTTTATTTTGTTCACTTTTATCCTTTATTATTACCTGTTTAATATCAATATTATTTTTCTTAGCAAATTCAAAATCTCTTAGATCATGAGCAGGCACGCCCATAACAGCACCTGTACCGTATTCATCGAGAACATAACTTGCCACCCAAATAGGAATAGGTTCAGAATTAACTGGATTTATTGCTTTTAAGTTAGTTTTTATTCCAATTTTTTCAAGTTCATTATTTTTATTATTTTTCAAATATTGTTTAAGATTTTCTAAATCTTGTATTGTTTCTTGATCAGAAATTTTTTTTACTAATGAATGATTAACAGAAATTGCTAAATAAGTAACTCCAAATAAAGTATCTGGCCTTGTTGTGAATACAGTAATTTTCTCTTCTGGATTGGTATTGATATTGAAATTAATATTTGAACCAATTGACTTTCCAATCCAATTATCTTGCATTATTTTTACTCTTTCTGGCCAGTTATCTAATTTTTCTAAATCCTTCAATAACTCATCAGCATAATTAGTAATTCTTAAAAACCATTGCTTTAATAATTTTTTTTCAACTACTGCACCAGATCTCCAAGATTTACCATCTGAATCAACTTGTTCATTCGCTAGGACTGTATTATCTATAGGATCCCAATTAACTTCTGATTCCTTCTGATATACAAGACCTGCCTTGTATAACTCTAAAAATAGATATTGAGTCCAAATATAATAATTTTCATCACATGTTGCAAATTCCCTATCCCAATCAACTGATAGTCCCAAAAGCTTTAATTGTGACTTCATATGAGAAATATTTTTTTTAGTCCAGACACTTGGACTAATTCCTCTTTCAATCGCTGCATTCTCAGCAGGCAAACCAAAAGCGTCCCAACCCATTGGATGTAAAACAGATTTGCCCTTAAATCTTTGGAATCGAGCTATTAAGTCTGTAATAACATAATTCCTAACATGTCCCATATGGAGATTACCTGAAGGGTAGGGAAACATTGATAAGGCATAAAATTTATCACTATTCTCAGTTAATTCATCGGTTTTGTATAAATTGTTTTCTGTCCATATTGACTGCCATTTTTTTTCTATTTCAGATGGATTATATAAATTGGTATCAGCCTCATATTGTTTATCGGGAGAAATCACTTAATTTTTATTTGTTAAATTATTATTTTAATATCCATTGTATAAAATAGAAATAGATTGTTAAAAGGAATAATTTATAATTAAAATTTAAAATATATTATCTACAAATGAAAAATATAACTTTTGAAAAATATCAAGGTAACGGAAATGATTTCGTAATAATAGATTCTAGAGGAAATGAATTGTATAAAAATTACAAGACAAATAAAATATTTGATATAAAAAAAATTTGCAACAGGCAATTTGGTATTGGAGCAGATGGTGTGATTTTTATAGAAGAACCTAATGAAGATAATTATGCAAAAATGATAATTTTTAATTCTGATGGTTCTGAAGCACAAATGTGTGGAAACGGAATTAGGTGTTTAGTTGAGTATCTCCACGTAAATGACTCAATGAATAATAAAAATATAGAATATAAAATTGAGACTAAAGCAGGTTTAAAAATTGCACAATATTTAAATGATGAAATTACAGTAAAAATGGGAGTTCCAATTTTAGAATGTAAAAATATTCCAACAACAATTGAAAAAAAAATAAATTCAATTCCTTCACACGAATTTATTGAGAAAGATTTTAATAATATGGGTTATGCCGTAGGAATGGGAAATCCTCATTTAATATTCTTTGTAAAAGACATAGAGTCAATTGTTCTCTCCAGACTTGGTCCTATATTTGAAAAAAATGAATTATTTCCTGAAAAAACTAATGTGCATTTTTGTCAAATTTTAAATAGAGATAATATTAAAGTAAAAGTATGGGAAAGGGGGGCAGGAGCAACCTTAGCTTGTGGAACAGGTGCCTGTGCTATCCATGTAGCAGCTTATAAATTAGGCCTTTGTAATTCACAAACCATAGTAACCTTACCAGGAGGTAATCTTAAAATTGATTGGTCAAAAGACGATTGTGAAGTAATGATGACCGGTAATGCTAAAAAGGTTTTCTCAGGATCAATGTTAGTAAATTAATGGAAAATAATTTTATTTATTTAGATAATGCATCCACAACTCCATTATCTGAGAATGTTTTAAATATTATTAATTCAACTTACAGGAATTATTGGCATAACCCTTCATCTACATATGAGCTAGGGATAAAATGCTCTACATATCTTGAAAAAATTAGATCTAAAATTGCTTATTTATTTGAAGCTGATGCAGAGGATATAATTTTTACATCTGGTTCTTCGGAATCGACAAATATTGTATTTAATAATATTTATGAGAACTTTAAAAATGGGAGGGTTGTTATTTCAAATGTTGAACATCAAGCAACAACTATTTGTGCTAATAAACTAAGAAAACAAAATTGGAATATTTACGAATGGATGGTAAATAATGATGGAATTTTAAATATTTCTAATATCGAAAACATTTTAAACAAAGATACAAAGCTTGTATCAATTATTTGGGGACAAAGTGAAATTGGGACAATACAACCTGTCAAATTTATTGGTACCAAATGTGAAGAATTAAATATAATGTTTCATTTAGATGGAACTCAAATATTAAGTAATGGAATATTCAGTTGGAAAGATCTTAAATGTGATTTTTTAAGTTTATCTGCTCATAAATTTGGCGGTCCAAAAGGGATCGGTATTCTTTTAACAAAAGAAAAGTCTAGACAAATTTTAAAAAATAATGACATATCACTTACTCAGGAATTTTCAATTAGACAAGGGACACAAGCTTTGCCATTAATCGCTGGAATGTATGAATCATTAAAGAATATTAAAGGAAAAATAAAATTATATGATTACATAACTGAATTTCCTTCTAATAATATTAATAAACTCAAAAATTATTTTTTTCAAAAAATTAAGGATAATAATCATATAAAGATTACGGGTAGTATTAACCATAGACTTCCCAATCATATTTCGTTTCTACTATTAAATAAACTATTTGAGCCTATAAGGGCCTATAAGATTGTTAATTTCATGTCAGAAAATAAAATAGCCATAAGTAGTGGAAGTGCTTGTTCAAGTTCATCTGGGAAACCTAGCTCAACACTTAAAAATATTGGTTTAAAAGATGATGAACTATATTCAAATATTCGTGTTACTTTAGGTTCAATAAACAATAAGTCAGAAATAGATAAATTTTTAGAACTTATTCAAATATGTATTGAAAAATTTTAATGAAAACCAATTACAGACTACCTAAAGATTTAAATGAATCTCTTAAGAATATGGAGGATGCAATTATTCCAAGTTTATTAGATTCAAATAAAAGATTTACTATAGAATTTAATTTTGAAGGATTGAAGTTTAACAGAATTGGAATAACTATTTACAAGATATTGTCTAAAAATAATAATGTATTTATAACTTTTGCTGATCAAGGTGCTGTGGCTTTGGCACAAAGAGACTATCCAGATATTAAAGATAAAATTTTTACTTTTAAATCATTTAATGAATCAAATAATTTAAATAATATAGATAGTGCAATGATATCGATACTACCTCAGCCATATGATTTCGATTCATTTGAACCAATGTCTGATAATTATCAAGGTACGCATTATTCATTAAATCCAAAATTTGAAGATGCCAATATTGGTATAGGAAGTGTTATTAGAGAGCGACGTAAAAACTTTGTCAAAACATGGAAAAATATTTATTTTCTGCAGCCTTTAAATAAAGCTGCTCTTATGCATATTTATCCAAATAATTGGTTGCTTTTCAAAGAAGAAAATAAAAGATATTTCTTTAAAAAAGAATTTGAAATTAAACCCGACAATGAATCTATTTTTGTGAATTTATAGATTGAATGTGATAAAAAAAATTTATTCATTTTTCTTAATTGTTTTTGTATTAGTAACATCTCCTTTCTTAATAAGATATTTACTAGCAAATCAGAAAATTACTATTTTAAATAGTATTTATTTTAATTTCCCGGGAATAATTACTAAAAACAAAATATGTCCTAATTATGATGCTTTATTGAATCAAACGCTTGATGATTCTTTTAGTGTATCGATTATTAATAATAAAGGGGAAATAATAAGTTCCTACAATGAAGATGTTCCAAGGTTGCCGGCATCTAATCAAAAATTATTCTCATCAGCTTATGTTTTAAGTAAATATAAATTAAATAATAATTTAAAAACTTCCTTATTTAAAAATAAAAACGATTATTATTTACACGGTCAAGGTGATCCAGATCTTAATTATGAAGATATAATCGAACTAATTTCATATGTTAAAGACAATAAAATTATTAACTTTAATATTGTAGAAATTGATTCAAAATTATATTGGCCTAATGGCTGGACAAATACTGATAAACTTTACGAATATGGATCTCCAATTACATCTCTTGCAATAGAAAGTAATCACAATAAATATGATGATATTTATTCATTAAAAATTTTTATTAAAAATTATTTAAAAAATAAATTTCCAAATTCAAAAATAAATATAGTTTTTTTTGATTCAGAAAAAACTTTTTATTTACAAAATATTAAAGAGATAAATAAAATATATTCAACTCCAATTATTTCATTATTAACTCTAACAAATTCTGAAAGCCATAATTTTACAGCTGAATCTCTCTTTAAAAATGCCTCAAATACATGGAACGATAATGATTATATAAAATTGAAAAGATGGCTTGAAAATAAAGGCCTCCCAACAACTAAAGCATACTTTGCAGATGCTAGTGGGTTGTCTCGAAAAAATAAAATTACAACAAGGTTAGTTGTATTGTTTTTACATAAAATGAGATATTTTAATGATTTTAAAGCTTATCAATCTACACTTTCAATTACTGGGGTAAGAGGAACATTAGCTAAAAGATTTGTAAATAGTGAATTGTCTGGAAAGTTTTTTGGGAAAACTGGGACTCTTTCAAATGTCTTTGCATTATCTGGTTTTTTATATAAAAATGAAAGGCCAATAATTATAAGTATTATCCAAAATTCTGATAAAATTGATAAAGAAAAAGCTTTTAAATTATTACATGATCTTTATTACTTGAAATCTTGTTAATAAAAATATTATTTAAAATATTCTTTTAAATCCCTCTCAACAGAGGGGGGTACCATGTGATTAATTTCACCACCAAATTTTGCAACTTCTTTTACTAAAGAACTACTGAGAAAACTATAATTTGTATTTGTGGATAAAAATATAGTTTCAATATCATTATTAAGAGATTTATTTGTATGAGCAATCTGAAGTTCATACTCAAAATCACTCATTGCTCTTAAGCCTCTAAGAATAAGATTAGCTTTTAGATCATTTGCACAATCTACAGTTAGACCAGAATAAGAAATAACTTCAATATTAGGTAAATGAGAAAGAGAATTTTTTATTTGTATTATTCTTCTTTCAAGATTAAATGTTGGTGTTTTAGAAGTATTTTCTAAAACAGCAACTACTAGATTGCCAAATATTTTTTCAGCTCTTTCTATTAAATCAATATGCCCGTTTGTTAAAGGATCGAATGTACCAGGATAAAGAATTTTCATGAATTTATTATGTTCGAATAAGAAATTTAGTTAAAATAAGTTTATTAGATATATCAATTATGACATTAAATCTAGAAGCAAAAAAAATCTTATTAAGAAAAATACCTCACGGATTATTTATTTGTGGAGTTAGAGACGAAGATAAAAATGAAGTGAATGGATTTACTGCAAGTTGGGTGACTCAAGGTTCCTTCACTCCACCATTAGTCGTAATGGCTGTTAGAGCAGAAGGTTCTAGTCATGAAATAATAAAGTCCACCAATAAGTTCTCATTAAATGTCCTCAAAAGTGATCAAAAGGATCTAGCAGCTGTTTTCTTTAAACCCCAAAAAGCATTAGGAGGCAGATTTGAATCTGTTGAATTTAATTTAGGTGAACTTGGATTGCCTATTTTAGTTGATGGTGTTGGTGGAGTTGAATGTAATGTTGTTGGAAGTGTTATTCATGGAGACCATACAGTTTTTGTAGGAGAAGTTCAATCTGCTTATTTGAATAATGATGTTGACTCTCTAAATTTATCTTCAACTGGCTGGAATTATGGAGGTTAATCTTAATATATGAGTAATTCATCTATAGAAACAATAGATAACAAATATAATTTTAAAATTGAATATAAATTAATTAATAATAAAGAATTACTAAAATCAAGATTATCCGAAATTCCAAAGTCATCTGGTTGCTATCTTTTTAAAGATATAGATAATAATTTACTTTATATTGGTAAATCTAAAAAACTACGCAGTAGAGTAAGTAGTTATTTTAATAATTTTTCAGATTTAACTCCAAGATTAAGTTTGATGGTTCGTCAAATAACTGAGATAGAAATTATAGTCACAGATAGCGAATATGAAGCACTAAATTTAGAGTCAAATTTAATAAAAACAAACAAACCATACTTTAATATTCTTTTAAAGGATGATAAGAAATATCCATATCTTTGCATAACATGGAGTGAAAAATATCCTCGAATATTTATTACAAGAAGAAGAAGAAATAGAAATAATTTGGATAGATATTATGGACCTTATGTAGATGTCGGATTATTAAGGAGAACATTATTTACGATAAAAAAAATATTTCCACTTAGACAAAGGCCAAGGCCAGTCTATAAAGATAGAACTTGTTTGAATTATTCAATAGGAAGATGTCCAGGAGTTTGCCAAGAAGTAATATCATCTGACGATTATAAAAAAATAATGAAACAAGTATCTATGATATTTCAAGGAAGGAATGATGACTTAGAAATATTTTTACAAAAAAAAATGTTGCAATTTTCAAATGATTTAGATTATGAAAATGCAGCAAAAATAAGGGACCAAATTTCAGGTTTAAAATTATTAACTGAATCACAAAAAATATCAATACCTGATTCTTCAATTAATAGAGATATCTTTGGAATAGTTTCAGAAAAAAATGTAGCTAGTATACAAATTTTCCAAATGAGATCTGGTAAGCTTATTGGAAGAATTGCCTATAGTCAAAAATTAAATAATGAAGATGAAGATCTTATTTTACAAAAGATATTAGAAGAGCATTATATGAATGTTGAAGCCGTAGAAATACCATCAGAAATTCTTATTCAATATAACCTTCCAAAACAAGCAACCATAGAGGATTGGTTAACGGAGCTAAGAAAAAAGAAAGTAAAAATCTTAATCCCAAAAAGAAATAAAAAACATGAAACTGTAGAAATGGTTTTAAAAAATGCGAAATTGGAATTAGATAGAATATTAAATGGGATACAAGATAATGAATCATCAATTGAGGATCTTGCCCAAATACTTGAATTAAGCGAACAACCTAAAAGAATTGAAGGTTATGATATTAGCCATATACAAGGTAGTGACCCTGTAGCATCACAAGTCGTTTTTATTGATGGGATTCCTTCTAAACATCATTATAGGAAATATAAAATAAAAGATCCAAACGTTTTTGTAGGACATAGTGATGATTTTGCTTCGATATATGAAGTAATACATAGAAGGTTTAAAAAATGGTCAAGATTTAAAAAAAGCGGAGGGGATTTTTCAATATTAAATGATAAAACGAATAGTAAATTAGACAATGAACTTCTATCAGATTGGCCTGATTTAATAATGATTGATGGAGGGAAAGGACAATTAAATGCAGCTATTAAAGCATTAAAAGAATTAAATCTTGAGGAAGAAGTAACTATATGTTCAT
This sequence comes from Prochlorococcus sp. AG-355-N18, assembly GCA_003278535.1. Taxonomy (GTDB): domain Bacteria; phylum Cyanobacteriota; class Cyanobacteriia; order PCC-6307; family Cyanobiaceae; genus Prochlorococcus_A. The sequence goes on from QCEG01000001.1 coordinate 205,553, forward strand.
TAGCAAAAAAAAATGAAGAAATATTTATTCCAGGTTTTACTAAGTCTCTTGATACTGATGAAAATCAAAAAGGAGTTCTTCTGTTAAGAAGGGTAAGAGATGAAGCGCATAGATTTGCATTATCTTTTCATAGAGACAAAAGATCTAAGAGAATGAATAGATCTCAATTGTCTCAAATCAGTGGATTAGGACCATCTAGAATAAGAGAATTGCTTAAGCATTTTAAATCAATAGAAGCGATAAGAATAGCTAGTAAAGAGGATTTATCAAAAGTTAAAGGACTTGGAAAAAATTCAGTAAATGATATATATGAATATTTTAACGAGTTATAAATATTAATTAATTTTTGAAAAATAGATTTCTTGATATTGTTAAATATAATTATATTAAAAATATATATTTTTAAATTAATCTAGTAATTTGGCAGCTGAAGCATATCTCTGGTTTAAATCATTTCACATTATGGGTGTAATCGTTTGGTTTGCAGGACTTTTTTATTTAGTAAGGCTTTTTATATACCATGAAGAATCTAAAAATATGGATAATGAATTAAAAATTGCCTTTAATAAACAATACACCTTGATGGAAAAAAGGCTGGCAAATATAATCACAACACCTGGGATGATATTAGCTTTAAGTATGGCTATATGCATGGTTATTATGCAACCAAGTTGGTTAAGTGAGAAGTGGTTGCAAATTAAAATTTCTTTTGTATTAGCATTAGTAATTTATCATTCTTATTGTTATAAAATAATGTATTCATTACAAAATGGCACTTCAACCATTTCAGCAAAAAACCTTAGATTATTAAATGAATTGCCTACTTTATTATTATTTATAATTGTACTTTTAGTTATTTTTAAAAATAATTTTCCAACTAGTGTTGCTACATGGAGCGTAGTTGGACTAGTTATTTTCATGTTGGCTTCAATACAATTATATGCAAAGATTAGAAAGAAAAATGAGAATTCATTAAGTAATGAATAGGGAAGACTTAGTAAAATTAACTTCTAATATTAATAAAAATAGTTGTCCTAAAAATATTAATTTTCACTGTCATACAAAATTTAGTGATGGAAGTCTAGAACCATATGAACTTTTAGAACAAGCTTATAAAAATAACTTGAAATTTTTATCAATAACCGATCATCATACAATTAAAGCTCATGAGTATATTAAAAAAAATAATATACTCAAAAATTATCCTAATGATTCTTTTACATTAATTTCGGGAATAGAAATTAATTGTTTGATTCTTGGATGTTTAGTACATGTAATTGGATTGGGAATAGATATAAAAAGTAAATATCTAAATCCATACATCCTTGGAGAGTCACCAATAGGTAATGATTTAAATATTAAATCAGTTATTAAATCAATAAATTTAGCTGGTGGTTTATCATTTCTTGCACATCCAGCGAGATACAGGATTCCCTTTTATAAATTAATTCCAGAGGCCAAAATACAAGGTATTGATGGAATAGAGGTTTGGTACGATTATGAACTTAATGAAGTATGGAATCCTAGTTTATTTGTTTGTTCAGAAATAGATAAATTAGCAGATAAATATTCAATGCTAAAAACATGCGGAACTGATAGTCACGGACTTTCGCTATTAGGTAGATAATTCAGAATTCGTTTTTTTCAATTATTGAATCAGTATTAATAATTATGTTCTTTAAATTTTCAATGACATCTGATGAACAATTATTCCACATTTTTCTATTGACAATTTCAAGAAATCTTTGTGCAATATCTCTTAAAGCCCATGGATTATTCTCTAGAAAGAAATTCTTAAGATCCAGATCACATAACCATGATTTATAAACTTCCTCATAACACCAATCTGAGACTACTTCAGTAGAAGCATCAAAAGCATATAAGTAATCTAGTGTAGCTGAAAATTCAAACGCTCCTTTATAACCATTATCCTTCATTCCATTTATCCATTTAGGGTTAAGTATTCTTGATATAACAACTTTATTAATTTCATCTTGTAATTTTGATATTTTAGATAATCCAAATTTTGATAAATCACCATGATACATTTCAGGTAATTTACCGCTCAATTTTTTTACTGCTGAGGATAATCCGCCCTGAAACTGATAATAATCATCAGAATCTAAAATATCATGTTCCTTATTATCTTGGTTATGAACAACTAACTGCACATTTTTAAGAGCATTTTCTAATGACTTTTTATCCTCTATAGGTTCAAGATTATCACTGTAAATCCACTTACTCCAATTAAGAAAAGATTCTCCAAAATCATCAATATTATCCCAATTAGAATTTGAAATTAATTCTTGCAGACCAGCTCCATATGAACCTGGCGCTGACCCAAATATACGATTAATTGAATCACCTTCCCTTGAAGCCCCAGCAAGAGGGTTAAATATATCATCCTCATTAAGATTAGAAACAAGATTTATTGCTTTAGAGGTTAATTTAACTAACTGTGGAAATGCATCTCTAAACATTCCCGAAATCCTTAAAGTAACATCAACCCTTGGTCTTTCGAGAACAGATAAAGGAATGATTTCTAGATCAACTACTCTTCTTGAAGGCCCATCCCAAATAGGCTGTACTCCTAATAAATATAGTATTTGACAAATGTCTTCACCACCATTTCTCATTGTGGATGTTGCCCATACAGATATTGCTATATTTCTTAAATCTTCTCCACTATCTTGTTTGTATAAATCAAGTATTTGTGAAGCGGACTGACAACCAACACTCCATGCTGATTCAGTTGGCAGCCCTCTCGAATCAACTGAAAAGAAATTTTTACCAGTGGGTAAAGTTTCGGTTTTACCTCTCGTAGGGGCTCCAGATGGACCACTTTTTACATATTGTCCATTTAATGAATTAATAAATGATAATTTCTCACTATATGAAGAATTAATGATTGGATATAGAATCTCTTTTTTTAATAATAAAAAATACTTATTATGTTTTTTTTCATTAAAGAAATAGTCTATAATTTTCTGATTTTTATATTTTTCTAGATTTTTTATATTGGTATTCTTTTTGTAAAAAAACAAATATATTAAATACTTTGCTTGTTGTTCCAAAAAATCAATAGCCATTCTAAAGTTTAAAATGTTTTTATTGGAAAAAGTCAATAATATTTTTTTATCCTTTTCACTTAACATTTGATCATATTGATTTGTCCAAGGATTCAAATCTAGTTTTAAATGTTTTGCTATATATTGAATAACACCAATTCGGTTGGCATTTGGTACTCTTGCAATACACAAGAATAAATTTATTTCATTAATGTCATTCTGCCGATTGCCAAAAATATGCAAACCTGTCCTAATTTGAGATTCTTTAATTTTGCAAAGAAAGGAATCAATTTCTTCTATTTGATTATTTTTATTCTTTAAAGTAATTTCGCTAAAATCTTTTTTAATTAATTCAAAAATGGATTTTTCTATTATTTCAATCCGATTAGAATTTAATAATTTTGCTTCAAAATATTCGTCTAAATAATTTTCTAATATTGAATATTTTCCATATAATTCTGATCTATCCAAAGGAGGGGTTAAATGATCAATAATTGTTGCAGCAGTTCTTCTTTTAGCTTGGGATCCTTCTCCAGGATCATTTACGATAAAGGGATATATGTTTGGTATTGCAGGACAAATAATATTTGGAAAACATTTATTGCTTAAACCTATAGATTTACCAGGTAACCATTCAACAGTCCCATGTTTACCAATATGGCAAATAGCATTTGCATTAAAAACTTTTTCAATCCAAAAATATTGTGCTAAATATCTATGGGGAGGTGGAAGATCGGGAGAATGAATATCTCTATCAGTGAAAGCGTCATAACCTCGTTGAGGTTGTATCAATAATGTTATTTTTCCAAATCTAATACCATTTATTGAGAAGCCTTTCTTATCTAGATCGATCGCATCAGATGGTCTACCCCAACGACTAACAATAATATTTTTGGGATCAAGTTCTAAATAATTCCAATATTTTAGATATTCACTGAGTGGTAAGTAATCTAATGGTTTATTATTTTGAGATTCAATATCATTAGTTCTAGTTTTTATAAGAATTGACATTAATTCCGAAGAATCTTGAGGATAATTACAAGATCCAAGGTCATAACCTTCTTCTTTTAACCAATTAAAAATATTTATTATTGAAGATGGTGTATTTAGACCAACCCCATTACCGATTCTTCCGTTCTTTACTGGATAATTACTTATTACTAAACAAATTCTTTTATCAAAATTATTAAGTTTCTGAAGTTTCACGTAATTTGTTGCAAATTTTGAAATCCATTGAATACCTACTTGATCAGCTTTGTAACTAGTTATTTCACTATATAGTGTATTTTTCTTAGAAATAATTTCTTTAAATGCTGAAGGACAGGTAGTAATTCTTCCATCAAATTCGGGAATAATTATTTGCATTAATAAATCAGATGAATTCATTCCAATAGATGAATTTACCCACTTTTTTCTTGATCTATTAGAAGAAAGAAGTTGTAAAATTGGAATTTTAAGAAAAGTAAAAATATTTGCTGAATTTTCAATTAAATCGTTATTTTTTATTTGAGATGAAGAAAATGAAGTTGTGGTAATTATTAGTTTAATATCTTCTTTTTTAAAAATGTCTATTAATTTGTTCTGAATAATATGATCTTTTAATGTTGAAATAAAAAATGTTTTAGGAGATAGTCCGCATTTTCTTAATTGCATGTTAAGTTTTTCGTTTACTTCAATTTCATTAGCCAAAAAAAGTGATTTATAGGATATTATTCCTATCTTTTCGCCTTTTTCATTTTTCCAATCATATAAGTAGGGATCTGCATAAAAAGTAATATTCAAAAAATGATCAGGAATTAATTTTTCATCTTCAACTAAATAATTTAAAGAATTAAGAAACTTTCTATAATTATCCAGTCCTCCAGATCTTAGTAATCTAGAAATATTTAATGCAATATTTTTATCTATACTACTTATTTCACATAAGGAAATTTCCTGATCAATGGTACCTGATAGGATTACTAACTTCCTTTTTTTATTAACTGCTTGCCAATTTAAAAGTTGTTCAATTCCATAGTTCCATGTACCTTTATCTCCAAATATTCTAAGTACGACAACTTTTGCATAATTTATTGTTTTTAATAAATAATTATCTATTTGAGCTGAGGAATTTAAATTAGAAATTTCTAAAGCTCTTATATTATTTTTTAATGAAGCAAATTCTTTTTCTAACAATAAGTTTGATATAAGATTTAAATCAGCCTGGACACTTGTTATAAAAATAAAATCTGCAGCTGGTTGCTCAATTAAATCATCCTTATTCTTTTCATTTCCTGCTATATTTAATATCCTGTGCATTTTTATATATAAATAAGGTTTAGAATACGTAAGTAGGATAAAACAATTTTACCTTAATTAAATAAATTAAATATGCATGAATTTCTTCCATACGCCTGGTTCGAAGGTAAATGTATTCCATTTAAAGAAGCAAAAATATCAATAGCTACTCATGCACTACATTACGGTACTGCTGCATTTGGAGGAATGCGCGCGATACCTAACCCAACAAACAAAGAAGAATTCCTTTTGTTTAGAACTGATAAACATATAAAAAGATTATCTCAAAGTGCAAAATTACTCTTAACTGAAATTTCTGAAGAATATATTTTTAAAGCCTTAGAAGAAGTTATAAAAAGAAACATGCCAGAAAAACCTATTTATATAAGACCATTTGTATATACAAGCGATTTAGGTATAGCGCCAAGGTTACACAATATTGAAACAGATTTCTTTATTTATTGTATTGAACTAGGAGATTATCTATCCCCAGATGGTGTTTCTTGTAGAATGAGTAGTTGGACAAGACAAGAAGATAGATCTCTCCCTTTAAGAGGAAAAATAAGTGGAGCATATATTACTAGTTCATTAGCCAAAACAGAAGCTAGTTTATCGGGTTTTGATGAAGCCCTGCTATTAAATTCAAGTGGTAAGGTAAGCGAAGCTAGTGGTATGAATTTATTTATTGTAAGGAATGGAGACTTAATCACTCCTGGTGTTGATCAAGATATCCTTGAGGGGATTACTAGAGCTAGTGTAATTGAATTAGCAAAATCATTTGGAATAAATGTAATTGAGAGGCCTGTTGATAAAACAGAATTATTAATAGCAGATGAAGTTTTTCTAACTGGTACAGCAGCAAAAATTACACCAGTTAAAAAAATTGAATCAACTGAATTAAATGTTGAAAGACCAATAATGAATAAATTAAAAAGTAAGCTTATAGAAATAACAGAAGGTCGTTCTCAAGACTATGATAATTGGATAACAAGAATTTCACTGAAATAAATTAATTTTTACCTAAAAATGGAATCTTTCAGAACCTATCTAAAAAGAGATGAAAAACCATTAATTATTTTTGACGGAGGTACTGGAACATCATTTCAGAACTTAAATCTTACTGCAGATGACTTCGGAGGAAAAGAATTAGAGGGATGTAATGAAAACCTTGTTTTATCGTCGCCAGAGGTGGTTGAGAAGGTTCATAATTCATTTTTAGAAGCAGGTTGTCATGTTATAGAAACTAATACATTTGGAGCCTCATCAATAGTTCTTGATGAATATGATATTGCGGATAAGGCTTATGAGATAAATAAAAATGCGGCATTTATAGCAAAAAAAGCTGCTGCCAAATACTTATCAGTTGATAAACCAAGATTTGTAGCAGGTTCAATTGGCCCAACAACTAAATTACCCACCTTAGGACATATAGATTTTGATGAATTAAAGCAATCATATAAAGAACAAATTTATGGTCTTATAGATGGAGGAGTTGATCTTCTTTTGATTGAAACTTGTCAGGATGTTTTACAAATTAAATCTGCCTTATTAGCCTCAAAAGAAATTCTTGAAAGTAAAAATATTGATATACCTTTAATGGTATCTATAACAATGGAAACAACAGGTACTATGCTTGTTGGATCTGATATTGCTTCTGCATTAACAATATTAGAGCCATTTAATATAGATATCCTTGGACTTAATTGTGCAACTGGCCCTGAGCAAATGAAGGAACATATTAAATATTTGTCTGAAAATTCTCCCTTCGCTATAAGCTGTATTCCTAATGCAGGTCTTCCTGAAAATATTGGTGGTGTAGCTCACTATAGATTAAAGCCAATAGAATTAAAGATGCAGTTAATGAATTTTATATATGACTTTAATGTTCAATTAATAGGTGGATGTTGTGGGACAACTCCTGAACATATAAAATACCTTTCTTCAATAATCGATGAAATTATTGATAATGACAGGACTAACAATATTGGAAAAAAAAATTCAAGTGGTTTTATTCCATCTGCCTCATCAATATATAATTCTGTGCCATATAAACAAGACAATTCAATTTTGATAGTAGGAGAAAGATTAAATGCAAGTGGATCGAAAAAGGTAAGAGAGTTATTAAATAACGACGATTGGGATGGCTTAGTTGCAATTGCCAAGCAACAACAAAAAGAAAACGCTCATGTTCTTGATGTAAATGTCGATTATGTAGGCAGAGACGGAGTGAAGGATATGAAAGAAATAACTTCAAGACTAGTTACCAATATAAATTTACCATTAATGATTGACTCTACAGATGCTGAAAAAATGGAAAGTGGATTAAAGTCAGCTGGTGGTAAATGTATTATAAATTCAACCAATTACGAAGATGGCAATGAAAGGTTTGATCAAGTTCTAAAGTTAGCCTTAGGGTACGGTTCAGGTCTTGTTGTCGGAACAATTGATGAAGATGGAATGGCAAGGAATTCAGAAAAAAAATATAAGATTGTCAAACGAGCGATCAATAGAACAAGAGAATGTGGTTTGTCAGATTATGAGTTATTTTTTGATCCATTAGCTTTGCCAATATCTACAGGGATAGAAGAAGATAGATTAAACGCTAAAGAAACTATTAGTGCTATATTAAAAATTCGTGAAAATTTCCCAGATATTCATATCATACTTGGGATATCCAACATTAGTTTTGGTCTTTCACCATTATCAAGAATTAATCTAAATTCAATATTTTTAGATGAATGCATTAAAGCAGGATTAGATTCTGCTATCATTGCACCAAATAAAATTTTGCCATTATCAAAAATTTCTGAAGAAACTAAAAAGCTTTGCATAGATTTGATTTATGATAAAAGAAAATTTGAAAATGATATTTGTATTTATGATCCATTAGTAGAATTAACAAAGGCTTTTCAAGATTTATCTATTCAAGATTTCAAAAAAGCATCTTCAGAAAATAAAAATCTTACTCTTGAAGAAAGTCTGAAAAATCATATTATTGATGGAGAAAAAATAGGATTAGAGGATCAATTAAATAAAGCGTTAAAAAAATATAAACCTCTTGAAATAATTAATACCTTTTTACTAGATGGGATGAAAGTTGTAGGAGATTTATTTGGCTCAGGTCAAATGCAATTACCATTTGTACTCCAATCCGCTGAAACAATGAAATTTGCGGTTTCAATATTAGAACCACATATGGAAACTGTAGATGAAAACATATCAAATGGAAAACTCTTAATTGCAACTGTCAAAGGCGATGTTCATGATATTGGAAAAAATTTGGTTGATATAATACTTACAAATAATGGTTATGACGTTATAAATCTTGGAATAAAGCAAGATGTTTCAGCAATTATAGATGCACAAAAGAACCACAATGCAGATTGCATCGCGATGAGCGGATTACTTGTTAAATCAACTGCTTTTATGAAAGATAATTTAGAGGCTTTCAACAAGGAAGATATTACTGTACCAGTAATATTAGGAGGCGCAGCCTTAACTCCAAAATTTGTAAATGAGGACTGCAGCAAAATATATAACGGGAAAATATTGTACGGAAAAGATGCTTTCACTGATCTCAAATTTATGAATGAATATATGGATAATAAAAAAAAGGGTAATTGGTCAAATACAGAGGGGTTCATTAACAATGAGGGTATAAATATTAATTTGGCCTCATCAAAATCCAACTCTCAATCTGTTAAAAAATCAATATCTATAGATATAGAGACTTCTAAATTAAAATTAAAAGAAAATTTTATAAGATCAAAATTTATAAATGAAGAAGAACCAATTCAAGCTCCTTTCTTGGGAACGAAGGTCTTGAACGACGTTGATATAGATTTAAATAAGTTAATTTTTTATTTAGATAAAAAGGCACTTTTTAGCGGACAATGGCAAATAAAAAAAGGAAAAAACCAAAGCGTAGATGAATACAATAACTATTTGGATTCATACGCTAAACCATTGTTAGATAAATGGTTAGATACAATTATAGAAAAAAAACTTATCTCGCCCAAAGCAGTTTATGGATATTTCAGATGTGGGAGAAAAGATAATAGTATTTTCTTATTTGATGAAAAATCATTAAATAAAATTTCACAATTTAACTTTCCGAGACAAAAATCTGGGAATAATTTATGCATAGCTGATTTTTATTGTGATTTGAAAAATGATAAACCTATAGATATATTTCCAATGCAGGCAGTAACGATGGGCGATATTGCTAGTGAATATTCTCAAAAATTATTTAAAGAAGATAGATATAGCGATTATTTATTATTCCATGGACTTACAGTGCAATTAGCAGAAGCTCTAGCTGAGTATGTCCATGCAATAATACGAATTGAATGTGGTTTTAGGACTGAAGAACCAGACAAAAATAAAGAAATACTAGCTCAAAAATATAGAGGAACTAGATATTCTTTTGGTTATCCTGCCTGTCCAAAAGTATCTGACTCAAACATACAATTACTATTGTTGGATGCAAAAAGAATAAACCTGACAATGGATGAATCTGAACAACTTCATCCAGAACAAAGCACTACAGCAATTATTTCACTACACTCAAAAGCTAAATATTTTAGCGCTTAAACTAAATCTTTAATTGTTTTCCAAATATTCAATAATTTCTTCCTGTAGTTCTTCCATCGTTTCATTATCACCAAGATCAAGTCCCTCACCCGCCGCGTCCTGTGTTAACTCAAGATAATATGAAGCACCATCACTAGATAAAAATTCTAATGCGGAAGTTTCATCACTATCTTTAAAAGCTTCATAAAGAGCTTTAAATGCTATGTTTTCAGTAAAGTCCCAATCCATAATGAAAAAAACCTTATTAGAATTATTACCTCCTCACCCCCCATACTCGTCAACCTTTTTTTAAGAAATGTTGGTGTTTTATTATTATTTAAAAAATCTATGACCATAAATAATCAAGATCAATTGAATGTCCTAGGAGAAAAAATTGAGGTTTGTAGTTGCGCACCTATGACAGGCTGGTTCAGAGATGGATTTTGCAACTATGACAAAAATGATGGAGGTAATCATTCCATATGTTGTGTAATGGATGATAATTTCCTGAAATATAGTAAATCACAAGGTAATGATTTAATAACTCCCATGCCTATTTATTCATTCCCAGGACTAAAGGATGGAGATCATTGGTGTATTTGTCTTGATAGGTGGAAGCAAGCATTATTAGACGGTCTTGCACCAAAAGTCATATTAGAATCAACGAATATTGTAGTCTTAGAATCAGTACCCCTGGAAAAATTAAAAGAATATCAATTTAATAAAAAGTAATTACAAATTTATTATTTTTTTTAAAATAGTTATGATAATTTTTTTTAAATGAGTTTAGAAATATATTGGAAAAAAGCACTAGTGCAAACTCAATTATCAATTGATGACGAATCGTTACATCCTCTCAAAACTGATATTATTACGAGAGATTTATATTTAAAAGACGACTTCATAATTAGGAAACTCGATACTTCAAAATTTAATAAAAAAAAATTTTATGGTCCTAAGCAGAATCCATTTTGTCCCTGGGAAAAGATACTAGAAATTGATAAAATCGGTGATAATCATCAACTAATATTAAATAAGTACCCTGTACAAAAAGGTCATATTTTACTTATTACAAATGAATGGAAACCTCAAAATGGATGGTTAGATATTAAAGATTGGAGAGCGATACAACAAGTTAATAAAGATACTAGTGGATTATGGTTTTTCAATAGTTCTCCAATTGCAGGTGCAAGTCAACCTCACAGGCATTTTCAACTTCTGCGTAGATCTAGAGGTGAGATATCATGCCCTAGAGAAAAGTGGTTTTTAAACATGAACTCATATCAAGATAATAATAGTAAGCTTAAAAAAAATATTATTGTATCCAAATTTAATTTTTTAGAAAATTCATCATCTCTTTTTGAATTTTATTTAGAATTATGCATGAAATTAGGACTTGGGGATCCTGTCAGGGATAAGAAACCAATACATCCTTACAATATTTTAATAACTAATAAATGGATCGCTCTTATTAAGAGAAATAAAGATCATATCCATGGTTTCAGTATTAATGGTTTAGGATTTGCAGGATATCTATTAGTAACTGAAAAATCAAATATCAGTTATTTAAAGAAATTTGGCCCTGAAAAACTTCTAGAAAGTTTTGTTTGAACACTAGTTAGTTACTTCAACTTCTTTATCCCTTTTTATTTGGCTTTCTAGAACTTCTATAGATGCTGTTATAGATGCGATTTTACGTTCAAGTGAGTCTTTAATATAATTAAGCATTTCTAATTTCTTATTTTGATAAAAACTCTTTTTTTCTTTAGATGACTTGAAATTACAATTTAACATTTTTGTTTGATTATAAAAAGATACTTCATTGACTTGTGACATAAAAATAAATTGGTTTTAATTTAAAAACAATATTACATATGGACTTTCAATTTTTTTTGAATAAAATTAAATAAATTCCTTACTATTAAAGAAAAAAATTATTGAATATTCCTGAAAATTCAAATACAAAAAGAATTTCAATTGATTTACCTAAGGAACTAATTTCCAGGTTTGATCAATTACGAAAAGAGTGGGGATTTAGAGCAAGAGGACCTGTAATAGAAAAGATACTAAAAGAACTTCTTCAAGAAGATGATTTACTACCTAAGAATCAACAGCAAGAAATAGACTTTAACGAGAAGAATAATAATGAAAATTTGAGTATTGATGAAGATACTGCATTGGTATTAATTAAATCAGAAGTTAAAAATGAAGTTAATGAGATATTTTTGAAAAAAAGAGTTTCAAATAACAATCAATATAATGAAAAAGCTAACTCAAACATAAGCCTTCCCAATTTTGTTGAAAAAAAAGTAAAGAATCTAAGAAGAAGTATTAATAGTGAAAAATCAAATGAGAATATTAATGATATTCAAATTAATACAATTAAAGAAACTGAATTAATAAAATGTCGAATTGAGTTAATTAGTCATTGGAAAACCTTATATGGATCAGTTCCTAATGATCATGTAGTAGAAGCTTCTATGGATTGGTTTGGAAGGGATATATGGCCAAATCTTGAAGGAACTGAAAATCTACCATTTACATGGAGTGCAGCCAATAAATTAATGTCTGAATTATGCCCATTTTGGATAAAGAAAAATCCATCCCTTGAAATTGTTTTATTAATGATTGGCGTTTTAGAAGACCCTTTTGCAACATCAGATCTAGTTAATAGGATACCAACTCTTATGAGAAGGTTTGTAAGTAGTTTTAAGCGAAATAACAGATCAAATTCATTTGAAACGTTGGACTCAACGATGACAGTACATGGAGCACTTAAATTATTGAATTTATCAACATCCGCAGGATCAGCTCATACGTTTCGTAAAATTAGGGAGGCCTATAAATCAATTGCCTTAGAGACGCATCCAGATGCTGGAGGATCAACAGATCAAATGAGAAAATTAAATGAAGCGTATCAATTGCTAAAAAATCTATATAGAAAATAATATACATATTCTTATATAAGACTTATTATAAGTCTTTTGAAAAGTCTCACATAAGATTACTGAGAAGGGTAAAATTGTTTCCCTTCAGCAACTAACTATTATTAAAAAATATTGAAGCAAATATTAAATACTAGTTGAAATAAAAAATTTACTTTTAAAAATTTAGTGGTATTTTGTTTCTCATATGAGACTAAATATAAGTCTTATATGTAGTCTCATAATAGATAAGTACGATAAAGAAATTTGTCAATTTGAACAGTCCTTTCCCAAACTGCTTAATGCCTGGGAAATTTAAAATTTGATAAATAGAAAATTTTTGTCCTTTTAATGTCCAAGAAAAAAATAATAGTTAAAAAGTATTGATATTATTAACTTTTAAATCCTGCTGTACTGCCTTAAAGACAGTACTACTTGGATTGAAGCTTTTCAATGGCTGTTTGTTTATCAATACTAGGGACATCACTTAATCCGTTAGCATCAAACCAAGGTGCGCTAGCCCAATCAAAACCTTCGCCAAAAGTATTATCTGGTGCAGTTATATACCAGTGGCATGAAGCATCTGGTATGTCAACAGCACATTTTGACCAATCATCTGACCACTGAGGGACTTGTACCCACAGCACTGATGACAGAAGCAGAGATAGCAAATTAATCATGAACTTTATCATACTACATTAACTACTATTATAGGATTATTATCTATCTTATATAAGAATTATACATAGACTCGTTTATAGTCTCATATAATATTAGTAATACACTTAATTCCTCAATTTAGTGTTAAAACATTTTTCAACATTAGAAATTATATTAGAATGAATTGATGTAATGTCAGAGTCCAGTAATGTTTTATCTTTATCTCTATAAGATAATCTAAATGTATAACTTATATGATCATCTCCAAATTTAGTATCTTCAAAAACATCAAGTAATTTTACATCCTCTAAGAGATTCTTTCCTGTTTTTCTTATTTGTGATGTAATTTCGCTAATTAAAAATTTCTTATTGAAAACAAAATTTATATCCCTTTCCATTTTCGGAACAATTGGGAATTGCTTATATATTGGAATCCATTTATTTTTTCTTGTACTAGCTCCCAAGAGGTTAGAAACATTTATGTTAAATAAATAAACTTTTTTTAATGACTTCTTTTCTAATATTAGTTTGGGATGTATTTCACCAAAATAACCTGCATCTTTCCCTTCAATAAATAATTTAGCTGTTCTTCCTGGATGAAGAAAATCAATTGAATCAGTCGGTTTATCATCAATTTTAATGTTCAAAGATGATAAAGCCTCCTTTAACTTTCCTCTGGCCTGGTAATAATTAAGATCGTTATCCTTACCCGAATCTATCCATTTTCCAAATTTTTTATTTCCATAAATTGCACCATTCAGAACTTCTTCTTGAATGAACTCAGTTTCCTTTTTAAAAACATTTCCAATTTCAAATATATAACAACTTGCTTGTCCAGCTTTTATATTACGGTTCACAATCTCCAAATGTTCTTTCCAGATATTATCTCTAAGACAGCTTGTTTCTAATAATAAAGGATTAGAAATCTTTATAAGTTTTTCATCATCATCAGAAACAAGAGAGTAGCTTAGTACCTCGTTAAAACCATTTTCTATAAAACCATTTTTTACTTTTCTCAATGCCAACTGTTCTGATGACAATTTTCCAGGCTTAATTGGATTAGGAAGTTTTAAGTCGAATCTGTCATACCCTATTAATCTAGCTATTTCTTCAATTAAATCTATTTCTCTTGTTAAATCATGTGATCTATTAGGAATTACTGCTACATCCCAGCCATATTCTTTATTCTTTAAAGTACAACCTATGAGTGTTAATTTATCAACTATTTCATTATCAGATAGATTTCTTTTTTCAAATTGATCATTAATTATTAATGGACCAAGAATTTTATGTATTCGATTTCTCCGTAGTTTAATAAATATATCCTCATTACTTATTAAATTTGAAGTATTGATGATTGGTGAATTAATAGAAAAATATTCTTCTAAAAGATTAATTGCCCTGGTTACTGCACTTATTGTATTTTTTGATGAAATCCCTTTTTCATACCTGCTGCTAGATTCTGTTCTTATGCCAACCGCCTTGGAAGATTTTCTTATAGTAACTGGATTAAAAACAGCACCTTCAAGGTAAATAGATGAGGTAGTATTACTTACAGAAGTCTCTAAACCTCCTATAACCCCAGCAATAGCTACCGGTTTATCACAACAAGTAATAACTGTGATATTGTCATTTAAATCATATTCTTTACCATCCAAGCAAATAAGGCTTTCATTATACTTGCCTTTTCTTACAGAGAAATCTTCTGGAGAAACTTCCTTACCAATTAAGTTTGACAGTTTATCTTTATCAAACGCATGCAAAGGTTGACCTTGTTCTAAAAGAATATAATTTGTCAAATCAACGAGAAGATTAATAGATTTTATACCTGATTTTTCTATACGGTCTTTAAGCCAATTTGGCGATAATTTCTCTCCATTTACTCCATCAATGCAGCTTATTGTATAAATGCAATTGGATTCTATAGCCTCTGGACAAAGTTTAATTCCCTTAAGTAAATGAATATCGTATTTATGGTTTAATTCTGGAAAATTTAATGTGGATTCTAAAAGGGCAGAAATTTCACGGGCTATACCTATAACTGACATTCCATCAGGTCTATTAGCTGTAATGGCTAAATCATATATAAAATCATTTAATTCAAGCAAGTCAGACCCTGGAGTGCCCAATTCATGTTTTAGAGCCAAATCTTCATCAATGATCTCTATCCCCTCGCTAGAGTCCTCTAAACCCAGTTCCTGCATTGAACATATCATTCCTTCACTCATAACACCTCTAATTTCACTTCTTTTAATAGCTAAATCAACTGCATTTAATTTCGCTCCGACAGTAGCAACATAAACATGAATATTTGGTTTAATATTGCTCGCACCACAGATAATTTGTAAATTCTTTGAATTACCAATATCGACTTGGCAAATTGAAAGTTTGTCAGATCCTTCGTGTTTTAAAACAGATAATACCTTACCTAAAACAACACCATTTACATTTTTTGAACAATCTTCTAATGATTCAACCTCAAATCCACCAATAGACAATTTCTCAGAGAGATCTTCAGGGCTAGAAGTAATTTCTACTAAATTTTTTAACCAATTTTGAGAAACTTTCATATATATTTTTTAATCAATGATAATAAAAGAAATGAGTATATCTTCAAAAAAGTTTGTTGAAGATGTACAATAGAAAATTATACAACAAAGTATTAATTAAAATGGCGAAAAAAGGGACAAGAGTTGTAGTGACCCTGGAATGTACTGAAGCTAGGACAAGCACAGATCCTAAGAGATCAAATGGTGTCTCAAGATATACTACTGAAAAGAATCGTAGAAATACAACCGAAAGATTAGAACTAAAAAAGTTTAATCCTCATTTAAACAGAATGACAATTCACAAAGAAATTAAGTAATCAAATCAAATTAAATCATGACTAATTCAATTTTTAAAAAACAATTATCACCTATCAAACCAGGAGATCCTATTGACTATAAGGATGTAGAACTACTAAAAAAATTCATAACTGAGAGAGGCAAAATCCTACCAAGAAGAATGACAGGTTTAACCTCAAAGCAACAAAGAGATCTCACATTAGCTGTTAAGAGAGCCAGAATTGTAGCTCTTTTACCATTCGTAAATCCTGAAGGATAACTTCATATTAAATATAGTTGGCACTATAATTAATAACTCAAATATTTGAAAGATTTAACTTATTTAAAAACATATATTATTGACTCTGATGATCCACATGAGGTCGATGACGCTATTTCATTAGAAATAAAAGAAGGAAATAAAAAAAATTTATGGATACATATTAGTAATCCATGCAAACTCTTTTTGCATGACTCTGATGTTGATTTAAATGCTAGAAAGAGAAATAGCAGTTTATATTTAATTGATCAATATGTCCCAATGCTTCCTAAGGATATTCTTGAAAAGGCAAATCTAGCTCAAAATAAAGTTTCAGAAACTATTAGTGCAGCAATAGAATTCAATGACGATGGATCAATAAATAAATATGAAATAACTGAAGCAATAATAAAACCAAAATATCAATTAACATATGAAGATGCAAATGAAATATTAGAAATAGAACCCAAAGAAGAAATAGAATTAATTGAGATTAAAAATTTATTAAAAAAAAGTATTACATTCAGAAAGAAACAAGGAGCAATTATTTTTGAAAGTCCTAATAACAAAATTAAATTATATGAGGATAAGATTATACTAACTAAATTAGAGAAAACAATATCACAAATTATAGTTGCAGAATCAATGATATTAATGGGTTATGTAACAAGTTTATTTATAGATAAATATGATTTAGCGGCTGCATTTAGGATACAAAAAATAAACTGCAATCCATCTGAAATACTAGATAGATACAATGATAGTATTATTAAATATATAATATTAAAACAATATATGGGAAGAAGTTACATAACTACTAAGCCAGGAATTCATGAATCATTAGGCCTTAAAATGTATGTACAATGTACATCTCCATTAAGAAGATATCTTGATTTAATTATACAAAGGCAAGTCTATAACAAAATTAATAATTACGAAGTTCTAAGTAAAGATTCAGTCTCTAAGATTATTGATTATTCAAAAAATAGACAATTAGAGAATAATAATATATTTAAAAATGATAAATTTAAGTATTTAAAATTATTTTTTAAGAATGAAAAGAAACCTTTTTATAAAATAATATTTGTTAAGTGGATTAATCATAAAAAAAATATTGCTTTGGTTTATTTTTCTGATTATACACTAGAAATACTAATTACTCTTTTTGTATCAATAGAAATATATAGTAATAAAATATATAAAATTAAATATATTATAAATGATAGTAATCTTTTAGAATTTATATATTAATAAGATAATAAATATAATGGATTGTTATTAGTTTAAAAATATTTGTTAGTATTAATAAAAAAGCTTTATGACTTTTGTCATTACTACACCTTTATACTATGTTAATGATAAACCTCATTTAGGAAGTGTATATACAACAATAATTTGTGACTCAATAGCTAGGTATAAAAGGCTTGCAGGTGAAGATGTTATTTTCATCACTGGTGTTGATGAACATGGTTTGAAAATACAAAGAACAGCTAATGAAAAGGGTATTGAACCAAAATCACATTGTGATGAAATCTCAGAAGTCTTTAATAATAATTGGAATGATTGGAATATATCCTTTGACAAATTTATAAGAACAAGCTCAAAAAATCATGAATTTGTTGTTAATGAATTTTATGAAAGAGTAAAAGCATCAGATGATATCTATATGGGAGTTCAAAAAGGTTGGTATTGTGTCGGTTGTGAAGAATTTAAAGATAATCCAGAAAACTCATCAACATACAAGTGTCCAATACATCAAAAAAATCTAGAATGGAAAAATGAAGAGAATCTCTTTTTTAGGCTTTCAAAATATCAAAAAGAAATCGAGAAAATAATAAACGAACCTTCTTTTATAGAGCCAATAGAAAGAAAGAATGAAATTATAAATTTTGTTTCTAGAGGTTTAAAGGACTTTTCAATTTCAAGAACAAATGTTATATGGGGAATTCCAGTCCCTGGTTACGATAACCATACCTTTTATGTGTGGTTTGATGCTTTACTTGGATATGTAAGTGCCATTAGTTCAGATGCGACAGAACATTCATTGGAAGAATCAATTAATAGAGGATGGCCAGCTGATGTTCATTTAATTGGTAAGGATATTCTGAGATTCCATGCTGTATATTGGCCTGCAATGCTCATTTCTGCCAAAATGAGAGTTCCTAAAAAGGTTTTTGGGCACGGATTTCTTACAAGAGAGGGGCAAAAAATGGGTAAAAGCTTAGGAAATGTACTCGACCCTGATTTATTACTTACAAAATATGGAAATGATCCTGTAAGGTGGTACCTCATTAAAGACATATCATTAGGAAATGATGGAGATTTTCAAGATAAAAGATTTGTTGACATCATCAATAATGACTTAGCTAATACAATAGGTAATTTATTAAATAGAACATCATCTATGTCTAGAAAATGGTTTGATAATAAAGTGCCAAATAATGAAAAAATTTTAAGTGAAAATAAATTAGAGAATTTTGCCAAAATTGCAGTTGAAAAATATATTTATAATTTTGATAACTACAAATTAGATTTAGCAGCTAATGAAGTACTTAGCTTAGCAATTAATACAAACTTGTATTTGAATGATAATCAGCCATGGCTGCTAATAAAAGAGAAAAATAATCTACCTCTAGTTAGAGAAATTATTTATAACGTTTTAGAAAGTACCCGCATAATAGGATTATTATTACTACCTTTATTGCCCGAATTATCTACAAAAATTAATGAACAACTTGGCTCTATATTCAGAGAGGAAATTCCTTGGAAAAAACAATTAATTTGGGGATTATTAGTTAGCAACTCAAGTCTTCCTAAACCTACTCCAATCATAAATAAACTTGAGTATGAGCAAAAATTATAGATTAATAATATTCCTTCCATTATTTATGCTTGGTTGCGCCCCAAATGTAATTGATGAAAATAAAGTTATACAAAAAATAGACAGTCTAGATATGACTATTTTTTCTAAAAGCGGAGATAAAATATATTCTATTACCAGTCCAAATTCAAGTTATGACAATATTGAATTAAAATTCGAATTAAAAAGTCCTATTATTAATATTCTAAATGGGAAAGAAACTAAATATATTATTAGTTCAGAAGAATCTACATTATCAGACAATAATAAACTCTTGAAAATGAAGGGGAATGTTAAATTAAAAACCTTAAAAAAAAATGAGGATTTTTTAAATGCTGATAATTTTATTTGGGATATAGAAAATACTAATTATCTATTAGAGGGAAATATAAGATTTGAAAATCAAAATATCATCTTAAATTCAGGAAAAGCCATATTGGGGGCAGATAACATAATTGAATTTTTCAATCCAGTAAAATATGTTATTAAAGATGAAAATAACGAAAATAAATATGAAATAAACTCAGAAAATGCTTTCTATAATTTAGATACTGAATCAGTAAGTTTTGAAGCAAAAGATAAAAGAGTTAAATCAATAATATATTTTTAAATTTTATTTTTTGAGAAAATATTATTAATTTTTTTGGACCAGTTATTAATCCATTTTTCATCAGACTTCGTAAAACACTTAGCACTCCAGCCTCCAATCAATATGAAAGCCTTATTATTTATAGGTACAATTAAAATAGATGGAATTTCAGAACAAAAATTATAAAATTCATCTCTTCCAGGATAAAATTTAGTGTTTGCCAATGATATTAATTTCATATCTTTAATAGATCTCAGACAAGTTTCCCCAGGTTTAAAATCGTTACTTGAAGTGATACCCCTCCTCAATATATTAACGCCATCATTGTGGATTAATATTGTTGCTGCTGCTGTAGAAGTTAATATCGCTTCAGAACCCCATGCAAGTTCATCAATAACTTCATTCGGCATGTTTCTATCGAAGAGAAACTTATTTTCTCCTTTTAAAACAGCTTTCTCACCAGCTATGGGTTGGAATTGTTTAAATAAAAAACCTATCAAAATAATAATTAACGAAGCTATTGCAGCTAACACTTGTGCTCTTTCAAGCTCAGGAGTGATTGTTTCTATTGAAATGAAATTTGCTATCTGAAAAATAAAGAGTATTACACCGACTGATATTAATGATTTCCCATTGAATCCCATATTTTAAATATGTTATTTCTAATTAAATTATGCAAATATTATATTGTTTAGTACATTTAAAATTACTCAAACATATGGTTTTTAATATATAATTAATCAAAACCTTTCAAAATGAACCTAAACATCAATAAATATATACTTTCCCTTATCTTTACTGGCTTTATTTTTATTCTTATCCCTTCGACTTCATACGCAAATGAAATAAATAGTATAAATACATATTTTGGTATTGCTCCACAGAAGACTGTTATAAATTACGAAAAGAGTCAGCCCTCATCTATAGACAACCCTGTAGTGGATCCAAATTTTAACACTATGCGATCAAAAGATACTGAGAGTTCAACTGCTACTTATATAGTTATAGGTTTGTTAATTGCTGCCACAATTATTCCTTTAGCAACATGGTGGTATTTCTCTAAATAATAGAGAATTTATGAATGCCAAGGATTTAAGTATTAGTGAATATTCATCTTATATAGTTTTTATTACAGGGGGGACAAAGAGTGGCAAAAGTGAATTCGCGGAGCATCTTGCAAAGGAAGTAAAAAAATTATCATATGTTGCCTTATCTGAAAACAATTTGGATGATAAAGAATGGCAAGATAAAATTAATTTACATCGAAAAAGAAGGCCAAAAGATTGGCAATTAATAGAAACGACAGATCTATTAAATACACTCAGGAAAGAAGATGGACCATTATTAATAGATTCTATTGGCGGATTCGTTATGAAAAGTATTGGCAAGAAACAAAATGAATGGTCAACAAAAATGAATTCACTTATAAGTCTTTTATTGAAAAGAAAAAACATAACAATTATTGTTGGAGAACAAGTAGGTTGGAGTCTGATCTCAGAATATAAAATTGGTAATACATATATTGAAAGAATAGGCGAACTACAAAAAAGAATAACCAAAATATCTAAAGATAATTGGCTGGCTATAAATGGCAGAGCAATCAAAATAGATGAAATAAGTATTGAAATACCTACTTAAAATTGGAAGTCGCTCTTTTTGAACCTAGAATCCCACAAAATACTGGTAATATTGCCAGATCATGTGCTGCGTTTAATATACCTTTAAATCTTATAGAGCCCTTGGGTTTTAAGTTAGAAGATAAATATTTAAAAAGAGCAGGATTAGACTATTGGCCTCTAGTAACTGTTTATCAGTTTGAGAATTTTGAAAAATTTTTAGCGTCAAAATCAACAAAAAGAATAATTTCTTTTAGTAAAAAAAATGGATTATATTTAAATGATTTTAAATTTAAGCAAGATGATATTTTGCTATTTGGGAGAGAAGATTCAGGATTACCAGATTCCATTATTGATAAAAGCGACTATTTAATATCAATATTTATGCCGAATATACAGACTGGAAACAATGATCAAAAAGGTGTAAGAAGTCTAAACCTTTCTGTAGCATGCGGAATTGCTATATATGAGGCCCACAAACAAATAAATTTTAAAAATGGTAATTAAGTACAACCAATGCCTTACAATATTCCCATGTCTCGGTAGCTCAGCTGGTTAGAGCGGCGGATTCATAGCCCGCAGGTCGCGTGTTCAAGTCACGCTCGAGACATTTTCAATACTTTTCAATTAAAGGATATAGGTGAAATTTTAATTTAATTAAAATATTAAAGACAATAATGTTTAATTCACTCGGCTCAGTCCTAGATCAAAAAAAATCTAAAGCAAAATATCCAGAAGCAAGAGTTATAGTTCTTGATGACAATTTTAATACTTTTCAACATGTCGCAAATTGTCTTCTAACAATTATCCCAAACATGAGTGAACAAAGAGCATGGGATCTAACCATCAAAGTTGACAAGACAGGATCTGCAGAGGTTTGGAGAGGTAATCTTGAACAGGCAGAGTTATATCATGAGCAACTATTCAGCAAAGGATTAACAATGGCTCCAATTAAGAAAACATAAAATAAGTAAGATTGACAGAAAATTTTTGGCTTATAAATTCGAATCGTTCAAGGGTTAAAAGGTTTTCAACGAATAATCAAAATAAAGATAAAATTTTTGAATATATGTTTATTGACTAAGGAAGAATTCTTGGTTTATTAGGAAAAGAACCACCTCTTATGACAACCAGAGAAGAACTTAAAGTTAATAAAGCTAGAGATGAATAAAGAAAGTTAATCCCTCAAGGTTGGAGGAGAACCAAACCAGTTTGGGAAGACTATTAGTATCCAATATTGTTACTAGGATTAGTTATATAAATTATGAGATTGAGGACGTAGTTAGCAGGTAAATTTAATGGCTTTAAAAGTAGTAAAGCCATTCCTTGAGTCACATTAAATTCTTTATTTTTCATAAAAAAAAAAAGTCTCATTTTAATTATAAAAAGACTGTCAAATACAAACTAAAAGTACTAAAAAAAGATTAATGAGGATTTATTGATTAATGATTTTCAAGATATCTAATATCTAAAACTTATTTTAAAAAATTATATATTAAGGATTACTTGTTATTTTTTTTAAACAAAAAAATCCACGTTTTAATTTAATAATCCCTGAAATCAGTTTCTTATAAATACCAAATGAAGTATCTCATCTCAAGCAAAAGATCAAGAGCTTTATTTGGTATTGGAATAGTTGCTATAAGTATTGGATTAATATCAAAAAAAGTAATTAACAATCCAGCTGGAGGATGTATGAAAGATACTCAAGAAATAACCTTTAATATCTAGCAATTAATCATCTTAAATTTTCTTTAATTCTTAAATCCAGTTAACTTTGATAACTCTTTTAGTGAAAGTACACCTAAAAGTAGTTTTCCATTTATTTCCCATGTGGGAAACCCTTTAATTTGTTTATCAATGCATAATTGAGTTTGACTGTTTATGCCATCTCTTGCACATTCAACTACATTAAGTTCTCTATAAGCTTGTTTACCAAATAATTCACTTTGATTAAGGCAATTAGGACACCAATATGCTGAATATTTAACTACACCAATATCTTTAAGGTATTTTGCCAACTCGATTGATTCCCTAGTGCTTTCTGAGGTGACTATAAGTTCTCTCTGATTAATTAAGTGGGAGCTATGTAAAACACTTGATAAAGGAAGCAAAACTAATAGTGAGATTAATAGGCGTTTCATTTATTTACTACTTTTCCTCCATATTTTCTAACTATCTTATCAAGCAAAATTCGTATATCTTTATTCTTAAGTTTCTCTATTTGCTGGAGATTTTCAAGAAGATCACATATTTGATCCTGTTTATCTTCATTTAATTCACTTACAGCCATTTATAATTTGAGTTTTTTATATTCCAATTTTAAATCAAAAGTAAATTTAAATACCTATTGTATTTATATTTTTTTATTGCTATTTTTTTAAAGCGGGCTAAGGTTCATATCTCCACGAGGATTTAGTCCGCTGAATTTTTAAAGATTCAATTTATTTTGGATCCCTCTTTATGAAGTTGATTAGAAATATTCAAAAAATTTATCTTTGCTTAATTTCTTAAATTTCATTGAAAAGCATTCTCATGAAAACATTAATAGTGTGACACTATTTATTCCATAATGTTGTTATTTCGCTTCATAACTTTCTTAAAATACTTAAACTCAATAAATTCATGCATCATTTTGATATTATCAGATAATACTTTTTTATTAACTGCATATTCGTCCACATTAAGTGGAGATTTATTATTATCAGAAAATGTTTGGTGATCAAAAGAAAAGTTTATAAAATCGTCTTTATCATTCTGATTTAGGCCATAAGATTCATGTAACACACCTCGAGACCTCAACGCTTCCTCAACCAATAAACCTGTGACTTTTGACTGACTAAACTCATTAGCTATGCACAATTTTTCAATAATTTCATGCACTTCTTCGCTTGGCAAAAAACCAATTCTTTTCCTCGGAGAGGGCATAATTAAAAAAAATTAGTGTCACACTTGCATATTATAAGTGTTGCACTATATTTGATTTAAGTCAACTAATTTTGCTATGCATATTTTATTATTGCCTGTCGGATTTATTCTTTGGTATCTGGCTTATGAAGCAAAACCTATTATTGAAGCAAAACCTATTATTAATGATGAAGTAACACTTAATTGGGAAGAAAAAAATACAATTAAAAGAACTAAACTTTTAAATATAATCAACGAAAGCTTTTAAAATTTACTGTTAATCGATTTTGACCATTCCTTGTGCTTATTATCTAGATCTGAGATTAACTGTTTTTGATAAGTAAATTTGAGTTGATTTTCGTTAAGTGAATTTTTTGTGATAATCATCTCTTTAGAGAAAAAATAAGGAGTGTTAGAGTTAATAATTTTTTTTTTGACTTCCATATAATTAATTCATCTATTTTTTTTTATGACTTAAAAGGTTATAGTCTCAATATTTTTATATTCTTTTTATATTTCCTGCATATGCGTTTTTAGCACGTTTGTAAAAAATATTAGTTTATTAAATAAAAAAAGCTATATTTAAACAAAATATATTTTTTATCATGAATCTAAATGAGAGGGGTGTTACTGTTGGAGATTTACTAATAATACTAATAATAATAATCACTTCTACAATATTAATTAAATCATTTAGCAAGGATAAGAAAACAACAATTAATTATAGTAATCAAGAGCAAGTTTCTTATAAGAAAAATTACTTTCAAAAATTTATTTGAATAGCTTATATAAATCATTTAAAAAACTCTTAATTAATTCAATTGACTATTAAGTATCTCTTATGTAAATTTCAAGAATTAATAATTTTCAAACAATGAGTTTATGTATTTTAAATATTTTGATGAAATGATTTAGATCTTTCCCATTTCAAGTTATCCTTTAAATCATTAATATCATTTGATATTGAAACTAAATTAACCATTTGAAGAATTTGACTTTTATTTAATCTATTAATAACAATGAGTTTATTTAACATTTCTAAAACAGATTTATCATTAATATTCATTGTATGGATAAAAAAACTATGATCCTTCAATTCAAATACTTTATCTTATAACTCTAAAAATATCATTATATATTTTATGCTAAATATAAAAAATATTTATAGAATCGTCAAAAATAAAACTTTTTCTTATAAGAAAATATCTTAAGCTCACTTTCTTATAAATTCGTTTATTGTAAAAAGTAAAAATGAAAAAAAACTCTAAGAAAGAATACCTTAATAGAGATGAAGTTAATGAAATGATTGAATCAGCTTTAAGGAGACATAATAGAAGATCTACAATAATATCAAGCGTACTTGGCTGGATCCTAATAGGAGGTTATTCGTTTGGACTTTTTCAAGCAGTTCAAAATGTCTAGTTAATCTTTAATTTAAAGTAGAACTTGCTAGATGATAAATTAATATAAGACCAAGTATTTATTATGAGGGAATATATTGAGGCAAATCTTACAGAAATAAGAAAATATTTAATAAAACGAAAACAGTATACTTCAAAATTAAATAATGCTTCGATAATGGAAGAATTCAAAGAATGGAGCAAAGATCCATTACCTGAGACAGAATCAGTCTGGACTTTACCTGACTTAACGAGAAATGAAAGATTAAAAAATTTTTGTCGCTCAATTAAAAAGGAAATAAGATAAGTTTTTAACTACCTAGTTGTATATGATTTACCTTTAAGTAAAAATAACCCGCAAATCCAACTATATTCAAAATCACAACGAAAATCCAAGCTCCTATTGGCTGATTAGAATCAAATTTTTTTATTTTAACTTTTTCCTTTAGTCTTTCAATATATTTTGCCATAATAAAAAATATTAAAAAGAATATTTCCAATTATAGAGAGTTAAATTTTAAGGAATCTTAAATAAAATAAAATTTCTTTTAATTCGATTTTTTATTTTCAAGCCTGTTAATGGGATATTTAATTATCTCCTTTTTGAGATTTTTTAAAAGTTTATTGTGATTCAAAATTGTAAATTTCCTAGTAAAGGAATAGTGCCATTTCATTGAATTAAAAAAAAACTTGCTAATTCATTATTAATAAAATTATAATAATTATTACGGTCAATCAGACCATACATAATTTAATTAAGGACAAATTTATTCATGAGCTTAAGAGTTGGCCAAGAAGCACCAGACTTTAGTGCTACATCAGTATATGATCAAGAGTTTAAGGAGATTACACTTTCAGGTCTAAGAGGTAAATGGGTTGTTCTATTCTTTTACCCACTAGATTTTACATTTGTATGTCCAACTGAAATCACCGCATTTAGTGATAGATACCAAGATTTCTCGGGACTTAATACGGAAATACTTGGGGTATCAGTTGATAGCAAACACTGTCATTTGGCTTGGATACAAACCCCAAGAAATGAAGGTGGTATAGGTGATATTAACTATCCGCTAGTTTCTGACTTAAAAAGAGAAATTTGCCAGGCGTACAATGTTCTAAATGATGATGGAGAGGCTGATAGAGGTTTGTTTCTTATCAATCCTGAAGGAGTAGTTATGCATACGACTGTTAACAAGGCTCCTGTAGGTAGAAATGTTGATGAAACGCTAAGGATTCTTCAAGGTTATCAATACGTTGCGGCAAACCCTGATGAAGTATGTCCAGCAAACTGGACTCCAGGGGAGAAAACAATGTTAGAGGACCCCAAAGGTAGTAAGGAATACTTTTCTGCGCTATAGAAGAATTAGAAACATTTAAGTGAGTATTGAGTAGTAAATAATTATAAAAAAATAAAAAATAAATATATTCAAAAATGGGGCAAAATCCTCTTTTTGAGGTTTGGGCACTATCCAATCGCTCAAATTAGTTTTATATGATAAGAAGGACCATGTATAAAAAGAAATTTCTATTACAACGAGGATAAAAAGATTAATTAAATTTAAGTCATTTAAACCAAAATATCTATAAATATGAAAATGATCATCAACACTAATATTATTTATTTGAAGATGCCAAAGATAGATAGAAATCAAAATAAAATTTACCAATATTATTTTTTTTAAAAGAAACCTAGATTTCTTAAAAATTAATAGAATAGAAACTAAAAATATTAAAAAACTTAACTGTGGAATATCCGGTTTTGGTACATTAATTCCTTCAAGAAATAAATTAAATATAAGATCAAAATTTATATATATATAATCAGCTATTAAGTAAGAGAGAAATATTAAATTTATTGCTACTAAGAATAATAATCTTTTTCCTTTAATTATTTTTATACTAAGGGTTTTATCATTTGTGAAATTATAGTATGTATAATTTTTTAAAGAGTTTAAATACACCAAAGATGGACATATTGCACCGCTCAAATAGTAAAGGATTGAATAAAAGGAAATATTATTAATATTGAGTGAATACAAATTAAACCATTGTTTTTGTACAAATGGAAGAATAAGTAAGAATGAAAGTGTAACTAATAACTTAGTTGTATTGTTTTTAATTATCAAGAAAATATTTTTTTTAATTTAAAACAATTAAATCAAACTTTCAACAATTTAGAAGTTGTTAATTTAAAAACTTTTTTATCTATGGTTTCTTGATTTAAAAGTATATCAACTAATTTATCTAGTAAGACTCTATTTTTTTTCAATATTTTTATTGAATTATTTAATGAAATTTTTGAAATATTTATGATTTCATTGTCTATTCTAGTACTCGTATTTTCTGCTATAAGAGGCTTTCTTCTAAATAATCCATCTCCTAAATACATTTCATTATTATCAGGCTCCATTGAAATTGGACCAATAATTGAAAATCCATATTTTGTAACCATTTCCCTTACGATATTTGTCGCATAAGAGATATCATTTATGGAGCATTGTGTAATTTCACCTTCACCAAATACTATCGTTTCTGCTGCTCTTCCAGCTAGAGCAATTTCAATTTTTGAAAATAATAATTTTTTTGAAATCAATCCACTAGAAATTACATCTTCGTCAGGGCATATTTTTGTATATCCACCTATAGATCCAGATCTAGGTAAAATCGTAATTTTATCAACTGATTCAATTCCATTTCTCACAGCAGATACAATTGCTCTACCTACTTCGTTATAGGCAATAATTTTTTTCATATTAGGAGAAGTAATTAATGAGCTTCTCAGGCCAATAGTAATTTTATCAAGAGCATTTTCTATATGAAGATCACTGATTATTTTAGATTCGTCTCTTGCGCAGTGAATAGCACTCTCGTTCATCAAGTTTGCAAGATCTGCTCCCGAAAATCCTACTGTTCTAGAAGCCCAATATCCTAAGTCAACTTCGCTTGAAAGTGGTTTGGAAAGTGAGTGAACTGAAAGAATTTTTTTTCTTCCATCTAAATCTGGAAGCATTACTTCAATTTTCCTATCAAATCTACCTGGTCTTAATAATGCTGCATCCAAAATATCTGGTCTATTTGTTGCTGCTAAAACAATAATCCCAGAATTATCAGCAAAACCATCTAATTCAGTTAGAAGCTGATTAAGGGTTTGTTCTCTTTCATCATTTCCACCTCCGATCCCAGACCCTCTTTGCCTACCAATGGAATCAATTTCATCAATGAAAATTATACAAGGAGATTTTTCCTTAGCCTTAGAAAACAGGTCACGAACTCGGCTTGCTCCAACACCAACAAAAAGTTCTACAAACTCTGATGCCGATATTGAGAGAAAAGGCACTCCTGATTCACCAGCAATTGCTTTAGCTAATAATGTTTTACCTGTTCCCGGCGGGCCTATTAGAAGAACTCCCTTAGGAACTTTTGCACCAAGATTTTCAAATTTTTTTGGTTCTTTCAAAAATGTTATTACCTCTTTTAATTCCTCAGCGGCTTCAGGGACGCCAGCTACATCATCGAATCTCGTTTCTACATCATCAATAGTTACAAATTTAGCTTGATTTTTGGTAAAACCAAAAGCTCTGGAAGCCAATTTTGATGTACTCCTCAAGATTAAGACTATAGCTAATATGAAAATCAGGAAAAGACTTATTGAAGCAAATGAATTAGCTGCTGAGGCTTCTTTTCTACTATTGTTAATACTTAGATCTACCTTATTTTCAGTGGCCTTTTCAAGGATTAATTGATCGTTGTAAAGGATAGGTATTTTAAATTTATCCCCATTTTTATAGAGAACATCAATTTCTCTCTGCCTTGGATAGAAAAATATTGATTCTATTTTCCCCGTCTCTATATCTTCCAGAAGATCCGAATAACTTGATTTAGAATCTGAATATGAGAATTTTGATCTAAACACTAATCTTTATAAGTGATTAATAAAGCATATATGCTTATTTAAAAAATTGACGTATATAAACAAAATATACTCAAAAGTTTTGGAGATAACCAGTTAAAGGTTATATTATTATATGGAAATAAAGAAACAGAATGGCTGTACCTAAGAAGAAAAAATCTAAGAGCAAAAGGAACCAAAGGCACGCTGTTTGGAAAGGAAAAGCAGCAATAGCAGCTCAAAAAGCTATATCTTTAGGTAAATCAGTTTTAACTGGGAAAGCTCAAGGATTTGTTTATCCTATCGAAGAAGATGAAGAAGAGTAGCTTTTAAGATCCTAATTTAAATGCTTCAAGTATAACTCCATAAATTGCACCAATTCTTAATTTATCAACTACGGTCCATAGAAAATAGAATTTTGAACTTGCGGCAGGTTTAATTCTTATAATGATTTCAATCAAAATAATAATTATTGGGACCATTATCAACTCATTTTTACCTTCAGATATAAATTTAGTAATAAAATTTGCGAACAAAAAATAACCTGTCAAAACAGAAATTAGACTAATAGATTTTGTTCTCCAAGTATCACTTAGAAAACCAAAAAATAAATTATTTAACTGGTAGGTAATTCTTGAAAAATTAGTTTTTTGCATTACTAAAAGATAGTAAATAATCACTTAGAAAGTCATAGTCAATATATGATTTTTTTAGTTTAGGGCCTTTAATTACATTTGCCACATTATTCTGATCACCAAGACTGTCTAAAATACAATCTAATTTAATATTTGCCTCAAGAACAATTGGAATATTTGAAGGAACAAAAATTGTTGGCAAGTTAGCTGCCAAGGAAGATTTCAATCCTGGATTGGAGTCCTCAAAAACAATTGAGTTGTTTTTGTTTATACCACTTAATTGGATTGCCTTTAAATATGGTAATGGATTTGGTTTCTTAGCTTCAACGTCTTCGCTTGAAATAATGAACTCAAAAGGGTTGAAGCCATTAAAAAGATAATCAACAAGTAGATCTACCTGAATTCTTGAACTTGAAGTAACAATAAATTGTCTTATTTTTTTTCTATGTAATTCATTTATTAATCTAAAAACACCCGTTTTTAAACTAACGCAATTTTTCTTTATAATTTCTAAATAATGAAACTGCTTTGTTTCATGAATTTTGAGAATTAAATCTTCTGAGAAATTATCATTATTAGATTTAGCATAATAAGCAATCCTATTTTTGCCCCCATTTATCTTCAGAAGTTTTATATATGTATTAGTATCCCAATTCCAATCAATACCAAGGTCATTAAAAGCATTATTAAAAGCAGGTAAATGGGCCTCTAATTCAGTATTTGCGATGGTACCATCTAAATCCCAATAAACACCTTTCAGATAAGTCACCAAAAAGAATTTCTTTTACTTACGGTAAAATACAAGAGCAATTATTGCTGGTCCTGCTAACGCAACTACAGCCAAAGGAATAAGTGTTGCCATGATTAATGAATATGTTTTGTGATACTATTTTTACAAATAAATGACGAAAATGTACTGATACGTTACAAGATTGAATTAAATTATGAAATCATGGACATGTATAGAAAATTGTGGGGCTTGTTGTAAATTCGACTTGAACGAAAGAAGCGATTTGGCTAACAAACTGAACAAAGAAGATATAGCTTTGATAGATTCGATGACGGCTAAAGACGGTTGGTGTAAAAACCTGGACAGAGAAAATAAAAAATGCTTAATTTATGAAACCAGACCACATTTTTGCCGTGTAAGTGAATTTTCAACTACATTTAAAGGATATTTGAAATCTGGTGATAAATTTTTAATAGATTGCTGCAAACAACATATTTCATCAAATTATGGATACCAAAGTAAAGAGATGAAAACTTTTAGAATTGCTGTTTCAGGAAAATGAATAGTAAATTAGAAAAAAAAGAAAACAATCTAGAAAAAAGTTTTTTTTCAATATTTATAACGACTTTTACAACAATTTTTATTGCTGAACTTGGTGATAAAACTCAGATAGCCACATTAATGCTTTCTGCCGAATCGGGCAGGCCAATAGTTGTTTTTCTTGGAAGTTCCCTAGCATTAATAAGCTCTAGCATAGTAGGAGTTCTTATTGGTAAATGGGTATCAAAAAAAATATCTCCTAGCAAATTTGCTTTATCTACTGGTACTTTAATGATATTGATAAGTATATTTTTAGCTTATGAAACATTCAAAAATTATTTATAAATGGTTTTAAGTTTATTACTATCAACATTTCTAACCGTTTTCATAGCTGAATTAGGTGACAAAACTCAACTAGCTACTTTAACTATAAGTGGCACTTCAAATAAACCATTAGCAGTTTTTCTAGGATCTTCTTCAGCACTTGTTTTTGCAAGTTTACTAGGAGCTTTAACAGGTGGTTCTATTTCAAGTTTTTTACCCGAAGTAGTTCTTAAGTCAATAGCCTCCATTACATTTTTCATTATTGGTATAAGGCTTTTTATTAACTCTTTCACCATCGAAAAAGAAGAAAAAGAAGAGAAAGAAAATAATTAGTTTTAAGCTTGGATAATAAGGTGTAATAATGAAATGTATACCTCTAAATTAATTTATAATTTCATTTAGATCATGTTCACATCATCTTCAATAATTGATAATCTTAATCAGTCAGAAGGGTTAGAATATAAAAAATTATGCAGATTATTAAAAATAACAAAGAAATCTGATAAAGATAAATTAGATATTGCTTTAACAGCTCTAGAAAAACTTGAAATAATTAATAAAAATGAAAATGATGAATATACCTGCATAAAGGATAATGATCATCTTGTCGCCAAAATAAGATGTAGTAGCAAAGGCTACTGCTTTGCTGTGAGAGGAAAAGACAAAGAAGATATCTACATTAAAGAAAATCTACTTAACTATGCATGGAATGGAGATAAAGTTTTAGTAAGGATAATAAAAGAGGGATATAGAAGAAGATCACCTGAAGGAATAGTTGATTGTATCCTTGAAAGATCAAATCAAATACTTCTTTCTAAAGTAGAAATAATAAACAATGATGTATATGCAATCCCAATAGACGATAGGATCCTCTCTAAAATTAAACTTCCAAAAGAGAATAAAAAATACACGTTCAATCCAGACAATAAGAATATAGTAAAAGTTGAGATTGATAGATTCCCCATAGGTCAAGAAGAAGGACTAGGTCACGTGATACAAGAACTAAAACTAAACAATAATGAAGCTTATGATACTGACTTTGTTTTATCTAAAAGCAATATCGTTAAATCATGCGACTTTAATCATATTGAATCAAAAAAAATAGAACAAAGGGAGAGGATAGACCTTACAGATAAAAACTCTTATTTATTCAAAAGTTGGAATTCTAAGAATTCTCCAATGCTCCCAATGATTCAAATAGAGCAGGGAAAAAATAAAAATACTAAATTATGGATACATACAAATAATCTTGCAGAAAGAGTAGATCTAAATAGTAAAAAATCTCTAGAAATATTATCCAAAGGCTTTGAATCATTACCCTTATTAAATGATTGGCAAAACTACCTTGGTGAAGCCATTAGAAATGATTCTGAATTTAAATTTGGTGAAAAGAATGAAGCAATAAGCCTCTGTGTCAATTTAAATAGTGATAATGAAATAATTGATTGGTCATTTCATCTTACTTTAGTAAAGTGCACTCTTATTGTTGGAAGTGATCATACTGACGCGCTTCTATCTAGAAAAAGTAAATCAAGAATAACTTCTCGGATATTAAAACCTATAAAGGAATATATCGACGATTTAGATAAAATACTTGAAATTTCATGTTCATTCAGACAAACACATCTTTTGGAGGGTAAGGTTGAAATTCCTGCGCCACTAAATAAAATTGAATCACTAGAAGAATTTTTTATTCACAATCCAGCTGAATATTCAAAAGGATATTTTGAATCTTTAAATAAAGAAGATTGCCAAACTTACCTTTCACCAATACTTTATGAAGCTAATTTAATATGGTTCAAACATTCAAATCAATATTGCTTAAAAAGTGCAGGATACAATTCAAATGGAATAGATTACGTTAATGCAAATGAAATCATCAAATATTCAGAATTTATTGATAATGATATTGAGCTTAATGAAGATGGTAATTTGACATTTAGTCAAGTAATTAAATTATGTGGCGATGATAATAAAAAAAGAATCTTACATAAACTTCTAATTAATGAATTTAAGGACAATGAAATAAGGTTGATATCTAAAAATCCTGATAATGATGAATCAGAAAAATTATTTATCTCTCCATGGACAATTCCTGGATTTGACTTCACAAATCTTATAAACCAATATTGTATTTTTAATATGCTAATTAATGGTAAGAAATCAAAGAAAAATAATATAAATGCAAGCAATATATCTGAAAGTAATTCATTAAACTTAGTAAATTGGGATATATTTAATTCATCAATTTCAAAAAATCTAGAAATATTATTTAACAAGTTTATGATGGATAAACTTAATGAATTTAAGTACAAAGTTAACCAATATAAATCTAATATGATAAATATAAAAAAAGTAAGAAAAGCAGAAAAATTGCTAGGTAATATTTATAGTGGATTTATATTATCAGTGCAAACATATGGTTTCTTTGTTGAAATTTCAGAACTAAATGTAGAGGGTTTAGTACACGTCAGCACTCTTAATAATGATTGGTATGAATATAGGTCAAGGCAAAATCTATTGATTGGAAGAAAATCTAAAAAATCATATAAAGTTGGAGATGCAATAGAAGTAAAAATAATAAAAGTAGATATTCTTAAATATCAAATTGATCTAGAATTAACATAAATAAATTTCTAAAAAACATTATGGAAATATTAATCAAAAAAAATTAAGATAACTTTTTAAGAATTATGTTTAAGAAAAAGTATTTAATTTTATCTCTTTTTTTAATAATAATTATTCAAACTTTATTATTTACAAATAATAATCAGAAGACT
This sequence comes from Prochlorococcus sp. AG-355-N18, assembly GCA_003278535.1. GTDB lineage: Bacteria > Cyanobacteriota > Cyanobacteriia > PCC-6307 > Cyanobiaceae > Prochlorococcus_A. The sequence goes on from QCEG01000001.1 coordinate 240,408, forward strand.
TCATTTAGATACTTTAAATGGACTCTCCAAGAAGTAAGCATAGGTAAGTTGATCTGTATTTCGTTTTTTTCTGGTTTATTTGTAAGCACTTTATTAAATACAACAATTACTAGTACTAGTTTCAGAAAAAAAACTTTCGAAAATGTTGAAGATGATTTTGTATCTAGTAATAATGATGAAGAAGTGGAACCAAATGTTGAGATGCCTCCACAAAGGGACATTAGGGAAACTCAACCAACAATTTCTGTTAATTACAGAGTAGTCAAAAATATGAATGATAATAATTTTAAAAAAGATCAAAATTATCCAAATCAAGATATTAAAGATGACTGGGATAATGCTGATAATGATTGGTAGAAAAATAAATTAATTAAAAAATGTTTTTTTAATTTATACTGGAATAAAGGATTTTATTATGGAAGAAAATTTAGACAAAAATAATGATGTAAATAAAGAAATATCTAACAACAGTAATAAATCAAACTCTGAGGAAATAAAAGGACCAAAATCTGAAAAGGTTATCAATATGGATACAAATAATGGTGATTCTGCTACTAAAGTTGTTATAAAAAATGAAATTAATACTACCGAAAAACCTACAACAAAACCCAAAAAAGAACTCCCAGTAGAGAAAAAGCCTTTTCAAGAATTTATTAAAATACATCTAATTCCCTCACTTATAGAGGAAATTAATAAAAGAGGATTTGAAATTAACAATATTAACCTCACTAACACAAATAGACCTATTGCTGGGGATAAATGCTGGGTAATAAATTGTGAAATTAAAGATATATGTAACTTTTGGTTATCCTTTGAGAAGGATGACATTAGTTCATTAAAAAGTATTTCTTTATCAAAACCTAATCAAAAACCAAGCATTATTGAATCTTTTCTTATTGACGAAAAAAGAATTACCCTAAAATTAATTATTTCAAGAGTTCTTCAAAGATTGAATGGGCAAAAGTTAATAGGAGTTAATTAAAAAAACAATAACACCAAGTTAACTTTTCCCTCGAAAATACAAATCATAGTAAATAATAGTATTAATAAACCGATTAAAAAATGGCTCAATCAACTGTTGAATCAAAGAATAAAAAAGATATTAATAATGGAAAGATACCAGCAAAAGAAACAATTTTGTCCCCAAGATTCTATACAACAGACTTTGAGGCAATGGAAAATATGGATTTATCAATAAACGAGGAGGAATTGGAAGCTATATGTGAGGAATTTAGGAAAGATTACAATAGACATCATTTTGTAAGAAATAGTGAATTTGAAGGCGCTGCAGAAAAATTAGATCCTGAGACAAGAGATCTTTTTGTTGATTTTCTCGAGGGAAGTTGTACTTCAGAATTTTCAGGTTTTTTACTTTATAAGGAACTCAGTAAGAGAATTAAAGTCAAAAACCCACTACTTGCTGAATGTTTTGCTCATATGGCCAGAGATGAAGCAAGACATGCAGGATTTTTAAATAAATCAATGAGTGACTTTGGACTTCAGTTAGATTTAGGTTTTTTAACAGCCAATAAAGATTACACTTATTTCCCTCCAAGAAGTATTTTTTACGCCACTTATTTATCCGAAAAAATAGGTTATTGGCGATACATAGCAATTTATAGGCATCTCGAAAAGAACCCTGATAGCAAAATTTTTCCACTATTTAATTACTTTGAAAATTGGTGTCAAGATGAAAATAGACATGGGGATTTCTTTGACGCATTAATGAAAGCACAGCCACGTACCGTTAAATCTTTAAGCCAAAAAATTACCATTGGGGGGTCTACTTTTACACACCCATTATTTGACTACTTCCATAGGTTTAGATATTTTTTGAATAATCTTCCATTAACATCTAAGTTATGGTCTAGGTTCTTTCTATTAGCTGTATTTGCAACTATGTATGCAAGGGATTTGGGAATTAAAAAAGATTTCTACAGTTCTTTAGGTTTAGATGCCAGAGATTATGACCAGTTTGTTATTAATAAAACAAATGAAACTGCAGCTAGAGTTTTCCCAGTAGTAATGGACGTTTATGATAAATCTTTTTATGGGAGATTAGATAAAATAGTAGAGAATAATATGATTCTTTCCGACATTGCAAACAGTGATGGAAATAAAGTATCTAAAACTTTTAAAAAATTACCTAAATATTTATCAAACGGTTATCAGTTATTAAGACTATACTTATTAAAACCTCTTAATAGTAAAGATTTTCAACCCTCGATTAGATAATCTTTAATACAGAGAAGATTTATAGACTCATATGCTTTCGTCACAAATTAAATCAAATGAAATTGTTTTTGGTAGTTGCAATAAAGATTTATTAGAAGAAATTATTTTTTATGGGATTGGACTTGGTGCTGATTTTGTAGAAATATTTATAGAGAATACCGACAACTCAAGCGTTTTAGCTGAAGAGGATTTTATTACAAGTGTAAGTCCATCATTTGGGAGGGGTGCTGGCATTAGAATCTTCAAAGGGAAAAAGGATGGATTTGTAAGTACAAATGATTTAACAAAGCATGGCTTGATGAGATCGGTATCTCAGGCTATTGAGATGTTAGACATAACAGACAACAAAAAAGAAGTATTTAACGGTTTAAATCAACATAGGGACTATAGTTTATCCAAAAAAAAATGGATTAATGAAGTCCCATCTATTCATGAGATAAGTGAAAAACTACTAGTCAGCACAAAGTTTTTAAAAAATAATAATAAAATAATAACTAGAAAAGGAAGTTACTCAAGAAGTCTTCAGGAAGTAATTATAGCCTCCAGTGACGGAACCTATGTCTCAGATATTAGATTGCATCAAACAGTTGGACTCAACGTAATTGCAAGTGATGCCCAATATAGATCTAGTGGAAGTAGAAGATTTGGATCATCAGGAATGCCTAATGAATTCAGATTATGGGATAACGAAAAAGCAGCTAATGATGTGTTTGAAAGTTCAATGAACATGTTGTATGCAGATTATGTTGATGCAGGACAAATGCCTGTTGTATTAGCCAATAAATTTGGTGGCGTTATATTTCATGAAGCCTGCGGTCATTTACTTGAAACTACTCAAATAGAGAGAGGAACAACACCATTTGAGAATAAATTGAATGAAAAAATTGCACATGAATCTGTAACAGCAATAGATGAAGGGATATCAGAAGGTTCCTTCGGTTCATTATCAGTAGATGATGAAGGTATGGAACCCGAAAAATCAGTTCTTATAAAAGATGGAATTTTAAAAAAATTCATATCCGACAGGGCAGGTGAATTAAGAACTGGCCATAAAAGAACAGGAAGTGGAAGAAGACAAAATTATTCTTTTGCTGCAGCTTCAAGAATGAGAAATACTTATATAGCTAAAGGTGAGCACTCTAAAGAGGATTTAATCAATAGTATTAGTGAAGGTCTTTACTGCAAATCAATGGGTGGTGGCAGTGTAGGTGCTACAGGACAATTTAATTTTGCGGTAGAAGAAGGATATCTTATTAAAAATGGAAAATTAACTAGTCCAGTAAAGGGAGCAACATTGATCGGTGAGGCTAAAGAAGTTATGCCAAAAATATCAATGTGCGGAAATGATCTCGAATTGGCTCCTGGATTCTGTGGATCCATTAGTGGAAGTGTCAACGTAACTGTTGGCCAACCTCATATTAAGGTTGATTCAATCACTGTTGGCGGAAGATAGGATATGAATTCAAGAGAAATCACAACTCAAATCTCCAAAGCTGCAGATTTACTAAATCTTAAAAAATGGGACTATGGAGCAAGCTTTTCTAATGATTATTCTGTTCAAGTAGATAGAGGAGAGGCTAAACAACTTAAGGCATCACAAAAGCAAATTTTAACTTTAAGAGTTTGGAATCAATCTAATCTTGTTGGTATTACTACAACAAGTGATATCAGTGAATCTGGTATTAAAAAAGCTCTTAAGCAAGCAAATATAGCTTCTGATTTCGGCAATAAGAATGAAACCACAGAGTTTTCACCTCTAGCGAAGGATCCTATTAAAGTTAAGGAAGTTAAAAAAAGAAATCCTGTTGGAATAAAAAAATTACTTACACTTTTAAGAGGAGCGGAAGTAAAACTAATAGAAAGTCATGAATCCATAAAATCTGTTCCATATAATGGTTTATCTGAGAGTTTCTTTGAGAGAGTTTATGCAAATAGTGAGGGTGCCTTCAGGAGTTATACAAAAAGTCAAGCTTCACTTTATTTATATGCAAGAGCAGAAGAGAAAAATAAGAAACCTCGTAGCTCAGGTTCTGTAAAACTTGGATATGGAGTTGAAGATATAGATATAGAGACGTGTATTAAAGAAGCTTCTAATAAAACAATTTCTCATTTAAATTATTCATCCATTAAAACTGATAAATATTTAATATGTTTTTCACCAGAGTCTTTTTTAACGATCATTAATGCCTTTAGTTCAATGTTTAATGCTAGAAGCATTTTAGATGGAGTCAGCTTATCTAATAAAAATTCTATTGGAGAGAAACTATCTACAGAAGCACTTAATATTTATGATGATGGTCTTCACGAAAAGAATATTTCTTCATCACCATTTGATGGAGAGGGAACTCCCACCAAAAGACTATGTCTAATTAACAAAGGGAGAATTGAAAATTTCATACATTCTGAATCAACTGCAAGAATATTTAAAACAATCCCTACAGGCCACGCTGGACTAGGATCAAAAGTCTCAGTATCTCCTGATTGGATAGTAGTTGAGAAGTCAGAGGAAAACTTTGATCTAAAAACATCATTAGATCACTCTACATATGAGGGAGAATTTGTTTATATCGAAGAATTAAATGCAATCCATGCAGGTGTCAGAGCAAGTCAAGGTTCATTCTCTCTTCCATTTGATGGATGGCTCTATAAAAACGGTAAAAAAATCTCAATAGATTCTGCCACTGTAGCAGGGGATATTAAATATCTTTTTAAAAATATAGTAAATATTGAATCAAGCCAGGAGATAACAACAAGTGGAATTTCTCCACATATATGGGTAGATGAATTATCAATTACTGGTGACGCGTGAGAATAATATTCTGGGGAACACCTGAATATTCTATTGCAAGCCTTGATATTTTTATTAAATCTAAGCACGAGGTTATTGCAGTAGTTAGCCAACCGGATAAGAAAAGATCTAGAGGAAATAAATTAATATCCTCTCCTGTTAAAAGCTTTGCCGAGCACGAATCCATAAAAATATATACTCCAGCAAAAATCAGGGACAATAAACATTTTATAAATGAACTTAAATCACTATCTTGTGATTTATTTATTGTTATAGCTTACGGGAAAATTTTACCCAAAGAGATATTGGAAATCCCAAAATTTGGTTGCTGGAACGCACATGCTTCATTACTTCCAAGATGGCGTGGTGCTGCTCCAATCCAATGGGCCCTAATAAAAGGCGATGAATATACTGGTGTAGGAATTATGAAAATGAATGAGGGACTAGATACCGGCGACTTATTATTGGAAGAAAAAATTAAAATCGATAATGACGATAATTTAAATACACTATCCGAAAAACTTAGTATTTTATCTGCAAAATTATTTTTAAATGCTACATCACAACTAGAAGAAAATATTTATAAAAATACGAATTCTCAATTAACAAAACAAAATCTCCTTGGGAGAGAAATTACTTATGCAAGAATGATTGAAAAATCAGACTTTAAAGTTGATTGGGGTATAGATGCAAATAAAATTTATCAAAAAATAAAAGCATTATACCCACGAGCTAATACAACTTTTAGAGGTAAAAACCTAAAAATACTTAATATCAAAGTTTTGAGTAGTGATGAAATTAAAAATGAAAAATACCTTTTCAAGAGCAATTATTCAAGACCGGGTATTATTCTTGCTGTAAAAGAAAATGAAGGAATAATAATTTCAACTAAAACTGATCCGATTATTTTGTTAGAAGCAAAACTTGAAGGCAAAAACATTTCTAGCAAAAAGCAATTGATTCAACAGTTAAATCCCTCAGTAGGTGAATGTCTCTCAGATTAAGTTTTAGATATTTTTTTAGAGAATCCCCAAATGAAAGTAAAAAGAATCAAAAAATAAAAATAATAGTCTGGAAGAATAGATTCTTTAATTAATGTATTTAGTAAAAGTTTAATCCCAACTATTAAAATTGCTACGTAACCGGCTGTTTCTAATCTAGAAAATATATCCAGAAGTTTTAGAAAAATCCCGGATGTAAATCTTAAGGCTAATACTCCAATCACTGCTCCAAATATAATTAATATGTATTGATCGCTTATAGCTACTGCAGTAGTAATACTGTCTATGGAAAAAGCAAAATCAGTAACTGAAAGAAGGGCTACAACCCTTAAAAACCTAAAATTATTTTTATTATTGTCTGTCCCATTTTTAGAGTTTTCTATATCTGAATTTAAAAAAACATTAGAGAAGAATAAATATATTAAATAAAAACCAGCAAAAACTCTAATAAGAATAAATTTTAGAAGAAAATTAGATAATATGATAAGAATAATTCTAAATAATAAAGATATTGTTACACCAATATTTAAGGCTCTTGACCTTAATTCTGAACTGTCGAGAGATTTAGTAAGAGAAGCTAGTGCGACAGCATTGTCTGCCGATAATAATAATTCTAGAGCAATTAATATTGGTAAAAGTGTAAGGATTTCGTACCAACTGTCTACCTGATCTAAGGTGGGTATAAAAGAATTTATTGCGGCTGAATCCATCAAATATTATTCACAATCAGTATAAAATCTAATATAATATAACCGATATTTGTAATCAAGATTGTTAGCTATAAATGAGTTTAAATACTTTAGTTGATTATATTTCGAACTCACAAATTACATCTGAATTAATAAAAAGAATTTCAAAAAATAATGAATTAAATATTGTTGGTTCAAGTAGATATGCTAAATCAATAATCTTAGATAGCATCGCAAAAAAAGAGGAAAAAAATATATTATTAATTTGTCCTAATGTAGAAATTGCCTACAAATGGATTGGCTATTTTGAAAGTATAAATGATAAAGCAGTTTTATATTATCCTCCAACAGAACATCTACCATACGCATCAATTAATAAATCCAAAGAGATTGAATTTAGTCAGCTTACTGTTTTATCGAAATTAATAAAAAAAGAGAAAAATGAACTTAATATTGTTATATCAACAGAGAGATCACTACAACCTCATCTAATAAATAAAAACTTATTAGTTGAAAACAAGTTAGATTTGAAAAAAGGGGTTCGAATCGAGATTCAAGAATTAGCAAATAAACTTACTTTGCTGGGCTATAAGAAGGATAATTTAACTTCAACAGAAGGATTCTGGAGTAGGAGAGGGGAAATAATAGATATTTATCCTGTCAATCATGAGTTTCCAATAAGATTAGAATTTTTTGATAATGTAATTGAGAAAATAAGAGAATATGATCCCCATACACAGAAAACATTAGAAAGTATCAATAATATTGAAATAATACAGGCTGGATTTGATTTGCTAATAAAAGATAAGTTAAATAATTTATCTAAGAACAGTCTTTTTAATTCAGAAGATATAAATAAAAATAATCTTGATCGTTATTTAGGAATAATCGAAAAAGAACCCTCAAATATAATAGATTTTATAACTAGGGAAACAATTCTCGTAATTGATGAATTAGAAGATTGTAAAAAATTTGCAAATAATTGGTATCTAGATTCAGAAAGTAATTTTGATAATTGTGCGCATGAATTAAATGAGAACCTTAAAAATAATGACATTAATTTAGAGGGCAAACCTAATTTGCATTTAAAGTTTGACGAGATATTAAATTCACTAGGAAATTTTAATTTAATAAAATTTTATGAATTTGAATCTAAAGTCAATATTGATAATAGGTTTTTGTTAAACGATAAAAGATTAAATTCATACTCTAAAAATATAGGAAAATTATCCAATGATATAAATAAAAATATAAAAAATAATGAAAAAGTATGGATATTATCAGCACAACCATTGAGAACTAGGACATTACTTTTTGAGCACGAATGTAATGCAAACTTCTTAAATAATCCTAATGATATTGATGAAGCATTTAAGTCAATTAATAATTCAACTCCTTTAATTTTAAAAAATAAGAACAATTATGAAATCGAGGGTTTTTATCTTCCGATATGGAAAGTTGTCCTAATAACAGATAAAGAATTATTTTCACAACAATCTCTTTTTAATAATGTATTCATAAGAAGAAAAAAAAGAAGTGTCAATTCAAATATATCTTTAAATAAGATTAGCCCCGGTGATTTTATAGTTCATAAAAATCATGGAATAGGTAAATTTTTAAAAATAGAAAAAATAAATATTACTGGAGATTCAAGAGATTATTTAGTCATTCAGTATCTGGATGGGAAGATAAGTGTTGCCGCTGATCAACTTGGTAGTGTTAACAGATATAGATCAAGCGGGAAAATAAAGCCAAAAATAAATAAATTAGGAGGGACTGAATGGGAAAGAATAAAAGATAAAAACAAGAAACAAATCAAAAAAGTGGCTGTCGATATTTTAAAACTTTATGCAAAAAGAGAAAAATTAAAGGGATACATTTACCCAGCAGACGGTCCTTGGCAAGATGAATTAGAGGAATCATTCCCTTATCAGCCAACACCTGATCAAATTACTGCTGTAGAAGAAATAAAATCTGATATGGAAAGTGATAAGCCAATGGACAGGCTAGTTTGTGGAGATGTAGGATTTGGCAAAACAGAAGTCGCCGTTCGGGCTATTTTTAAGGCTATTTCATCAGGCAAACAGGTAATATTACTAGCACCCACAACAATCCTAGCTCAGCAACATTGGAGAACAATAAACAATAGATTTTCACCTTACCCAATAAAAGTTTCATTACTAAATAGATTCAAAACCGTTAATGAAAGAAAGGAAATCTATGCAGGTTTGAAAAATAACAAAATTGATTTAGTGGTAGCAACGCACCAAATTTTAGGAAAAGAAATAGAAATGAAAAACTTAGGACTACTTGTCATTGATGAAGAACAAAGATTTGGAGTAAGGCAAAAGGAGAAAATTAAAAAAATCAAAACCAATATAGACGTTTTAACTCTTTCGGCAACTCCAATTCCAAGAACTCTTTATATGAGTTTATCTGGACTAAGGCAAATGAGCTTACTCAATACTCCTCCTCCATCAAGAAGATCAATAAAAACCTATTTATCTGAAACAGATATGGATGTTATAAGAACTGCAATTAATCAAGAACTTGATAGGGGAGGTCAAATTTTTTATGTTCTTCCAAGAATTTCTGATATTGATCAGGCTGTAAACAAATTAAAAAATATGTTTCCCAGCTTAAAATTTATTATTGCTCATGGGCAAATGAACGAAACAGAGCTAGAAAATGCAATGATTGCTTTTAATAATGGAGAAGTAGATCTAATGATATGCACAACGATCATTGAAAGTGGATTAGACATCCCTAAAGTAAATACAATCATTATTGAAGATTCTCATAAATTTGGGCTTTCACAACTTTATCAACTTAGAGGAAGAGTTGGTAGAAGCGGTGTACAAGCACATGCTTGGTTATTTTATCCAAATATTAATAAAATTAATGAAGCTGCAAAACAAAGATTGAGAGCAATAAAAGACTTTTCAGAGCTAGGAAGTGGATACCAACTTGCTATGAAAGATATGGAAATAAGAGGCGTCGGGAGTTTACTAGGAGAAGAACAAAGTGGGAAGGTTAATGCTATTGGATATGATTTATATATAGAAATGCTCCATGAGGCTATTTCAGAAATCAGTGGGCAAGAGATACCTGAAGTCAACGACACTCAAATTGATCTACCAATAAATGCATTTATACCTGCAACATGGATATTAAACAGAGAAGAAAAACTTGAGGCTTACAAATCTGCTACTGAATGTTCAAATAATGATGAACTAACTGAATTGGCTACAGACTGGGTGAATAGATATGGAAACTTACCCAAACCTGTTGAGTCCTTAATTATGATAATGAGACTGAAATTACTAGCAAAAAAATGTGGTTTTAATAAGATCAAGCTCAAAAAGCCTAATATATTGATAGAGACAAAACTAAAAAATTCTACTTTTAAATTACTTAAAAATTCTTTAGCAAGTAGTGTCCAAAACAAATTTAATTTTAATGAAGGCGAACAATTATCAATCATCACTATAAGGGGTTTAGGTGCAACTGAAATTCAAAATCAAATTGATCAACTAATGTTGTGGTTAGGGTCTTTTGAAAGAGAAATAAAGAATTTCGATAAAGAACTTATTAAAAGAGAATAAATTATTAAAAAATTATTTAAAATCCGCGAATCAGTTTGATTTCGGTTAGGTTTATAAAAATTTATTTCTTTTATGGGTGAATATATAGACGTCGGAATCCAAACTTCGATTTTACCTTTATCCATTATTCTTTCATCAATATTTCTTGGCATATTTGCATTATTTGGAGAAGAAACAGAAAATGATGATGATGATTCTGATTCAGGAAGTGGTGGCTTAATGCAACCTATTTGAAATTATTTATAAACAAATTGTTTTGATTTTCTCTTAAAGACTCTAAATAACCTATTTAAAGAACCTATCATTAAAATAAGAGCAATAAAAGAAAATACAAAAATAAAAATCACCAAAAATATTTCATATAAATATGAAAAGAGATCAATTAATAATAAAAAAGACTTATTAAAAGTCGAAGGTAGATTTTGTAAAAGCAAATTTTTATTAGGAATTAAATAATTTATGAAAACTAATAAAGCACTCAAAATAAACAATAAGAAAGATTCAGTAAATAGTCTTCTATTAGATTTTCTTCTTAAATTTAATTTTTTTTTAAAAATATTTTTATCAGATTTAATATTCAAATTTGGGATGTTTAAATCTGCCATGGATCAAAGCTCAAAAAATAAATTTGAATTACTCTGAAAAGAATTTACCTATAGTATCGTATTTGTATTTAAGATGCTAATGGATCTTTATTTTTGATTTATTTGTTCTTTATTTTCTATATTTTCAAAAGGACTATAAAAATAAATTAGAGAAGAAGAGAATAGAATTAAAGAGCAAATTGCAATAAACGGTGGAATAAAGAAATTGAAAAATTTAATTTTTTTATTTAACCCAAATCTTAATTTTTTAGGAAAGTTATTAAGTATATCAGTTTTTTTTATTCTTACTTTTGGAGATTCATTTAACTGATCAAAACAATTTATTGTATCTGAAAGCAATGAATTACCAATCTTTAAAACTAAAGGCTTTACATTAGGTCTAGAGCTCTTGAGAACGATATTATGTAGGTGGAGATTTTCGGCTCTTATATCTATTAATTTAGACTCATATATTGGGATATCGTTTTTGATTAAAAGATTTGAATAAATATAAAAAGCATCCATAATAGGCCCCAAATGTTCAATTTTTCCTTCTATAAGTGGTTTATCAACTATGGTTAATTTCCATTGAGAAATTATAGATATTTGATCTTTATTTTCATTATTGGAATAATCTGGCAATCCGATTATTTCGAGACTTGCTGAAGATTGATGAAATGACAATTTATTTTGCATCATATTAAAAATCGTATAACAAATTCTTCAACTTTTGATAACCCTGATTTGAAATGCAAAAAGATAAAATAAGCAAAGATTTTATGATTATCTCATCATTTTCAGCTTGATTTAAAAGCTTTTTGACTCTCATACTATCAATATTAAATCTCTCTTTAATCAACTCAATAAATCTCTTATTAAAATCATTCCAAATAACTGAATTCTCTTCAAGATCTTCTTTGGATTTCAATATCTCTCTGATATAAGGATATAAATATTTAGACATTTCAACTGTAATTCTTATTAAGGCATCGAATTCATTAAGTTTAATATTGTTGGTAACGTAAGATTTTCTCAATGGATTATTGTTCCTTAATTTCCAAATAGTCACTTTATTTGGTAAAACATTATTTAGATTAAGTCTATTTGATAAGGCGTAAAAGGACTGGATACCATTTAAGTCAATTGTTTCTAGCATTAATATTAATAAATCAAGCTTCTCTATAGATTTTCTTGATACCTGATTACCTCTAGTTAAAAATGTAATTGTTCTTTATTTAAAATATGTTCTAATTATAACAGGATTATTAATCCATTTTTTGAAATAAAAATGAATATAACTTATCTAGTTCTTCATTAGTTAGCATTCCATAACTCCATAATAATATTGGTAATGTAGTGTTATTCTTTATGGACAATTTTATACCAAGTTCTATAGTAGATTCATCTAAACCTAATTCATTAAATAAATAAATTATCATTTCTCTAGATACATGATTATTCATGAATTCTATTTAATACTTGAGTAAATGAGAGATTTAGTCATTTGATTTAGGACTAATTTTCTTGTAAAAAGAAATTTATTTAAAAGTAAAAATGAAAATTTCCTAATTGGAAATAAAAAAACATTTCTATTAGCAAAAATTGATATTAATGAGTCAGTTATAAAAATAGTGAAAATAATATCTAAAATTCTGCTTGAAAAATACTTAAATTTAAATAATATCAATTGCATTTTTGTAATAGCAGTATTTTTATTAAAAAGATCATAAATAGTATTAACATCTCTCCAACAAGTATTTAGACCCTGACCACCAACAGGATGAAATGTATGAAATGCATCTCCTACAAAAACTAATTTTTTAAAATCTAAAACTGGTAAATTTAAGGATAATGAAACAGGAAAAATATTAAATTCGCCAATTATTTGGTCCAACTTAAATTCATCTGGCAAGATTGTTGACAAATTATCCATTAAATAATTCTTGTCAGAATTTAACCTTTCAATTGCCTTTAATGTACTGGAAGTCCAAATTACTTGATATATGTTTTTTCCTAATGGTAATAATGCAAGTGGGCCTTCCTTTCTAAAAATTTCATAAGCACGTTTTTCACAATGACCTCTAAGATAAACTTTAAAAGTTAAACAAGACTGACTATAAGATTTTTTTATATCAACAAAATCTAAGAATTTTTTATCAATTGAATTTGCTCCTGTTGAAAAGAATTGATAATCAAATACTATTTTTTTACTTAACAAACTCTGTGTTGTCATAAAAAAAATATTTTCATAATTATCAATCTCTTGAAAAAACACGTTCATGAGATCCGAATGTTTAACAACCCAACCAATATTTTCAGCAGACCTTATATCATTATCTAAGTCAGAAGTTGACAAATTGGTAAAAGCAGAAGTTACGCTATCTGAAATTGAAAGGGTATCAAAGCCAAATAAAAATGGTTCTAATTTTTCCCAAAGTCTGAATTTAGATAAGATTTTTCTTGTTGAATGGGTAATTGCATAAGTTTTATCCTTATCAATTAATCTATCTTTTGTTAATAAATCAGTTAAAAAAATATTGCAATCAAATTTTGAGAGTGCAATTGAAAGTAATAAACCTGTAGGACCTGATCCAACAATTTTAAAATTAAATTTATTTTTCATTACATTATATAAGCATCAACTATCTATTCAAATAAATATAGCAAATTTCCTCAAATGCTGGTCTTAATAAATAGGGGTACTCACCAACCCATAAGTTAATTTCAGGAAGCCAAGCATCGGTCAAATAAAAATCTCTGTCAAAATTACGGTTATCAGATGTTATTAAACATCTAATACTCGAACCCACCCTAATTTGACTGTGCTTATTTTCCATAGGAAAACTTAATTTTTCCAAATAACCATCTTCATCTTCTAATTCAAGTACTAACCATGTCCTTTTGTTTTCGATAACTTCTAATCGACCTTGCCTATTAGATTGTTCTCTTGAACTTTCAATCTTTTCAGTTTTATAGATATCTGATATGTAACCATCAAATATAGAAAAGAATTTATATTTTCTTATTTGCAAATTTTTTCTGCTTGATTCAAGAATTGGGCCCCAGATGATATACAAAAAGAAACCTACACATAGGAATAACCAGAAATTATTAGCTTGATCTCCAGTCGAACTAATAATTAATGAGATAAATCCACCAATTGAAGAAACTATTACTCTTTGAAGAATTTTTCTCGGATTCCCCAACGCGTACTTAAATTGGCTTCCTGTACCAACTGCTGGAATAAGTTTTGAAATTTGACTTGAATTAATTGGAATTATCATTTTAAAAAATCAATTTTTCAAGTCCGTAAACTAAAGTTTCATAATTACCAATTTTTTTAATAGCCTGTAAAACTCCTGGCATATATGCCTTTCTATCAATAGTGTCATGCTTAATTGTGTAAGTTTCACCTGGAGATCCCATAATTACTAACTGATGTGCGAGTAATCCTGGTAATCGTACAGAATGTATATTAATTCCTGAATTTCTAAGCCCACCACGTACACCTTTCAATGACTCAGACTCTTTTACTAAATTCTGATTAAATTTCTTTGGATATTCTTCAATCATTTCTGCAGTTTTTATACACGTCCCACTAGGAGAATCAACTTTTTGATTATGATGCATCTCTATTAATTCAATATTGTCATAAAACCTTGCAGCTACCGATGCCGCCTGCTGAAGAAGAACCATACCTACTGAAAAATTAGGAATTATTGCACAACCAACAGATGCTTTCTGAGCAAAAACAGACAAATCTTCTATTTGCGAAGGGCTCAGACCTGTAGTTCCTACTACTGGTGATACACCATATGCAATAGCTGATCTGGTATTTTCAAATACAGAATCAGGATGAGTAAAATCAACCAGCACAGGTTTGATATTTTCATTTCTATAGTTTTGACTAACAGAACATAAAGTTCCTTCAAAATCATTTGAAACAAAAACATCACAATATTTTACTTTCAATAATTCAGAAATATTTGAGCCGTTATTCTTTTCGTTTATGTCTATTGCGGCAACAAGTTCACAATCTGCAGAATTTAATACAGTATTAACAACTTCGGCGCCCATTCTGCCTAAAGCTCCGGATACTAGTACTGGTATGGGTTTTTTAGAATTTTCAATCATTTTTTTAAAAATTTTTTTTTTAAAGGTTGTTACACGCTATTTATATTGCACACAATAACGTCTTTTCATTCGTAGGCTGGTAGAAATACTTAAAGAAAATCAATGTTTACGCAGGTCCGCTCAGCAAACCGCAGAGTATCTCCTGTTGAGGATAACAAACACAAAGTTGTTATAAAAGCTGTTTATGTTGTCCTTGAGCCACAATACCAAAATTCCTTAACGGAAGCTGCTAAGTCAATAAATAATATGAATGGACCAATAGGTATAGACCTTAGCGGCTATCTTATCGAAGAACTTAGGAATAATAGTAACTTTGAAGATTTTAAAAAAGATATTGCTAAGGCAGATATATTTGTAGCTTCTCTAATTTTCATTGAAGACCTTGCTCAAAAAGTGGTTGATGCAGTATCTCCATTTAAAGACAAACTTAAAGCATCAATTGTTTTCCCCTCCATGCCAGAGGTAATGAGATTAAACAAGCTAGGTTCATTTAGTATGGCCCAACTTGGTCAATCTAAAAGTATTATTGGAGATTTAATAAAAAAGAAAAAAGAATCTGATGGAGCAAGTTTCCAAGATTCAATGTTGAAGTTATTAAATACATTACCTTCAATACTTAAATACTTACCAGTAGAAAAAGCTCAAGATGCTAGAACATTTATTCTGAGTTTTCAGTACTGGTTAGGTGGCACCACTGAGAACTTAAAAAACTTCTTGTTAATGATTTCTGAAAAGTACGCGGTTTCAGAGATCATAAAAGATCAAATAGAAGAATTCAAAATTCAAGACCCTGAAACATTCCCAGATTTAGGAATTTGGCATCCTCTTGCTCCTTGCATGTTTGAAAGTCTTAAAGAATATCAAAATTGGGAAAATAATAGGAAAGATATAAATCCTAAAGATGCCAAAACTCCAACAATAGGATTAGTGCTTCAAAGGAGTCATATCGTTACGGGAGATGATGCTCATTACGTTGCTGTTATTCAAGAATTAGAATACAGAGGTGCGAGAGTACTACCTATCTTCTGTGGAGGTCTAGATTTTTCTAAACCAGTAAATGAATTTTATTATGATTCTATAAATAGGGATCAACCTATAGTAGATGGAGTTGTATCTCTAACAGGATTTGCACTTGTTGGCGGGCCAGCAAGACAAGATCATCCTAAAGCTATTGAAGCTCTAAAAAGGTTAAACAGACCTTATATGGTTGCACTTCCATTAGTCTTCCAAACCACACAAGAATGGGAAGATAGTGATCTAGGTTTACACCCTGTTCAGGTAGCACTTCAGATTGCGATTCCAGAGCTTGATGGTGCTATTGAGCCTATCATTCTATCAGGTCGTGATGATGCTACAGGAAAGGCGCATACGCTCCAAGATCGAGTTGATGTAATAGCTGAAAGAGCAATAAAATGGTCAACTTTAAGAGTTAAACAAAGAAAGGATAAAAAATTAGCCATCACAGTATTTAGTTTTCCACCAGACAAAGGAAATGTTGGTACGGCAGCATACTTGAATGTTTTCGGTTCAATTTATAGAGTACTTCTTGAAATGAAATCGAAAGGATATCAAATAGATGAACTTCCAAGTAATTCAAAAGAATTAATGGAAAAAGTAATTAACAACCCTGAAGCAATGAATGGCTCTCCAGAGTTAAATATTGCTCATAAGATGTCAGTAAAAGAATACGAAGAGTTCACACCATATTCACAAAGACTTGAAGAAAATTGGGGGAAACCTCCTGGGAACCTTAATAGTGACGGACAAAACCTTCTTATCTATGGAAAACATTTTGGAAATGTATTTATAGGAGTTCAACCTACATTCGGCTATGAAGGTGATCCCATGAGATTGCTCTATTCAAGAAGTGCTAGTCCTCATCATGGTTTTGCTGCTTATTACACGTATGTAGAAAAAATATGGGGAGCTGATGCTGTTCTTCATTTTGGAACTCACGGCTCACTTGAATTCATGCCTGGGAAGCAGATGGGCATGAGTGAAACTTGCTATCCGGATTCTCTCATTGGATCATTGCCTAATTTGTATTACTATGCTGCGAATAATCCATCTGAAGCAACAATTGCGAAGAGAAGAGGATATGCTTCAACTATTAGTTATCTGACTCCTCCAGCGGAAAATGCAGGACTCTATAAAGGACTTAAAGAACTAAGTGAACTCGTTGGATCTTATCAACAATTAAGAGAAAATAGCAGAGGTATTCAAATTGTTAATGCAATAATTGAGACTTCTAAACAATGTAATCTTGAAAAAGATGTAGAGCTTCCATCAAAAGATGTAGAAGAACTTTCAATTGATGAAAGAGATTTATTCGTTGGTAATGTCTATAAACAGTTGATGGAAATTGAAAGTAGATTGCTACCTTGCGGTCTTCATACTATTGGAGAAGCTCCAACAGCAGAAGAAGCGGTTGCAACACTTGTAAATATTGCATCTTTAGAGAGAGAACAAGAAGGATTAAGATCTCTTCCTGGATTACTCGCAGAATCCATCGGTCTAACTATTGAACAAATCTACGATGGTAATAATAAAGGTGAACTTAAATTTGTAGAGTTAAATGAAAAAATCATAAAAACAGCAAGAGAATCAATTTTTGCGATGGTCAACTCTTTAAAAATTGTTGACGGCAGAGTTTATTTAGAAAAATCACTTCTTTCCAAACTTTTCGATTTCCTTAAAGTTTTTGGCCTAAATCTACCTACACCTTGGCTAAGAGTCTGCAGATTAAATGGATTTAATGAAGTTAATCAGAAGGAATTAAATAAACTATTTGATTACTTACTTTTCTGTCTGGAACAGGTCTGCGCAGACAAAGAAATGGATAGCCTCATTAAAGCCCTAGATGGAAATTATGTTTTACCTGGACCAGGTGGTGATCCCATAAGAAATCCAGGTGTTTTGCCCAGTGGTAAAAATATCCATGCACTTGATCCTCAATCAATCCCAACTACAGCAGCGGTAGCTGCAGCGAAGTCAGTTGTTGACAAATTAATTGAAAGACAAAAAGAAGAGCAAGGAACTTGGCCTGAAACAATAGCTTGTGTATTATGGGGTACTGATAACATCAAAACGTACGGAGAATCACTGGCGCAAATCTTATGGTTTGTTGGGGTTAAACCAAAACCAGATTCTGTTGGAAGAATCAACAAACTTGAATTAATACCTTTAGAAGAATTAGGAAGGCCAAGAATAGATGTAGTAGTTAACTGTTCAGGAGTTTTTAGAGATCTATTTATCAATCAAATGGCATTAATAGATCAGGCAGTCAAACTAGCAGCTGAAGCTGATGAACCATTGGAATCTAATTTTGTAAGGAAACATTCACTTGAACAAGCAGAAAAAGAAGGCACTTCTATCAGAGAAGCTTCAGCGAGAGTATTCTCTAATGCAAGTGGAAGCTACAGTTCAAATGTTAATCTAGCCGTAGAAAATTCAACATGGGAGGAAGAAAATGAATTGCAAGAAATGTATTTATCTCGCAAAACATATGCATTTAATGCCGATAATCCAGGTGAGATGATTCAAAAAAGAGAGGTATTTGAGTCAGTAATGAAAACAGCAGATGTTACATTTCAAAACCTTGATTCTTCAGAAATTTCATTAACAGATGTAAGTCATTATTTTGATTCGGATCCAACAAAATTGATCAAGACACTAAGAGATGACCGAAAAGAACCAAGTAGCTACATAGCGGATACAACGACTTCTAACGCTCAAGTTAGAACACTTGGTGAAACTATCAGATTAGACTCAAGAACAAAACTTCTAAATCCTAAGTGGTATGAAGGTATGCTCAATTCTGGCTACGAAGGCGTTAGAGAACTTTCTAACAGACTTAATTACACTCTTGGTTGGAGTGCTACAAGTGGTCAAGTAGATAATTTTGTATATGAAGAAACTAATGAAACATTTATAAATGATGAAGAGATGAGGAAAAGACTAATGGATCTTAATCCAAATAGTTTCAGAAGAATTGTTGGAACATTGCTAGAAGTCAATGGTAGGGGATATTGGGAAACTTCAGATGAGAATATAGAACAATTAAAAGAACTATACCAAGAGGTAGAGGATAAAATTGAAGGAGTTAAAGAATAATAAATTTATTATTTTCTGTAAATCCTATCAGCTACTTTCAAGATTTGATAATTTAGTTTGACGTTGTGAACTCTCACAATGTCGATATTAAATTGAGAACAAAGACAACTTATTGCAAGTGTTCCTATATCCCTTTCTTTTGGATTTTTCTCATTCAAAATTTCTCCTATAAATCTCTTCCTAGATGCACCTATCAAAATTGGCAAATTCCATTTTTTAAATGCATCTAAGTTTCTCAAGATTTCCAAATTATGAATAATATCTTTTGAAAAACCAATTCCAGGATCCACTATAATATTTCTTTCAGATATATTTTTTTCTAAAGCATTCTTTATTAAATTTTCAAGCGAGCACTTAACATCACTCAATACATTCTGGTAATTAGATAGTTGATTCATATTTTGACTATTACCACGACTATGAGTTATGACGAATGGACAGTTGAATTTTGATACAACATCTAAAATTTTTATATCTCTTCTTCCTCCCGTAACGTCATTTATCCAATTAGCACCATTTAAAAGAGCTTCGTAAGCCACTTCAGAATTGAAAGTATCAATAGAAATTAAAACATCTGGATATTCAGATTTTATTAATTTTAGATATGGGATCAATCTCTTTATTTCTATACTAGATCCAACTTCTTCAGCCCCTGGTCTCGTACTTTGAGCACCAAGATCAATAACATCAGCACCATTACTCAAGAAATGATTTACTTGATCTAAAACTTTTTTTGAAGAGTTTAATTCCCCACCATCACTAAATGAATCAGGAGTTAAATTAATAACTCCCATAATTGAAGTTTTTTGGCCCCAGCCTTTTGGCCATGGATTTTTCTTATTTATAATTTGCAATTCTCGCAAAACTATTCGGATCTAATGAAGCCCCTCCAACTAACACCCCATCTATATCACTCATTGACATGATTTCGTCAATATTGTTAGGTTTAACAGATCCTCCATATTGAATAATTACATCATCGAAACCTATTAATTTCCGAATCAAAGAACATATTTTATTAGCGTCTTCCGCCTCACATGTTTTACCAGTGCCAATAGCCCATATTGGTTCATAGGCAACAATTAAATTAGATGGATCTGTATTTTCTAATCCTTGTTCTACTTGTCTAGTAATAACTCTATTAGCTTCTCCTCTCTCTCTTTGTTCTAATGTTTCTCCTACACAAACTATTGGAGTAAGTCCACTAGATTGAGCAAAAACTGCTCTTTTATTAATTTGTTCATCACTTTCACTAAAATATTTCCTTGGTTCACTATGTCCAACAATTGCATATGAGACACCATGTTCTAGAAGCATTTTTGGAGATATTTCTGCAGTAAATGCTCCATGATCTTCCCAATGAATATTTTGACTTGAAATATCTAAATAATCAAAATCAGAATGATCAGAAAAGGTTGAAATAGCTGTAAAAGGTGGAGCAATAACAACTTTACGATCGTCTTTTATGTTTTTTATTAAAGGAATAAACTCTTCTAAATAGGATTTAGCTTCAGCACAAGTCATGTGCATTTTCCAATTACCAGCAATTACAGATTTTCTCAAAATACTATCTCCAAGAAAAATATACTAATACAAAGTGAGTTGAATAAGCTAACTATTCAAAAATTAATTCATTTTTTAGAAATATTACTTTATCTCCTTTGTTTAACTTCCTTCCTCTCCTAGTCTCAATTACACCATTAACCTTAACAGAACCAGATTTAATCAAAATTTTTGCTTCGCCACCAGAAGATACCAAATTTTTCCATTTTAAAAATTGATCTAATTTCATTGTTTTTTAAACCCAAAGATATTGATAAAGTAGGATAAACAATTAAATATATAATATCTTGAGACTAATACCACCAGTCAGACCATATTCAAATAGATTTATCAAAGGTTTTATATGCATGCTTATTTACGTAGCTTGCTGGCCTTTATTAGCTTATTTAGCTGGAAACTTAATCCCAGCGATTGGATCTGGTGACCTCACAAAAGTATCTAGCATTATAGTTAAGTCTTTATTTGTATTTTTAGTTCAAAAAACTGCTCAATTTGGACAGGATGTATTCATAGCAAAACCATCTTTAGAAATTAGTGAAGTAATGAGAGGAAATTTATTTAGCAGAATTCAAAAAATAGATATGAACTCTGCTGAAAAGATTTCAGTGGGGGATATCACATATAGGCTTACAGAAGATGCTGATAGGGTAAGCGAAGTTATTTATAAAACAGCTCAGGATACTATTCCATGTACTTTGCAATTATTAGCGGTAATAATATATATGTTTTATTTAGACTGGTCACTTACATTATCAACTTTTGTTTTAGCTCCATTGATTATTCTTTCAGTTAATAGTTTTGGAAGAAGAGTTTTAAGAGCCTCTGAAAAAAGTCAAGAATCAACAAGTAATTTAGCAGGTTTAATAGGTGAATCTATAAATGGAATGTCGACTATAAGAGCTTTTGCTGCAGAAAATTGGATTGAGAAAAGATTTTATAAAAGATTAAGCGCAAATAAAAAAGCAAAATATAAAACATTAAAACTACTTGCCTTACAACATCCAGTTGTAGGATTTGTTGAGGCATTTGGAATATTAGCAATATTAGGTTTAGGAGCCGCAAGAATTAATCTAGGCCTTTTAACAAGCGAAGAATTTAGTAGTTTCTTTGCTGCAATATTAATGCTTATTGATCCAATAAGCCATGTAAGCACAAATTTTAATGACTATAAACAGGCAGAAGCATCGATAAAAAGGTTAAAAAACATAAATCAAGAACCTATCGAAAATGATAAAGAAGATTTAAAAAGGATATCCAATATTGAAGGCAAAATAAGTTTCAAAAAACTTAATTTCTCTTACAAAAAAGATAATCAAGTTCTTAAAAATATTAATTTAGAAATTAAAAAAGGGGAAGTCACAGCTTTCGTTGGAGCTTCAGGGGCTGGAAAAAGCACAATGTTGGCTTTGATTTTAAAGTTTATAACTCCAAATAATGGAGACATTTTTATTGATGATAAAAATCTCAAATTATTGAATACAAAAGATATTAGAAAAAACATCGCATTAGTTCAACAACAGCCTTATTTATTTTCAGGAAAAATTATTGATGTAATAAGAATGGGAAGAAGTTTTACAAAAGAAGAAGTTATAGAATCAGCAATAAAAGCAAACGCTCACAATTTCATTCAAAAGCTTCCTGAGAAATATGAAACTGAGATAACTGAAAGAGGATCAAATTTCTCAGGTGGTCAGATCCAGAGGATAGCAATTGCAAGAGCAATACTTGGGAACCCATCAATTCTTCTTTTAGATGAGGCTACAAGTGCGTTAGATGCAGAATCAGAATCTGAAGTGCAAAGAGGACTTAATAGAGCGATGAAAGATAGAACAGTTATTATAATTGCTCATAGATTAGCCACTACTCAAGAGGCCAATAAAATTGTTGTTTTCGATAAAGGTGAAATTATTGAAGTTGGGAAACACATTGATTTAATAAATAAACCTGGAATTTATAAAGAATTATGTGAAAAACAATTTATTAAAAAACTATAGTTCTATTTTATTTATTAAAAAAGTAAATCCATGAGCGAAAACTCAAATGATTCTGCAAATCCTGTTTTAACCTTTGAAGGCAAAAAATATTTGATAAATGAACTTTCTAATGAAATTAAAGAATCTATAAAAGTACTACAAATAGCGGAGACACAACTTAAGATGCATCAAGATACTCTAAAATTACTTTCAATTAGTCGAAACTCATTAGTTGATCAATTAAGGGAAAAACTAAAAAACTTAGAATAAAATTTTAATAATTATGGATTTCTTGTAGAGAGTAAGTATTAATCTTATTGCATTGCAAAGCTTTAATCGCCTTAATGGCTGCCTTTGCTCCAGGAATAGTTGTAAAAGTTGGAATATTATATTCTAAAGCAGCACGTCTTAAATAAGCATCATCATGTAGAGCCTGTGAGCCAATTGGTGTATTAATTATTAATTGAACAAGTCCCGAACGAATTAGGTCCTCAATATTTGGTCTTCCTTCATGAACTTTTAGCACTTCTTCAACTTGAATTCCTAAATTAACCAAATATGCAGCTGTACCTTTTGTTGCGATTAATTTAAATCCTAAAATCAAAAGTTCTCTAGCAACTTCCTCAAGATTTTTTTTATCTAAATCATTTGTAGATAAAAAAGCAACTCCTTCGGAAGGAACACCATTACCTGCTGCCAATTCCGACTTGGCATAAGCAATTCCAAAATCTTTAGCTAAACCCATTACTTCTCCAGTAGATCTCATTTCAGGGCCGAGTAATGTATCGGATCCAGGAAATCTTTTAAAAGGTAAAACGGCCTCTTTTACTGCCTGATATTTTGGAGAATATTCTTCTGTGAAATTAAGATCTTCTAATGTAAAACCTTGCATTAACTGAGTAGCTAATTTTGCAACGGGTTTACCTATTGCTTTTGAAACAAATGGAACTGTCCTGG
This sequence comes from Prochlorococcus sp. AG-355-N18, assembly GCA_003278535.1. Taxonomy (GTDB): domain Bacteria; phylum Cyanobacteriota; class Cyanobacteriia; order PCC-6307; family Cyanobiaceae; genus Prochlorococcus_A. The sequence continues at coordinate 264,050 of QCEG01000001.1, forward strand.
ATGCTCTTGGATTCGCTTCGAGAATAAATAATTCATTTTCCTTATTATTTCTATTTATTACTGCAAATTGCAAATTAATTAAACCAATAACATTTAATCTTTGCGCAATTAATTTAGTCCAATTCCTTACATTATCTATTGTGGATTTTGAAAGAGAAATGGATGGCAAGCAACAAGCTGAATCTCCTGAATGAATTCCTGCAGGTTCCACATGTTCCATTAGGCCAGCAATTACAACCGAACCCTCTGAATCGCATAAAGCATCAACATCTATCTCAATTGCATTATTCAAATATTGATCTAGAAGGATTGGATGATCAGGAGATACCTTAACTGCTTCAGAAATGTATCTCGATAATTCATCCTCATCTTTAACAATTTCCATTGCCCTCCCACCTAAAACATAAGAAGGTCTTACAACCAAGGGGAATCCTATATTTTTTGCTACTATTTCTGCCTCATTTTGATTACGTGCAATACCATTTAAAGGTTGTCTAATACATAATTCTTCAAGAATTTTTGTAAATTCCTCCCTATCTTCTGCTAAATCGATAGATATTGGAGAAGTCCCAAGAATTTTTGATCCAGTTTTGATCCCATCATTAGATTTAAGCCATTCGAATAAAGGTAATGATAATTTCAATGGAGTTTGACCTCCAAATTGAACAATCAAACCATAAGGATTTTCAGCTTCTATAATATTTAGAACATCCTCCAAAGTTACAGGCTCAAAAAATAAAATATCGCTAGTATCATAATCCGTTGATACAGTTTCAGGATTACTATTAACCATTATTGTTTTATAACCATTTTTAGAAGCTTGATATGATGCATGACAACAACAGTAATCAAATTCTATTCCCTGACCAATTCTGTTTGGCCCTCCTCCTAAAATCATAATTTTTTTTGATTTACTATTTTCTGAAATCTCGCTATCAAAAATTTGAGAATTAAAATTAATGAAAGGTTCTTCGTAAGTTGAATAATGATAGGGAGTTGAGGATGAGAATTCCGCTGAACAAGTATCTACAGTTTTATAAATTGGAATTATATTAAGTTTTTTTCTATATCTTCTTACTTCAAAAAACTCAGAATTAGTTAACTTTGCTATCTGTTGATCTGAAAATCCTAATTGTTTAGCATGTAACATCAAATCTCTATCTAAAGTATAAAGTGACTTATCTTTCAAAAAATCATTTTCAAAATTAAAGATATTACGTAATTTTTCGATAAACCATAAATCTATATTTGTAACTTCTTGAATATAAGTATTAGTTTTCCCAATCTCCATAGCTTTTTTAATCAGGAGAATTCTTTCAGATGTAGGGTTTCTTAAACTATTTTTAATTTGACTCTCATTTTTAAATTCATCTTTTGAATCACATTCCCATCCAAAAACACCTACTTCTAATGACCTTAATGCTTTCTGAAATGATTCTTCAAAAGAACGACCTATTGCCATTGACTCCCCAACAGATTTCATAGCAGTGCTTAAAGTATTAGATGAGCCTTTAAACTTTTCAAAAGCAAATCTTGGAATCTTAGTAACTACATAATCAATTGATGGCTCAAAACATGCAGGTGTTTTTTTTGTAATGTCATTAATAATCTCATCAAGTGTATAGCCAACAGATAATAAAGCTGCAATCTTAGCTATGGGGAATCCAGTTGCTTTACTTGCCAAAGCAGAGGATCTACTTACACGAGGATTCATTTCTATAACAATTACTTCTCCATTAGATGGATTTATTGCAAATTGAATATTACTTCCTCCTGTTTCAACTCCCACCTCTCTAATAATCTTCAATGACAAATCCCGCAACCTCTGATACTCCTTATCGGTTAAGGTCTGTGCAGGAGCTACAGTAATCGAATCTCCAGTGTGAACACCCATTGGGTCTAAATTTTCAATACTGCAAACTATTACCACATTGTCAGCAGTATCTCTCATTACCTCTAGTTCAAACTCCTTCCATCCAATGAGTGATTTTTCAATTAATATTTGATTACTTGGACTTTCCTCTAAACCTGATTTACAAAACTCGACAAATTCTTCAAGGTTAAAAGCAATTCCGCCCCCTACTCCACCTAATGTAAATGCAGGCCTTATTATAAGAGGATAGGAACTAATTTTTTTTGATACCTCCATAGCTTCATCTAGGTTAGATGCAATACCAGAAGGACAAACATTTACATTTATTTTCTCCATCGATTCTTTAAATAATTTCCTATCTTCAGCTTTATTAATAGCTCTTAAATCAGCTCCAATTAATTCAATATTATTTTGTTTTAAAAAATCTGACTCTGATAATTTAACCGCAAGATTCAAAGCAGTTTGACCTCCCATAGTGGGAAGAATAGCATCAGGTTTTTCTCTTAGAATGATTTGAGAAACTATCTCAGGAGTCAATGGTTCGATATATGTTTTGCTAGCGATGTCAGGATCAGTCATTATTGATGCTGGATTTGAATTTATCAAGACAATTTCATAACCAGCATTTCTTAATGCTTTGCAAGCTTGAGTACCAGAGTAATCAAATTCGCACGCTTGCCCTATAACAATCGGTCCTGAACCTAAAATAAGAATTTTTTTAAGATCACCTCTTTGAGGCATAATTTAAACGTCATTTATCTCATGCTACTTATAAATCATCAGATGTTAATCAAGTTACTTGAAAAGCAACATTTGTTTCTATAGTATTGGAAGAAATCAATTTTTTATGAGCGAACTTCAGCGACTTAAAAGCTTGTTGCCTCCAGAGAATGAAAGTTGGGTATTTGTTGAAGCTGCTGCAGCTATAGATCCACCTTTAATAACACTTGAGGAAATCGGTCGTGACGAAGTAGAAATTCAAATAGATTTAGATGAATGGGATAACTTTGCCATTGACCATAGAAATTTATTATTTTGGCACGAGGTTGGGAAAATCCAAAATGACACAATTCCCAGAGATGGATGGGAAATGGCAGCTCTTGCCATAGGACTTGGAGGGGCGATTGGAGAGTTGTGGGTACAAGATGGGTTACTCTTATTACTTGCTCTTGGTTTATCAAGTTTTGCCGGATATAGATTATATTTAAAAAATAATTCTGAAAAAAAGCTTCAAGATGCTATTTTTGCAGATGAAAGAGCTATAGACCTTGCTTGTAGATTTGGATACAGCATTCCAAATGCTTACAAAAGTCTCGGAGGAGCATTAAAAGAGTTAATAGAAAAGACTCGAAAAAAGAAAAAAAGAAGTTTTTTTGAAGATAGATTAGATGCCTTAAGAAAAAGTGCAGAAAAAGCGAGATCAGAATTATCTCAGCAAGAAGGTTCAGAAAAATCAGTTTCAAGTGAAAATGTTTATGGACAATAGAAGTTTGGTTTTAATAGCAGCCAAAGCATGTGATGAAAAAAAGGCAAGAGATATAAAACTTATAAAAATTGACAAAGTATCATTTATAAGTGAATGGATTTTGATTGCAGAAGGATTATCTGATGTACAGGTTAGATCTATAACTAACTCTGTGGAGGGGGAGCTTAGAAAAAAGGCTAAAGTTGAACCTATACGAAAAGAAGGGATTAACGAAGCGAAATGGGCTTTACTCGATTATGGTGATTTAATAGTAAATATTTTTCAACCAGAAATAAGAAAATATTATGACCTTGAATCATTCTGGAGTAATGGAGAAAATCTTTTATTTCCATAATTTAATTTTATGAATCAATCTAAATGTCCTGTTCCCAGAGAGCAGCAACCCACAAATGAATTCATAGAATTATCAAAATCTAAAATTTTTTCTTGGCCAAAAACAAAAAAGTCACTAGTTCTTATATTGACAAAGTTCTGGCTAGGATCTTTTGTTATGTTTCTTGTTATTTCTTCAGGTAGTGTATATTTCAAAACGTCCCTTTTAAAATATATTGTATTAAGTTTTTTTAGCAGCTTAACAATACCTCTTTTAATTTCAATAAGGTTATATCTAGGTTGGAGTCATATATTTAATAGATTAATGTCTGAAAAAGTCGAATACGAGGAATCAGGTTGGTATGACGGTCAAGTATGGGAAAAGCCATTAGTTTTGAAAGAAAAAGAATCACTTATTGCCACAATCGAGGTAAAACCTATTTTAAAAAATTTAATTCAAATTTTTTCTATTATTTTAGCCTTAGCTTTGTCTGGTATTTTGATTTTTCAAAATAACAATTTCTAAATGAGTTCTAATTTCAAAAACCTTTACACTTCTAACAATCCTCCCTTACAAGCAACCTTAATGAGAGGATCGAATATTGAGTCGATCCACAAGATTCATGCTGTTATTACTGATAATAAAGGGAGGGTTTTAATGTGCGCAGGAAATCCAGAATATAAAAGTTTCATAAGGTCAGCACTAAAACCTTTTCAAGCAATACCATTCGTTAGTAGTGGAGCTTCATCAAAAATCAATAATGAATCAAAATCAATTGCTTTAGCATGTGGGTCACATAGTGGATCAAAACTTCATACAAGGGAAGCATTCAAAATTTTATGGGAATATGACATTGACATCAAAAATCTTAAGTGCCCAAAATCAAAGACAAGTCCATTAGAACATAATTGTTCGGGTAAACATGCTGCTTTTTTAGCTACATGCAAAAAAATGAATTGGCCATTAGATAGTTACTTAAAAGGGGATCATCCTCTTCAAATAGAAATTTTCAGAATTGTTTCTGAATTACTTGAAATTCCGTCATCTGATATAAACGCAGAACGGGATGATTGTGGTGCACCCACTCTTTATTTAAAACTATTAGAAATGTCGAGGTTATATTCACTTCTAAGCAGTTCCGAAAATGCTGAATTAGAACAAATCAGTAGAGCTATGACAATAAACCCAATAATGATAAGTGATAACAATAAATTTGATACCGAAATTATTAAAGCTTCTCATGGGAACGTTATAGGTAAAGGTGGAGCCGAGGGGATACAGTGTCTATGTAAAGTAAATGAAGGTATAGGTTTAGCTTTAAAAGTAGAAGATGGTTCAAAAAGAGCAAAGCATGCTGTTAGTCTTCACTTACTAAAGCAGTTAGAGTGGATATCTGACTTAAGAATTCAAGACATTGAAGAAAAGGTGTTTAATTTTCCTGAAGGAGTGCGACTTGAAGTTAAAGGTAAAGTAAAATTCCAAGAATCCTAAAAAACAGAAAAAATTACCCTTACAGATGTATGCTATGTATATGACGCGGGGTAGAGCAGTCTGGTAGCTCGTCGGGCTCATAACCCGAAGGTCGGAAGTTCAAATCTTCTCCCCGCCACCATTTTAAAGCAGCTTCACAGCTGCTTTTTTGAGCTTGCAATTAGTTTCAGTGATTAAGAATATTATTAGAAATCGTCAGGAAATGACAGGAAATCACTCAAAAAGCCCCAAAAACAGCCCTGGTGTAAAAATTGGTGTAACAAAATTCTTGACGAATATAATTAAAACTTTACGCTTAATTTGAATCTATAACTAGGATTTACCTTCGGGTTACATCATAAGGTTAATAATGAAGCTAAGTTATTTTGACAGAATTAAGATAAATAGTGAAGATATTAGTAGTAAATATGGTTTTTATAAGTATCCAACAAGACCATATATTTTCATATATCTAAAGGCAAACAAAAATAAAAGATACTCTCTAAACCCGCTTCAGCACCAGCTTTACGAGGATTGTCAATGTGCTTATAAACTCCTAAATTACATTGGAGATTCAGAATTACCAAGTGATCTAGATTTTAAACAATTAATAGAAAAAGTAAAAAATAATGAACCTCTTCAAATAACTCAAGATGTTACACAGACATGGGATGAGATAAAGCAAATAACCTTAAAATATATAGAACAAACGATGAAAGGTTCTAGTGCTAAGAACGTTAGAGCAACCATTAATAAAGTTAGTGCTGACAAGCCTTCTTTCGACTGGCAAGCAATCATTAAATGGTTAAAAAAATACCATATGATTGACCAAAGAGGTTTTCTAAATAACCTTGATGGACTTGAACAAATACGTCAAGCAATTAAAGAACAAGATGGGAAAGAACCTGATTGGTTAAAGCGTGAAAATCTATTAGAACAAAGAACATTACATAACCAATCAAAAGGAAAGAAAACAAGGTATTTAACAAACTCAGACATAGGAGATATAAGAGAAATCCCAACAAGAAATGAAGCAGAGAAATACTTTGACAAGATTAAAAATGATTTCCCATTACAAACATGGTGTCTTGTGATGATGATGAATTATGGATTAAGAAATCACGAGTTACATCACATAGAAGAAATTACTTCAGAAGATGAAAAAAGCTCAACTGAATTTGGTTGGGTATATGTAGCTGGAGAATGGAGAACTAAATCTAAATTTGAGCATTGGACTTTTCCTATATTTCCAGAATGGATAAAAAAGTACAAATTAAAAGAGGACTTCAGAATGAATCAAGACCTACTTCGTAAGAAAGCAAAAATGAATATAGTCTCTGCTTTTGATAAGACGAAAACATGGACAGGAGAAGATCCAAATGATCGTGGGGTATGCGATAACAATAGTTATTTAGGTAATTGGATTACAGAACAATTAAGAGCGAAACTTCCTAAATTTAGATGTCGCATACCAGACGCAAAGGGTGTAATTAATAAGGAAGATAAACCAAGAGATATAAAACCATATGACTTGAGACATACATGGGCTATTACAGTTGCAACTGATAAAAGATGGTCAGGTGTATCTGATGGAGAAGCTGCGATGGCAATGGGTCATGATTTATCTACACATATAAAACATTACCAACGATGGATAAGTAGTGAAGCTATAAGAAAAAAAGCAATGTCAAATATCAAATTTAAAGATTATCTGGATTAATCAATTACATAAAAAAAAGATTGACTTTCCTGGCTGAAAAATCAATCTCTTTGTTTTGCTTAGATCTGTAAAGATCAAGATGAAATTACGATAATTATTTTCAAATGTATATGAGTAGATATGCTGATTTATTTTTGTCTACATGAAGGCACTGGAGTCTTCCACAGCTTTTCAAGTTGAGTAAAATGGAAAATTAATTTGCTTCTTTTTTTATATGGATTGGCTTTTACATAATGAATGCCATAACTCATGTGATCAATCATTCTAGAAATAGTCCTTTCGCTAACTGAAAAATATTTTGCTACTTGATTCAATGTCATCCATGGGCTTTCTTTAGTTGTTTCTGAAATTGTAATAGTGGTCATAAAGTGGATTAAAAAATAATTGTTTCTGAGTGAGTTAATTAAACGGAAAACTCAAACGTTTTTAGTACCTTCTTAGGGCGTGATGAGTGTGAATATATTGACTAAATTTATTAATTATTCTTCTAATAATTCATCGGGATTGTGTCTCATTTTGTGCCTTAGCACGGTCTCCTTAGACTTCGTTTCCAATGCTAATATTATAGCATTTTATTGTAGGTATGGCAACACTCAGAAGCAAGTCATACCAATGGCTCTAAATGAGTTTTATAGCCAAGAAATCACAGGTTATATATAGTATAAATACAACTGTTTTTTTACTATGGCTGAGGATTTTGAAGTAACAACTAAAATAAAGAAATTTTTTTTAGATCTTTACAAGCTTTTAGACATTGAAGATATCGCACTCTCAAGCAAAGAGGCATACAAACAGGAACTCAAGAGAGGTGTGGGTTGAGAAATAGGAAAATCCTTATTTAATAAATTTTCGATTGAAGATATCATACTTTCAAGCAAAGAGGCATATAAAAATGAACTCAAGAAAGGTGTGGGTTCACAAATAGGAAAGTAATTATATAGTAAGAATACTAGAGCAAAAACATCAATAACTAATCATCGTATACCTAGCAGTGAACATTAGATGGATTATCAGTACGTTCCTTATCCCAGTAATCAGACAGGTCAGTTGATAATCCCTGTTCTTTCATTAAATCTTTAAGAGTTGAATAGTCATTTGCATTATCAAGATCTTTTTTATTCTTATCTTGTATTGCGAATGGTGATCTTTCTAACTTCATAATTAATTACCTCAAAATTTTTGTTGGATTCTGGTTACAGAATTTGGATGGTCATGTACGTAAGAATTAAATTCTCTAGCAAGCATCAGGCATTCATATGCATCGCGAGCGTAGAACCCTATTTGATGTGTACTATTAGATGAATCTTTGTAACTTAATACATATTTTTTACAAGATCTGATTGGTGTTGAAGACATTTGAACTCATGACTGTTACTACTACGTTCTAACTAGGCAGACTCATAAACTGACTAAAAGATATGTACGGTTTGAGGTACAGAAATTTACGGATAAAGGATCAACAATTGAATTTCAATATGGATAAAATGCTAGGAACAGATCACAAAAGATCGAGAAAATTATATTTTAATTAATCTAGTAAGTCTTATTTGAGATCCTTGTTGCCATTTAAAATTTCCATAGCTATAAAAATAAAGTGGGCTAAAGTCTGAAAACTCCACGAGGATTTAGTCCGCTTGCCTAAAGGTAATAAGTCCATTTTTAGTGAAGACCTGTCCACATGACAGTACTACCATGCCAACAAACAGTAGGTATATAAAAGGATTTATAAAGACTATCCGTGGTCAAGTGGACTTAAAGTGGGATATTGGACAAAAGATGGACGACAATACAACGTCAAAACCAATTAAAAAGTTAAAAAAAAGGATAAAACTATTTAATGAGTAATTCATAAGCAACATTCCATCTCCTAATAAAGTTTTTCTTTGGGGTTTGTTTTGAGTGTAATTTGTACCTCCAAGGTTAAAAAGCTTATTGGTACCTTACCAGTACACCAGCTGTAACAATACTAATAGCAATTATTTGCAGCTAAAGTTTGGTAAGGCATACATATTTAACTTTTCAGTTTTCAGCTTATCCAGAGCTTATTGAGAATTGATTTATTCAAATTAAAGGTCATTTCTTGAGCTCCTTTCATACATCCTCCTGATGGGTAGCTGATAACTTTTTTTGATATCGCACCAATACCAATAGCTAAAATTCCAATACCTAATATAGCTTTTGATCTATTACTTGCAAGAAGAGATTTCATTAGAAGTTTGTAAGTGCCTTTATGATAGAAGCGATTAATTTTGTTCTGTGGATTTCAAGCGGCTTCTGGGGCAAAGATCCTACTGTTCTCTCTTAAGTATCTACATCCCTTAATGAGATGATCACCTTGAGGAATAAGCTTTTGATGAAAGGGACAAGTAAGGATGGTGACACAAGAACTTGTCGTGCTGTACCTGAAGTGATTGCAAGTAATACAAATCTTCCGTCGTTTTCTTACTAATATTTCGTCCTCTAGATAATCCCATTCCTGCCAGTCCTCCATAACTACATAGTACAAGTGTACTAATATTTATAGCAGCTAAAATGGGTAAGAGTCAACAAGTCTATTTGCTCTTCAAAAGGATAGCTCTTGCTTTATTCCATCTATGATCGAATGACTCTTCTCTGCTTGATTCTTCTATCTGATTGCCATACTCATCTGCACCGTTGTAGTACACGCCTAGAACGTACTCTACAAAGGGTTCAAAGGCTTTCTTGCCTTGGATTTAACAAGCCTTGTGAATTCTTCCATCGACCTCTCAAGCTTGTCTCTCTCGAGGTTCTGTATCCACATTGAACCCTGATGGTGATAGAGAAGAACCTTTACTGCCTCGTCATAGGAAAGCCAAGGGTGAGCTTCTTTTATTTGTTGTGCTCTGACCATTTGTTTAAGTTTTAATTGTTAGTTATGTCTGTGTAGTTTTCGAGGGGTGTATGGGGGTAATTTGACGCTCCGTATTAGTTAGAAATGGCTTACAAATTTCTGACAAAAACTACGATAGACGATGTATGTACATCATATGTTCATATGGCATGATAATATCATGAGCATAAAAGGGGTATACCTGTTGTGAATACTAGTTTTTAAGAAGTATTTAAGTTCTAATTAGGTAGATAGATTGACCCCTATTTAATATTCTAATTAATTATATTAGAATTATATCAGACTGCTATCAGAGTAATATTAAGTTGAATTAGAGTTAAACAAGGGTATACCTTAGTCATAATTTAATTCTATCATAATAGAATAAACTATTCAGTTACTGCAATAGTTTGTACTAGTATTAGTTTATAATTATTTCAGTAATGTAACGAATCTAAAACAACTTCATGCAGACGCTTTAAGTAGTACTATTTGTATAAATGTCATTAAATATTTTCGCACATGCTTTCCGCCAGTAACTCTGGAACTTCTAACGATGACAAAAACGATTCATTAGAGAAGTTCGACTCTCAGCAACGCAAGTTTCAACTTGTTCAAGCTTTCTCTTTAGCATTACAGAAATTCTTCAAACCTTATCTAGATCAATTTCTTACTGTAATTGAGCAAAATAATAAAGTAATAGCTAATCACTCAAATACTACATACGCTCAAAAAGTATCCCAACAAAAAGGATTTAGATATCTACACGATATGACTCAGTGTTTCCATAAAGAGAGTAATTTACATCAAATAGAAGTAAAAGAAGAGGTTAAATCACTTTCAAAGGATGTTGAATATTTAACTCTTCAGGTCAACAAGCTTTCAGCTCTTATTGTTTGTCAAAACGATTGTATTGATGATCCTGAGAATAGATGATTCAACAATTGAAATGATGAAGGACGTTATAGAGATAAGAGAAAGATTAAGTGCTATGGATTTTGAAACCTTAGGAGATGGCTGCAGATTAATTCACGATGAAACCCATCTAATAAGACAAATTGTTCAAGATATTATCTATGAACTAGAGCTTAGAAATAAAAGATTTTTTATTTGAAATATATCCTCTAAATCTCCTCCTCCTACCTACTACTAATAATATGTATATCACTTACATATAGTTAAAGTAGTTAGTGGTAGTAGTTAGAAGTGATATCAAAAAGTGATATCCAGCTAACAGTACTTTAAAGGGAGATTCCATTCTCCTTCCCCTTATAAGGGGACTATCGTTCAAAACCTAGTTATAGTATTACTTTTTTAGTCTAGTTAAAGAGTTAGTGGTAGTACTTAGAGGTGATATCTTTCAGGGATATCTAGCTAAGCTTGTTGTGTTAAAGAAAACTTGTTGTATTTATAGTCTTTCCCCTTATTAGGTGGCTATCGCTCTTCCTCTTATAATGTGGGGTCGCTCTTCCCCTTATAAGTGGTGGTCGCTCCTCTCTTCTTTTTAACCCGCGAATAACATTTCTAGATAACTTCAATCCCAATCTCTTTCAAATAATTCCAAGTAGGGTCATACTTCTCACTATCTCTTGTTTCATCTAATGGATCTCCCTCTTGAACCACAATTATCATTCCTTGACGTGCTCTTGTTAAAAGAACTCTATAAGCATTTAATTATGCTGGGAACAGAATGGAAGAAACAACAAGAAATCTTGATAGAGATAACCATTTATTTGAAGACTATTGGAAGAGGGAATGTAAAGTTCATCCAACTAATCAGCATTGTTTAGTCTATTGCGACTGAGAATTTTAATCTTAAGGGTTGACAACTGAGTATAAATACTCTATAAATAAATTGTAGTTAATGCTACCAAATCGTCCGATCTACCATTAGATAGACCGCAGTACGACTCAAGCCATAGGACGGGGACTTGAGCAAGCCCAGGAGCTGCATCATGGTAAACATGTATTTTAACGGCAAATCTTTCGTATATTGCAAGAGCCAAGAAGAGAAAACAATAAAGCTTACTTATAGAGGATCTAGTTACTTGAGATAAATAAATCTCATATTTATTAGATATTTAATAAACCATTTTTTAGAGGTACTATGCTATGAAATTTACTAATTCTCCTTTTGCCATACTCGACAAGAATATGAGCGCATTAGATTATCAAAAAAGAAATCTCATAAATGAGGACTATTGGGGAAGGGAAAATGATAATCAAACAAAAGAAGATTTTAAATAGAGTACCTTTTGCCTTTTGCAGATAAATAATACTTTGTTTACCAGCATAAAAAAAGGAGCTTATTTTAGATCGACTGTCAATCAGATATCTACTTTTGATGAGTGTGTTTTGTATCTTGAATTGATCTCCAATAATTTATGGTTTGCTTCAGTTATTAAATAGTTCGTTTTGATACAAATGTTTTGATTGTTTGAAATTGGGGTTTTGTATATTGCTAATACCTATCGAATAAGGTTTCTTAGGACAGTTACTAAATCCTCGTGGAGAAAGCTTTAGTAAATTTCTTTTACTGGTTACTAATGAAATCAGCCGAATCACCATGGTTCGTCATTGGTTCCAGTAAAAGTTCCATCTAATTCGATTAAACCTTTTTCTAAATTCAAATAGAAAAAGTTTTGGTTAAGATAATAAAAATTTTAATTAGCTGTTCCTTAATCAGGTACAACTAAAATAACCCAATGTATAAAGCCCTTATCAACTTCTTTTATTGGTTGTTGATCAAATCTACTCAAACAGAAAATGGTTCTTCATTATTGGAAGTTGATTCTGCCGCAAATAAGATCGTTCTACTTAATTTTCAAGGTTCTGTAAGGTAAGAATTAAATAATTATTTATTTGCTTCTAATGCTTTTACTAGAGTGGCATGCCTGATGTATGACTTTTACAGGGAGATCTAGTAATACTAATATAGCATAAACTATCCACTTATGGATCTATATTTACAAATCGACAAATAATACTTTAAAATGATAGACCTAGAGACAGGAATGGACTAGAGATGACGCAGTCAAAACTTGAAGAATTACTGAAGATAGACACTGAATCATATAACCTTTTACGAGTACTCCATATGTTCATGAAGTTGGATAAATCTCAGGATGTTCCACTACAAGCAATGGCAGTATTTTGGTTTATAGCAACCTATAAAAATTGCAGTAAAAAGAATATTGAGGAACACTTTAATATGAGTAAAGCTAGTGCATCAAGACTCACAGACTATTTAAGTAGATATCACAGACTAGGCAAAGCTGGCTTAGGTTTAATTTCAAAAGAATCAGATCCAAAAGATAAAAGGAGAACTCTTTTGAAACTAACCAGGAAAGGAAAGGATTTAATAGAAAAGTCTTTTAGTACCCTTTATGAAGACGTAAAGGATTATGAAATAGATTATGAGGAGTAATGAATACTTGCAACTCTATTAATTCCATAGCCATTGGAAAACTTTTAAAGAAATATAATTTAACTCCCAAGAATAAGCAGAAAGTTATTTTATTAGCCCAACGGAAAACCGCAACATGGTCTGTTCTCAATAGACTTGCAAGAAAACTAGAATTTAAAAAGTCAGTAGCTAATCAACAGCAACAACAGTAATGATGGAATTATCTACCACTTCACCTACTACAGTCTTAGAACCAAAGACTGCAAAACAAAAATATCCAGAAGCAAGAGTGATAGTTCTGGATGATAACTTTAATACTTTTCAACATGTAGCAAAATCCCTTTTGTCAATAATTCCAGGAATGAGTGAAAAGAGATCATGGGATCTAGCCATTAAAGTAGACAAGTCAGGTTCCGCAGAAGTATGGAGGGGTAATTTTGAACAGGCTGAATTTTATCACGAGCAACTAGTTAGTAAAGGTTTAACTATGGCTCCAATTGAAAGAACTTAAAATTTAATTGAGAGTAATGTAAGAATTTACTTTAGTAAATTAAGCAAAGACAAATAAAAAGTTAAATTTCTGGGGTTTGTTGTAAAAGCATTTTATAAATTGAATCGAAATTAAATATTTGGAGAAGATGTATGGAAAATAAAAAAGTGATAAAAGTTGAACCATTGAATTTCTACTCAAATGATATGACTCTAACTAAAGATCAGCTAGTTCATAATCACTTGAAGTTGACGTATCAAAAAAACTTAGTTTCTGATCTAGATCAAAAACATAAAACATGGGCTAAAGAAGATGCAGCAAGTTAATTTTACTTGTAATGAGTGTGTTTTAATATATTTAATTTCTAAAAATTAATGGTTTACTTTTTGATGTTTTATATTAACTAAATATACTTTTATTTTAAAAAGAAGTGTTAGATATTTTGAATAAGATTTTTACTTTTATATTAATTCTAATATTACCTGCGTATGCTTACGCGGGCTTTCCTGAAGGTGAGAAGGGTTACGATTTAAATAAAATAGAAAAGTCATTCAAACTTCCATGTAGTGAAATTGGAGATGATCAATGTCTTGCAAGAGTAGTAGCTATGGGAGGTTGTATTTATAGTTTTGAAATTAACAAAGGGAAAGAAAATGAAGACGCCTTAAAAAAATCAGATGAAGTTTTAATTGCTCTTTTAGATGGAAACAGTTTGGATATAAATAATATGTTTGAAAATGATGGATCAATTAAAAATGATATTAGATCTGAAGCAATTAGCAGAATAAATTCTTGTCGTGAAGCTACTAAAAAAGCAATACCTAATTTAGTTAAATTACCTGAAGGGATGGAAATGACGGAAGAGAGACTTGAAAGCTTGACTAATACTTATCCTCAGTACTATCTATACATGTTTGAACAAATGAGAAATGGCAAATAATTACTTCTTATTCTTAAATATTATTTTTATACATATATGTAACAGAAATGTATAGTCATAATATAAATATAAGCATATATGACTAATTTCTTTACATTAATTAATATTAATGTTACATTAGTTTACATAAATCACCCTTTATAAAAATGACTCCTGAAGCAGAAAGATTTAACGGTTGGGCAGCAATGCTCGGTTTCGTTGCAGCTGTTGGCGCATACGTAACAACTGGTCAAATTATTCCTGGTTGGTTCTAATGACAAACACAAAAACAGTTGAGAAGGAAAAGGTTATAGCTGAGAAGCTTAACGGCAGATTTGCAATGATGGGCTTTATTGCTCTTATTGGCGCTTATCTAACAACAGGTCAAATTATTCCAGGCTTTGTGTAATGCTCGAGGCAGGAATTAACACTTGGATTAACACTATACTTTTTCCTTTTATGCCAGTCATAACAGTATTTCTTGTTAGTGCATTAATGTTGAGTGATTTGCCATGGAATGATGATGATGACGATGATAATGGCGGCGGATTAATTTCCCCGGTGTATAACTATGTTCCCCAAGGGGCTTAGAGGACATGTATCAAAATGATTTTCATCTCATCTTTATTTAACTCAGTTCCTTCAAGTGCTAAAGACCTTTTAGAGTTTGGTTTCTTTCTTACTGTGGGTATTACAGCAGGAAAAGTAGGACTCTTATGAAAACATATCTAATTGCCATATCACTATTTGGCATTGCAGTAATTACTACTGCGATAGCACCAAGTATTGCTTACGCACTATAAAAATTTAATCACTCTTATTAACGAACAATTAAAAAATGGAAAACTCAAAACCAACTTATTGGCAAAATGCCGAGAGAACCAATGGAAGAATGGCAATGATGGGTTTATTCGCATTGGTTGTAAACTACAGTCTTTTTAGCTGGATCATCCCAGGTATTTTTTAAAATGAATATAGATATTTTCTTAATTTTTTTTTTACATATCTATTAGTGCCAGTGGTAATGGTTGCTAAGGGTAGAAAAAATAAGGCATTTTAAAATGTCTTATTTCGCAAAAAATAATTATATAAAATATGACGAATGGTTTGATGAGAATATTTCTCCACTTGATTTAAAATTTTATTACGAAGAAAAACGATTCTCAAATACTCTTCATGAAAAATTTTATTTATTGTCAACCTCAAAAATATTCATTGGGGGTTCTGAAAAAAAATGATTAATATAAAATATTTTTTTTAATTACTGCTCCTAATAATAATTAAAGAAAAATAAGGTAAGTGATTATTTTATCAACAAAAAAAGGACGTAAGATACGTCCGATTAAAAGCTTGATAATCCCCATCACCCAGCCCTTTTTAAAATAATAGCACTACATATGGTGTTTGTATGTAATAAATTTTACCTATTGATGGGGTTGTAAGTTTCCATTTATTTTGTCATGATAGAAATCCCCATCACCTAGGCTCGCAAGAGTCTTTTTTTTTGCTTTTAATAACAAATAAGTGAAGGATTGAAAAAACAACAAAAGAAAAATTTAACAGTCTCTCTAGATACACAATAATTCCATCAAAAGTATTAGTATGCCTTTACTGAAGTTAAGGTATTTAATATGTCACTAAAAAATCAAACTAATGGTATTTTTCCTAACGAAATATAGAGAAAAAAAAGTTAATAATATAAGTCAGATTTCCATAACTGAACAAATTAAATTTTTAAAGCTTTAATGAAACGATTTATAATTACGCCGTTATTTGCTATATCTAGATTTTTTATAAATACCTACGGAATATTTTTAAAGTTTTTTCTTCAATTAAATGGAGGTTATTGGTCAAGAATTGGCTTATCCGAAAATATTACAGAGGAAAGAATTAAAAAAAGAAGATTATATATCTTGCCTTTTTATATTCTTCTGGCTTTATTATTCGGATTACTATCTACTTTATATTGGTATTTAGTGATTCTTCATGTACCACTAGCAATAAACAGTTATTTAAGTCCATTGAATAAGAATATTGCTTCAATACTTGCTTTTGCTACTTTCTTTGGTTGGCTTTATATTCTTTGTAAAACAAAAAAATAAACTGCTTACCAAGAGATGATTTAGTCCTTTGATTAAAGATTTAATTAATCATGATTAAATCAATCTTAAGGATTCATGCAAAATATCTGTGACCGATTACTTTATCCATACGACAGATGTGGTGATTGACTCGACCAAGGTTGACTAACTAGATCTTCACTAATTGGTCTTTAATACCGAGGTACTTTAACTTCTCTAACATCCGGAAAAAAAAGTTAAGTGATCAGAAATTAAACTTTCGAGATTAATTCTGAACTATCTTAAAAATATAGTCGTTTGTAAAACATGAAGAAGTGAGTAATCACTTTTACTTTCAAAACTAATTTCTAAGAAAATTCTTAATCTGATTATTAAATAGATCTCCTTTCTGTCGTCACCAATTAAAAAAGACCTGTAACAGGGTCTTTTTTTATGTCTTAAATTTTATTGATTGACTGTTAATCCACAAATAACTAAATATTTTTATCTCGCTCTTTCGCGATCAGTTAATGCTTTTTCAAAAGTAGAAAAGAAAGTACAAATGCTATTTAATGCTACCAACAAAAGAACTACTGATCTTCCATGTTAATTTAATTGAAGTGATCTTTGAGTCATACTCTTAATAATCTTCGTTGTAATCGGATGGACTACCAGTTAAAGAACAAACAACTGATTCCTCTTTTTTCATTTCTTTTATTTCCATTATTGGTCTGCCCATTTTCTTAAGAACATCTATATCTTCTTTAGTCTGACAGCGAGCAATTATGTTTCCTTTTTGATCAAAGCAACTGTAGTAAGTCATCTTATCAAATGCAATTTAAAGTTTATGATTGATTCAGTTGCAGCAACGCAACCGACTCATGACAACCATATTTCTAATTTAGGTCAGCCATAGATTTAAATGACTAAAAAAACATACCTCTTTCCGTACCTAAATGTTCCTCAAACCGCACACATTAGATACTCAGTGTTTTAGTCAAATCAATTAGAACATAGAAGTAGCTAAACAAATATACAAAGGAGAATGTATGAGTGGAGATTTCGAGACACTTGAAATTAATCAACCCAAAATTAAATATCTAAAACCAGATGTAAATACAGGATGGTTAGACAAATTAATCAAGAATATTGAAGATATGAAAAACAAGTTATCAAGATATTCTTAAACATTAAATAAAAAAAGGGGCTGAAAATTACAACCCCCCAAAGTCTTAATAAGCTTTTCCTTAGAAAATACCTGGAATAACTTGACCAGTAAAATAGTATGCCCCTATAAGAGCGACCATTCCAAGCATTGCTGCTTTACCGTTAAGCTTTTCAGCTTTTTCGGTCATGAATTTTTTAGCGAATTCCATAATTATTCGAAATAGATTTATATCCCTAAATTAATTATCCCTGATAGGTAATTGATGTAGTGTTTCCTACCTAAATTACATTTTTTCTAAGAATTTTATTTTTAATTTATTTTTCATTAATAATTTTCGAAATTTAAGAAAGAAACTTTTTTATTAGATCTTTAGTTTGAATAAGAAGCAATTCAAAAAAGAATTTAAATTTTGTATTTAAGGTAACCACTTTTTTGTGAGCATTATTCAGAATAAAATTCCGACTAGTTTTTATGCAAAAAAATTTAGATGAAAATTCTTATGAAAAAAGAATTGAAAATATAGAGAAAGGAAAATCTTATTTAAAAAGTAACGGATTTTTTAAATCAAAATCTAATCTATTCGAAGACATACAAAAATTTATCTATAAAAGGTAGTTTAAAAAATTTTTATTTTAGATTTAATAAATCTCTCCATAAGCAAGCATTCAAATAGCTTTACCTACGGCTGCTCAATGACAATTACACTGGTTGGATCGTCTTTATTTACACCTTTCTATAAACAAGTCATTCCAGTTTCTTTCATCATTTGTATATTTTCTTCACTGTCATAAACAGCAGCCCATTCTTCATAAGGGACACTAATTTTGAATGTGAAAACAGTAGTTTCAAGAGACATGAAAAAAGAGCAACTTGCTTCTCATTGTAGATTGACTGTCAATCAATAAGCAGCTCCTCCTAATTCCTCGAGTAATTCATTATTATCTCTTTTTTCATACCACTTATTTAAATCTTCATCACTTACTGTTCTAAATAAAAATAAGGATATCTTTTCCAAATAATCAGCAATATAGATTCTAGAAATTGGGTTTAGAGAAACGAAAATTAAAGTAATTAAAACTAACAAAAGCCCAGCTGAGAGTCTACGTTTCATCCTTTTGAATATTAAGTTTTATAAGCCTCTTTCAACATCGAAATAATATATTCATAATCTAAATCTTTAAAAAATAATTAACCTGAGAATCCCATTTTCTGTTCTGCTGCCATTAATGATCCAACAAGCTTATGCTCAGCAACTTTTTCCTCGTCAGTCATAACTGGCTTGATATCAAAATCTATATCAAACTTAACTTTCCAAGGAGCAAAATGTTCTGTCATTTTTATACCTGCTGAAGCTTGGACAATAATATAAACATTATTTGAGTAAGAGGCATGATACCTTCCCATAACTTTGAATCCTTCAAACTCATCATTCAAAGTTCCATCTTCAACAACCTTTAAAAAAAGATCGTAAGCTGCACCCATAAGAGCAACATTTTTAAAAGTTGCAGTTACAAAATAAGTATTCATTTGATTAATAAATCTAAAACTATTTCTAAGATATAGTATTTAAAATTGAGTTAAGGATCTTGAAATGAAAACTTCTGCTTAAGGAATTATTTTAGATCAACTGTCAATCTATAACTGACTAAGTCATCTCGTAGCTATCGAATTTAGTTTTTAACTTTGCTGCTTTATGGATTAAAGCCACCGCTTCTTTTCTTCCAGTAGCATTATTAACTTGGAGTATAAGGTCTTCATATTTCTTTACGATTTTCTTTTTCATAGTTTAGATTAAATGAAGACCTTTTTTAAATCTATCAGGAGTAGGAGATCTACTGCTTGAGATAAGGAATCAAAGGTAAAACCTCAGAGTAAACAAATTGGAACGGGTTCACTCGTAGGAGCTAATCATAAACGATCAAATTGATTTTTGCAGGTATTTATTACTAAATTATTCTCAAATAAAGACAGAATATTTATCAACCCGAATTTTTTTCGGGTTAAAGAAAATTGCCTGATTTTGTTACACGTGTAATATTGGTATACTTAAAATTACTTGATATATCTGTTAATTTTAAAATGTAGGTGTTACACGTGTAACATCGAAAAACTGTTAAAGGTGGTGTAACAAGCCGTGTAACATCAGAAGTTAAACCCATTACCATCAATGGTTTACAAGGAAAATAAGTAGGGCTGATAACCCGAAGGTCGGAAGTTCAAATCTCCCCACCCCCCGCCACCATTTAAAAGCAGCTTCAAAGCTGCTTTTTTTAGTATTTGCTGCGATTATAAAAATAAAGATTATTACGTCTTAACTAAAAAAATTTTATTAAAAGTTATTTGAGATCTTTTTGAATAGTGAATTTAAAGTCAATTCTTACTATTAGGCCTGTAATGATAAAAAGTATTCCAATGTATGAATTTAAAGATAGATCCAAAATATTAAATTAATTTTCTAACTAAATCTTAACTCACAAATCATATCTATTAAATACTCCGATAAAAAAGAATTTTAAAAAACTGAATTTTGAACATTTACACCTTTGATAAGTAATTTAATAAAGTAGAGTAATATTTATCAAATTTAGAAAAATTATATGCAAAATTTTCTACAGCGTGATTTAGGTTCAAGCATGTTATCTATAGCTGTCATATTAGGTTGGTTAGGTCTGTTTTTTGTATTTTTGAGAGTATTAACAATTTCAATAAAGAGAATCCTTGAAGCACTTTTCAAGAAAACGTAATTATTGAAATAAATCAATAATTCTGAATTAATCGCATAAAACCTTTATCACTAGGTATAATAACCTAAAAAAATGTCAATTATAGATAAGGTTAAGATTGGAAATTCTGTTCAAGTTAACCTAGAACTTTCTAAGGATAGACTTACTAAAGAAACTATTGATGCGATAAATGTTTCTTCATTGGGTAAGATAAGTGATTTCAGAATTACTGATGGCAAAGGTATTGGAGTTGTCTTGCAATTATCTAATGGAAAAGAGCAATGGTTTTTTGAAGATGAAATTGATCTTCTCGACGAATATGGTAATGTAATAAAAAAAAATAATCATAAAAAAGAGAATAGTAATTTGATTTTTGATTTTTTAAGAAGATTAAATTATGAGAATAAAAATAAGGTAAGCGAGTTACTTAATCCTATTAACTTTTTTATCTGGCTTGTTGTATCGTTTAAAGATATTTTTTAATTTGTTAAAAAATTTTCTAAAATAAAAAATAATATAACAATTTATCTAAATATAAAAATTTCAGTAATTAAAAATTTAAATGGTACAAAATATTATCGAGGTAAGAAATTTATCTAAGTCATTTGATATCTCTTCCAAAGAACCTGGGTTAAAAGGAACAATTAAACATTTTTTTAGAAGACAAACAAAAAGTTTAAAAGTTATAAAAAATATAAGTTTTAAAATTAAAGAAGGCGAAATAATAGGTTTTCTAGGTGCTAATGGAGCTGGTAAAACAACAATATTAAAAATGCTTTGTGGCTTAATTTATCCAAGTGAAGGTTCGATTTTGGTTTCAGGCTCCTTACCTTTCAAGAGAAAAAAAAGTTTCCTAAAGAATATCACCTTAATAATGGGACAAAAGCAACAGCTTATTTGGGATCTTCCACCAATTGAATCATTCTTTTTGAATGCATCAATATATGACTTAGATAAGTTCGAAGCTAAAAAGAGAATAAAAAAACTATCGGAAATGCTTGAAATTGATGAAGAACTATTCATACCTGTTAGAAAACTTTCACTAGGTCAGCGTATGAAATCAGAATTACTAGCAGCTTTGATACATGAACCAAATATTCTATTTTTAGACGAGCCGACACTTGGATTAGATATTAATGCACAGAGGAATTTAAGGAAATTCCTTCAAAAATATAATAGGGAAACTAATGCAACGATATGCCTAACAAGTCATTACATGAAAGATATTACATCTCTATGCAAGAGAGTTATATGTGTACACGAAGGGTCGATATCATATGATGGAAAACTTGACCTATTACTAAAAAAACTTTCTCCTGTTAAAGAAATATTAATAGTTTGTCGCTCAGAAGAGGATGCAATTAAATTAGGAAATTCCGGTTTTACTGTTAAAAATAAAATAAAGAATGAAGTCACTATAAAAATTGAAAACAACTATTTTACCTCTTCACTAAAAACTATCCTAAATAATTTTGACATTGAAGACCTTTTTATTAATGAACCACCAATAGATGAGGTTATTGGGAAGGTATTAATCAAAAAAGATTATGATATTTAATTTGATTAACCGTAAAATATTCACCTTATTAAAAGTCCAATATTCAAACATGTTGGAATATAGGGTAGAAATTGCATTATGGGCAATTTCAGGGATTATTCCTTTTTTTATGTTAAATATTTGGACAAATAATAATCTAAATGAATCCATAAACATTAGTGATGTATTGCTTTCTAGGTATTTCTTATGTGCTTTTTTTGTAAGACAGTTTTCTGTAGTTTGGGTTGTATTTAGTTTTGAAGAAGATTCTCTTATGGGGAAAGTATCTCCTTATTTAATCCAACCTTTAAATCCATTTTTCAGATATTTTGCACAACATCTTGCTGAACAAATAACAAGATTTCCTTTCGCACTAATAATTGCATTTTTCTTTTTTATTTTTAATCCAGAAAGTATATGGATACCAAATTTAGGTATTTTACTCTTATCGATAGTATCTACTTTCTTATCCTTCTTGATTCAATTTTTAATTCAGTCAATAGTTGCATGTCTATGTTTTTGGACAGAGAAAGCATCCTCGATAGAAAGATTGTTATTTATTCCAACTTTATTTTTCTCAGGTCTGTTAGCACCAGTAGTTTCATTTCCCGAATATGTTAAATCTTGGATTTATTTGACTCCTTTTCCATATCTAATTGATTTCCCTGCGAACTTACTGTCAGGCAATGAAACAAATATTAGTGGAGGCTTAAGTATGCAAATACTATGGATTTTTTTACTTTTCCCATTATTTAAGAAAATCTGGTCTGAAGGTACGAAAAAATATACAGCAATGGGGTCATGAATTTAAGAAAATATCTAAAAGTTTATAAAAAATTCTTTCATACTTCTTTAGCTTCTGAATTGGAGTATAAGACAAATATATTAGTTGATTTAATTACTGCAATTTTAAGTTTAATAGGGAGTATTTTTCTATTATCTATTTTCTTTCAAAATAATGGATATATTGGAGGGTGGAAATTTGAACAGGCACTAATAATCCAAGGCATTTATACAATTTTGAATGGGATAACAAATACATGGTTTAATCCTAACCTTACAGAAATAGTTAAACATATAAGAGAAGGAACATTAGACTTCGTGCTTTTAAAACCTATTGATAGTCAATTTTTTATTTCATTAAAAAAAATAAATCCTTCAGGTTTTTTAGAAATAATGCTTGGATTTTTCTTGTTGCTATTCTGCATAAAAATAAATCAAATAAATTTAAGTTTAAGTTTTCTGACACTATCCTTGATTACGATAAGCTGCTCGATTTGTATTTTATATAGCCTATGGTTTTTTATCTCTACTACTACTATTTGGTTTGTTAAGACATGGAATGCAATAGAAGTATTAAGATCATTTCTTTATATTGGAAGATTTCCTCTAAATTCATTTTCATTTTCTTTAAGAGTTTTTTTTAGTGTTTTCATTCCTATTGCTTTTATAACTACAATTCCTTCTGAAGTTTTTCTAGGACTTTCTCAATTGTGGAAAATATTGCTTGAAGTTATTGTTGCTTCAGTATTTCTTATAACTTCAAGAAAGTTCTGGTTATATGCATTAAAATTCTACTCGTCAGCATCAAGCTAACTATTAATTAACAATCTCCCTGCAAAATTCCCAAATTTGTTGTTTACTTTTCAGTTCAGAAAGCCTAGATAATTTCTTAAAATGAGGTTTAGATTTTTCAACAGTTAAAAGCCTACAATTGTATTCGATTTTGTGATTTCTAGATATGATTTCTAATTTGAGGGCAATATCACAAAGGATTACTATTAAAGTAGTAAAAAAAACTATGCCAAAAAATTGTGAAATTGATTTTGAAAAATTTTCATTTTCAGTTTTTAATTCAAACTTCATTACTTAACTATATGCTGAGGGCACTTAATTGCCGCAATAGCAACAGCCGTAACTTTAAAATTTTCTGACTTCTCAATAACCTTTTTAACCTCTAATGGTCCAAATTTATTACTTGCATCACTGTAAGAAAGAAGTAAAGATTTATAGTTATCATGACCTAGATTTCTATACTGACAGAAATTATCCCCAACATAATTTAAAAGAGTTAGTAAAGTTAATTCAATCATTAAAGCTTTTTACTAGCAAAGTTATTACGAATGATACTGTGCAGGACATTTTTAACAAGTAAAATTACCAAAAACATTTGAAATCATAAAAAAGGATTTTTGCTCATAAACTTTAAAATTATAAATTTTTTAGAATTTTTAAATTTAGATATAAGAAAATCATCAAAGCACTATCCGTAGTGTATGAAAGTAACTATGTTTGCGCTATAGATAGGGGGTTGCAATTTTTAAGAAATTGGTTTAAAAATAAGGTTCCCCATCACCCGGCCCCACATATGTGAGGCCTTTTTTTATGGTTTTCAAATAAGGTCTTTCTAAAATCATTATTAAATATAACGAGTAATTCGTTAACCCCCTTTGATAACGAATAAAGATAATAATTAATGTAATTTTTAATTAATAAACTGCTTTAGAGTTCTTTAGCAAAATATACTGCATTCCTCAATTAATTTATAAAAAATTTTTTATGGATTTAATCAATAAGCTTATACCAACAAAAATACAAACTGTTATAAAAGTTTTCTTAATTAGTATATTCCCATTTAATTTTGACAGGTGAGCTCCGAAAAATCCTCCTGTAAAGGAACCAATTATTAAAACTATCAATAAATTTAATGGAACCGATCCTATTCTTACTAAAAATACTGCTCCAACAAAATTCCAAAAAATTCCAACAGTAAAAAATGTCATACTTATGGCTCGAAGAAAATCCATTTCAAAAGTTTTTATTAAGAGTATAGTTACAAGCAATCCAGTTCCTGAAGAAATAGAACCATTTAATATACCTATAAGAAAAATAAAAATTAAAAATCTAATTTTATGAACAAAATTAAGCTTATTATTCCCAGATGATAAACCTAAATCTGGTTTAAGGAATGAGTAAAAAGCTAATAATATTGATATTATTCCTAAAATTAAGTACAAATACTTTTCTGATATATATTCAACTACAGAAGCCCCTAAAATTACTCCTGGTAATCCAAAAATTAAAATTTGCCAAGCAATACTTATATCATTACCTAAAGATTGGTAATTTCTTAAGGAACCCCCTATACCTAATGCTACTGTTGCTAATTTGTGACTAGCCAGAGCCTGATAATAAGGAATTCCGGATAAGATCAATGCAGGCAATTGTAATAATCCTGCTCCTCCTCCAGAAATCGCTGAGAACGTATTAGAAAAAAACGATATCAAAAAGATATAAATACTCTTAAATAAAGAATGATCAAAATATCCTAATAATATTGTTAATAAATAAATCATTAATTATAGATTGGCTTTTACTAATATGTGAAAATTATTCTTTTCAAAAGATGCATATGATTTAAAAAGTATCACCTTATCTTTTTCAATAATACTTTAAAAAAAATGTTATCATCGTAAAAAAAATTATCAAGAATGTTATGCATAAACAAGATGCAATTTACCTTGATCAGTTTTGTCCCAAGATAAGTAATAAAAATTGGAGAGAGTCACTTAATAAACTTACTAACTATAAATGTATTTATTGCGGTAAGCCCTCAGAATCACTTGACCACCTTCACCCAATGTCTAAAGGGGGGATTAGCTGTACAAGTAATTGCGTGCCATGTTGTTTGTCTTGTAATGGGAAGAAATCAGATTCAGAAGTTCTTAGTTGGTACAGAAAACAAATTTTTTATGATCCACGAAGAGCTATGGCGATACGAGCATGGTTTAATGACGATTTGAAACTTGCGTCAGTTCTTTTGAGCTTCTTTAATTAAAAATGAAAAGATAAATTGATTGAGATTCAAAAAATATTTTTGTGCATGGTTTAATAGGTTTTTACTTTTTCAGTAAAAAGTGAATTTTTATTTAAATTATTCTTTTTATTTCTGAATTTATTTTATTTCTCCTGAAAAGCGAAATATTAGAGTAGTCATCTTTCCACATTATTGGCGAATCTAAAATCTTTCTCTCTGGCGACTTTACTGAAAAAATTAATCCAAATACAATAAGAATAGTAATCAATATGATTGTCATTACTAATTTGTCTGAAATATTTTTCATTAACCTAATCTACCTAGAAAAATTTTTGTCAGGAGTAGTTTTTTCATAAATTTCAAGAAAATATGATTTAAAATAATTAACTCCATCCTTTCCAATCAATCCAATTGAACGTCCACAATCATTTACTACTTGCAATGAAATTTGATTAGCCAAGTCACTTTTCTCAATCCATTTTTTCTGTGGATTATAAGAAAAAGATATAATATTTTCAGTTTTTACAATAGCTGATTTCATTGCTTCATCTTTCGAAAAACCATTTTGAATAGCTGTGCAATACTTCCTGGAGAAATTATTAGAGATCCTGTTTTGCAGCAAACTAACACTAGGGTCGGACTTATCAAAAGCTAAACCTATTGAAGGTTTTAATAAATAAACTATAAAAAAAAGAAAGCCAATAATGAAATTTAACAATAGCTATTTAGCAATCACTATAAATAATATATTAATTTTTTCTAAGTGTCTTTTCAATCAAATCTGATAATTATTAACAGCAAATTAAATTTCAATTTATTAAAAAATAAAAGTATTGCGATAAGTTCAGCAATAATAGTCACAGGATTATTTGACTACTTATATGTACGAATCATTGATGACATTGCTATTTTTTCCTGACTGGACAAATGGGCTCCCTTCAGACTTTTTAATCCTTCATTTTTTCGTAGGTGCTGTAATTTTCCCATTCAACATGATTCATGCTAAAGCAAGAAAAATTGACAGTCAGAATCCGCAGGAAGCAGCTAATGGTTATAAAAACTCAGACAATACTACATTTTTTGGATACGAAGAAATCAATTAGATTTCCATAAATTTCCTTAAGGAATTACTTAATTAATGATAATTTTCCTAAATACAGCTTTAGATCTCAAAATTTTTAGTCCAAGTGAACCTTTAGGTATATTAATTATTTTATTAGGATTAATATTTACTGGTATGATTTTCTATATTATCTATGCAGTAAGTACTAATAAAGAATCATTAGAAGATAAAAAAATAAGAACTAATAAGGAGTACTTGCAAAAGGAGAAAATAGGAAAATTATTTCCTAAGAAAAAATAAATTTAATTATTTTATTGCTACAAAGGTATTTGTTTATATTATTAATAATCAAATCAGTGGGATCCAAAAACATAAGTTTTAGTTCTTTCAAATCAAACATCTTCTAAAGTTTTATCCTAACAATTTATTTTTTTTTCGAGGTATTTATATTGTTAAATGCAAAGTAAAGATTATTTTCATATCAAGCAAAAAATGTTAAAAAGGAAAAAATGATTTGAAATCTTGGAGAATTCACCTCAATATCTATTTCTTGCTAGTGGAGTAAATAATGGAGAAGGTTTTTGGATAGTTGGAATAAAAAATTGCGATGAAAATATCCTTGAGGATGAAATACTTGTAGATTGCCATAGAAAAGAATTAATAGGTAATGAATCAGCAAAAGATATTCTTTTAGCTATTAATTTAAACTTGAATAATTTATTAAATGAACTAAGAAGCAAAAATTATTTAATTGAAACTCCTTCAATGGGAATTTCATTTGATATCCCTTTAGAAATCTTGGAAAATATTTTTGATTTTTGGTTAGATATTTATAAAAATTACGAAGACTGGGAAGCTTGTTTAGGACTTCTTAAAGTTAGAAAAAGAATCCCCCTAACAAACCTAATTGAAAGCGAAAGTTTAAAGGGTAACTCAAAAAAATGGGCTATAAAAATTGAAACTTTACATACCTATGTTCCTTCTTCACTTAGGATTGATAAATTAAATGATCCAATGTGGGAATAATTTTATCTTTAAATACTCAAAATATTTACTTCGTTGGATATTTAAGTAAAAATTAAAATAACTAATAATTTAAAAATGAATAAACCATATTCTTTTAGTATCGATCAAATGAACGGGATTGTCGAAGATACATACGCCAAAATAATAAATGAATGTGAAAATTTAAAAAAAAATACTAATTGTCCAAATGAGCAAGTGGTAGCACTTTTAAGCGTAATTGCTTCAAATTACACTATTTCATCAGAAAAAAAAGAAAATTAAGATGATAAATTATTTTACTTGGGGCGAATTTGATAAGAGCGTAGAACAAATAGCTAATAAATGTAGGTTTAAAGAGTTTTCTGGAATATATGGAGTTCCTCGTGGTGGATTATGTCTTGCTGTAGCACTAAGCCATAGATTAAAAATCGAATTAATTTCAGAACCACTAAAAAATTCACTAATAGTAGATGATGTTTATGAAACTGGTCTTACATTAACGACCTTCAAGGATATTGAAGGAGCAATGTTTTTTGTATTATTTAGTAAAATCAAACCTACATGGTGGAATACAGTATTTATATCTAAAAAAAGCCAATGGATAGTTTTCCCTTGGGAAAATACTTTAAATTCAAAAAGTGACCGCGAAGAGTACATCAAAAAAAGAGGTTTAAGTTGAGTAAGAAATTATATTTGGCAAATCCATATGGATTTTCAAAACAAACTAAAACACTTTTAAATGAATTTATTGAAATCTTCAATGATTTAAATGTAGAAGTATTTGAACCTTTTGAGAGAGCAAAACCACTAACACAAAAAGAAAGTCAATGGGCATATGAAGTTGCAAGTAGTAATTTCCATGATTTAAAAGAATGTGATTGTATTTTTGCGATTGTCAATGGTAATCCCCCAGATGAAGGGGTAATGATTGAATTAGGTATCGCAATTGCTTTAAAAAAGGAAATCTTTTTATTCAGGGATGATTTTAGAAATTGTTCGGATAGCGATCAATACCCATTAAATCTAATGTTATTTCTTAGCCTGCCTAAAGATAATTGGGAAGAATATTATTTTGAATCATTACAAGATATAAAAAGTAATAAAAAAAGATTTATGGAGTGGGCAAAAAATTAGCAAAAAAAACCATTAACCCTAATGTGAAAGTTTTAAGTTTAAAAATATCTGTTGAGGTGCTAGAATATTTTTTATTTAGAAAATTTTGACACAAGTTACAGTTGGAGAGAACGAGGGGATTGAGTCTGCCTTAAGAAGATTTAAGAGACAAGTATCTAAGTCAGGAATCTTCGCAGATTTAAAAAGACTTAGACATCACGAAACTCCTATTGAAAAATATAAAAGAAAGCTGCAACAGAGAAGAAAAGCGAGAAGAAGATAATCTGCTTCGACTCATAAAATTTAGATTTCTTTAATAGTATAAATTTTTTAGATATTTTAAAAATAAAATTTTAACTACTTTAGCTTTTTAAGCTTCTTAACAAGATTTATTCCAACTCCTGATACAGCTAAAAGTTCTTTTTCATCAGCTGCAATAACCGACTTTGTTGTTTTAAATCCAGCCTCATACAAAGCTTTTGCGCTTTTTGCTCCAACCCCTGGAAGGGTAGTCAAAGTTTCAATATTTTTCTTAGAATTTACTGCCTTGGTTTTTGTTTTTGTTTTTGCAGACTTTGCTGCTTTTTTTTCTTTCTTTAAAGGAGTTTCAGAAGATACTGCACTTTTAAATAAAATTGATTTTAGTTTGCCGAGAAATTTAGAAATCATTGCAATATATAAGTAATAAAATTAGCTCATCAATTTAATATATTATCAAATTCCGGAGGAATTAATAACAAGACAATAGCTAATTGAATAGAAATAATTTATTTACAATTATATAAAGACACACATTCAATATTTATGCAAGCTTATGAGCCATTGCAAGGTATTCAAAATTATTTTAAAAAATTAAAAAAAAGAAAAAATGTATTTTCAAAAATTAAAGGTATTTATTAATAGTAAAGTTAAAATCTTATTAAAGATCAGATCATAAAAATGAAGCTTATTTTTATAAGTGGACCTTCTGGAAGCGGAAAAACAACTTTATCAAATCAAATAATTAAAAAAAATAAAAATGGTATTTTGTTAAGTACCGACAATTACTATAAGACAGGTTTAATAAGTAAATTATTACCAAAATTTATGGAAGGTTTTTTTGATAGAAGTATTAGTTTTAATAAAGAACTATTAAAAAAAGATTTTGATTATATTTATAAGAATGGGACTTCAATCTTTGATAGATATTATAATTTCGAAAAGAAAACAATTCAAAACATCTCAAACGAAACAAATAATATTAGTTTTTTAATTGTTGAAGGTATATTTGCCAAAGAATTCTCAAACACTATAAATAATAAGGATTATATTTTTTTAGAAATAAAAACTAAAAAAAATGAGTGCATGAAAAGAGTTGTCCAAAGAGATATAAAAGAAAGGGGGAAGGATAAAAAACAAGCTAAGAATGATTTCTTAAAATCATGGGACATTTATTACGAAAAATTCAACCCTAATAGCATTAAAAATAATACAAATAAATTCATTATTGAAAAAAAGACTGATATAGATCACATTCTGAAAAAATTATTTAACTAAGTCTTTAATTTTTTCTCTAATATTAAAGCACTTAAAATTGAGCCTTCAATTCTGCCAAATCCATCTCCTTCAAACCAGTCTCCGCAAAATCCAATTCTATATTTTCTACTAAATTGTAAAGATAATGGTATAGAAATGCCAGAAGGCTGTGAAGCTCTCCATTTCATAATAGATATTTTTTCATCAAAAGATAATTGATTTACTACAGAATTCTCTTCAAACAGTTTATTGAAATTTGTAATTATTTTTTGTTTAAAAACTTCTTCATCTTTTGCACTTATATAAGAATTAATTAATTCTATGTTTTTTGAATGTACTACAATTCCTAATTTATTATTATCTTGCAGCTGAAAAATAATTCTTTCAAACCCATATTTTTCTTCTAAATTATTTTTTAAATAAAAATACCTTTGTTTTTTAGAATAATAATCTTTATAACCATAATTTTCATTTGTATAAATTAAAAAAGTTAACCTAGTAATAAATGTTTGTTCTTCTAAAAAATTTAATAGTAAATCTATTTTTTTATCATTATTAATGGGAATAGCTTTTCTTAATGGGATTTGATTTACGTTTAATATTTCTAAAGACCTCTTATGTAACAACAAATTAGTTGAACAAATTAGATATCTAGATTTGAATTTGACACCATTTTTTGATGTTAGTAACCATTCATTATCATTAAACTTCATATCAACTATTAAAGTTTCAAAGAAAAAATCAATTTTCTCTCTTAAATTATTTGACTCAATTATCTTTTTCGATAATTCACTCATGGAATCTAAAGATAGATAATTAACCCCGCAAGAAAATTCAGATTTTTTTATGGTTTCTAAATTAGAATCTTCATTTATAAAAAATGTGTCTGAGTCGTCAATTTTTATATACTTATTTTCCAATAATTCATCGATATATCTTTTTAATATAAAATTATTTTTACTGTTAGATATATTAAAATTTGGAGACCCATGGTTTAGTTTCCATCCTTTATGTCTTTTGCTTATTCTTGTACTTGATCTCCCTCCAAGTCCACGACCAATTTCAATTAATCCAACTTTTTTTGTAATATTACTTTTTAGATACTTCGAAGCGAATACACACGCAGATATACCTCCACCTATTATTAATAAATCATATGTAACATTACTTTTCATAGATTTAATGCCGAAAGTAATTATCTTTCATTTCCTAAAAAACTATAAACAGAGTTAAGTTTCTCTGATGATGAAAAATCAGATTCAATTACAGGAGTAATATTATTATTTTTATAAAAACTAATTAAATCGTTTGTGAAATCAAAAAAATTATCCAAAGCATATAAACACTTTTCAGATATATATACCTCTTTCCAAGGACGAAATTTAAACCGTGCTATAAATTGTTTAGAAGGAATAAATAAACTTCCAAATAAATTTAATTTTTCTTCTTTTGCTACGTTTTTAAGATAATTCACCTCATTCTGAAGAACTTTAATATCTGTACCATATTGAAACCAAATAGAATTTATTAATCCAGTCGAAAGTTTTCTTTCGAACCTTTCTCTTTCTGATGAAATATTATAATATTTTTTCAAATATGGATTGTAAGCTACACCTAATTTAACTTTTAAATTTTTTTCTTTTTTTAAATAAGCTAATAAATCAACTGAGTCAAAGTTTTTTTTCTTATTTGATCCCGACACAAGCAGAATTTCATAATTTTTATTAATCAGAGAAGTTTTAACAAAATCTAAAAAATCCTGATACGATTTTTCTTTATTTTTTGAATATTGATGATAAAGACTATAGTGATAGGTTACATTAAATTCATTATAGTTTTTAGATATGTATTTAATAGTTGAATTAAATAAATCCTTCTTTATAAGCCCTTTACATGGAATATTAATATTTTTTATATTATTTAATTTGCAGAAATTAAGTTTGTTGTCTAACTGAGAAATATTTTTAAATGATAATTCAAATCTTATATTATTATTCATTATTTAGTAGCCATATTGAATCATTCAACATATTAACGAAAACACGCATCTGCTACGATTCTTATTTTGGAAGTAGTCTTTTTATTCTTAGCTTTAAGAAAATAACTTGGGGAAATCTCTAATGCAGCTTTTAAAGAAATTTTATCCTCTGCAGATTTTTCAATAATTTGATTAAAACATTTCCAATTTTCTTGTACTACTAAACCGGGCCATGATAAATAAAGACCTAAAAAAATCCCAAAAAATAAAAATAATAAAAACCTCATTACAAATAAAATTTTAATTTTACTAAATAAAATAAAAAACAATAGTTCAATCGTATTGGAAAATAATTAATAAATTATTTCCTTTCTTCTTATCGCAGATAATTAATCCATGAAAGATTTTCATGAACTCTAGAGGTTAGAATAACAAAAAAGTATTATTTTAGAATATGGCTAGCCAAGATTATCTAATTGCAATAGCTTTAATAGAGCAAAACTTAGTTAGAGCAATGCCTCTTGGAGGTAAAGAAATTAAAGATAATTTAGAGGAATCAGAAAATTTCAAGAAACTTGGAGAAGAAGTAATTTTAAATCTTTTAATGAGAGTGTTTCAAAGAAGTGATGAAGGTGCTTTAAAAAGGGCTTCTGAAGAAAAAGCTTTACTCCTTGTTCATATGCATCCTAAAAGAATGCAGAAAGAACTTCCATTCATTAAATCTGAATGGATAAGAGACGGAGATACACAACAGTTTTTAAAATACCTTGGCAATCTCTCAAAAGAAGTATGGACTGCATCTTTCGTAAAATACAAAGGGATTGAATTTACTTCTATCTCGAAGAATGATGAGATCTAAAATATATTAAAAATATTTTCTTTTCAAAGAATTTTTTTCTTTACAGTATTATTTTCCATTGTAACTCTAAAGCAGTTTCTACCATTACCAAAATCAATTGAGGAATAGTCAAAATCATTTTTAATATGCAAGGCACAATTACCCTCAATACATATACAAGATTCAATAATTTTTCTCTGAATAACATCATTAACGTAAGGTTCCCTCTCTTTCTCTTCATCGAAATGAGGACAGGCAATACCTTCAACTATACCTAAGCAATCAATTATGGCTAATTCCTTAGCATAAGAATCAGTTATACCTTTATCAAACCAACAAATAGCGCCAGCACTTACACCACTCATTACAATTCCTTTTTCATAAGCATTTCGCAAAATTTTATGTAAATTCCATTCTTTCCAAACAGCTAACATACTTTTTGTATTTCCTCCACCAACATAAATGATGTCTTGAGTTAAAACTTTCTCTTCTAAGTTTTCTGTTCTAGAGAAGAAATCAATATGGCTTGTTATACAATCAAGTTTAGAAAATGCTCTATAAAAATTTAGTTTGTACAAACTACTATCGCCAGATGCTGTTGGAATAAAGCAAATTTTTGGTCTTTTTTTATTACTTAAAGAAACTATATATTTTTCAATTTCAAGAGAGCCTAATGAACGTCCAAACCCACCTCCCCCAATTGCGACTATATTTTTAATAGGCATATTAAATAATAGATTTCTATATGAATTTAAGACAAATTACCATTAAAGATCAACTGGAATTAAAGAAGATTTATTTTGATTCAATTCAATCTTTAGATGAAAAAGCTTATAGTTTAGAACAAAAAAGAGCCTGGTCAAGCCAAGCTTGGAATAATCCAAATTTTGATAAATCAATATTTAAAGGAAAAGGATGGCTTATAAGTAAACAAGGAATTATTGTTGCTTTTGCCACAAGATATCCCACCGATAGAATTGCGCTATTTTACTGTAAAGGTAAATTCCAAAGAAAAGGCTACGGCTCTAAGTTACTTCATAAATTAGAAGATGAAGCAAAGAAAGAAGGTTTAGACTCTCTTTATACTGAAGCGAGCTTAATAAGTTATGAATTATTTCTTAAAAATGAATGGGAAATTATACGTAAAGAAAAAGTCATTATAAATAACATTTTTTTTGAAAGATATAAAATGACTAAAATTATAAAAATTAATTAATTAATAATGTCTGGCAAAAGCAAGGGATTAATTCTGATTCAAAGGGTTCTAATTTGGGCGTTATACTTTTTTTCAGGATTTATACTTTATTCAAACCAAGGTATTTTGCCTTCATTGATAATTACTTTCTCAAGAATTATTTATCCATTATCTATTTTTTGGTTACAAATAAGAATTAAAAAAAGAACCAATTTTCTGCCTATTGATTCAAAAATGACAACCTCGCAATTGTGGTTCAATTTATTACCCGTTATTGCATCTCTATTAACTGTAATTTTTTCTTTAACTAATTCCTTCATATATATCCTGGGAAAATTAATTAACTCTTAAATAAATTAACTATTATTTATTAGCCTTAAAAATTTCCTCATAAAAAACATAATGTAAAGAAATTTGTCTTTTGCCTATATTTGTTTAAATTTTAAATAGTGATCAATAAAATCATGAAAAATATTTCATTAAAGGGAAATATTAATTTCGATAAAAAAAAAGATATAAATGATTATGAATTATTCTCTTTAAAAATCACAGATAGTTTATATAAAAAAGATATTGGAAAATTTCTTGAGACTCTTTCTTCTCACTTTATTTAGGAAATAATTCTTTTTCTGATCTTCAAATTCAAACAGTCCCATTAATAAATAACTATTTGAGCGATAATGAAAAAAACTTTAAGAATACTCAAATGCAATTATTTCTTGCTGACTGCCAATTCCCAGATATTGAGAATCAAGTGAAAGCTTATCAATTATTTGTAGAAGCATGGGAAAACGGTGAAATTGCAAAATCAGATAAAACAGATAAATTTGAGATGTTATTTAGAGTTCATGCTCCAGGGGAGGGTAGAGTAGTTTGTTTATGCAAGGCAGAGAGTGATAAAGAAATTTTCGAGCATTTTGCTCCATGGAGAGCCAAATTTGGCATTCATATGGAATTTACACCTGTAATAAGTTGTCAAAATGTTGTTGATTACCATAAAGATTTATTCAAAACTTTAGGATAATTAGCTTAAATCTAAAATTTATCGTGAATAAACCTTTTTCCACTCTCTTTTATAAAAAAAAAGATAGAAATTTTCCTTCTTCAAAAAAAAAGCTTAAGAAAGAAGAAAACGTCAAATCTAAACCATTAATAATAATTGGTTTTATCATCTCATTAACTTCCATCTTTTTACTTTTATTAACCATTAATAATAAATTTGGATGATATATGAGTAATTAGAACTATTACTTGGGAACAAATATGTTCTATTATTAATTTAAAATAACTAACTAAATGGCGTTTAACGAAGGGGGGATGGCATCGGGCCTTCTAATCATCGCAGTATCAATAGTTTTTGCTGCCGGTTTTGGATTTTTAGTCCTGCATTTTGTACCTGGAACTCCATTTTAGATTATCCAACTGAATTTGATTAACAAAATATCTTATACATTAACAGTTTCTAAATCCTGCATTTGATTATCATCAGAATTAGATTTCTTCTTTAATCGATAGGCATAAACTAATGATCCTAAAGCTATGGTACTAGAGGCGAAAATGCCCGATATGAGTATCAAGGCAAAAAGGCCTCCTATTAGTCCCCCTTTTAATCTAAGTAAATTTGATTTAATTAAAAGTATTGATAAAAAAACAATAGTAGCTTTAAGAGAAGAGATTTTCAAAAAAGTAAATGGATAAAAAGGATTTAACAACATTTCTTTGGCGGAATATAATTAATATTTATTCTAAAAATAAATTTAAAAAACCGCATAAAAAAAGACTCAAATGAGTCTTTTAAAATCTATATTAAATATGATGATTTATGCATCAGGGTCAAAATTCTTTAGGTTTGGACCCGCCACAAGACCAACAAGACCAAAAAGGACTAAAGAACCAATTCCAAAGCCTGCTGCCCATGGATTGAAACCACCTAAAGCAAAAGAAGCTAATAAATTCATGATTTAAAACATAATATCTCCGAGTTAGCATACAGATTTTTATGAAAAATATACCTATATTGAGACATTTCTTCGTAATTATTAGAATAGATTAACTATCCTTTTATAAAAATCCACTAAATTTTTATTATTTGTTTTATTATCGAGGCATTACTATTTTGTTGGCGCACCTTGAGACCATCAAAACTGTTTTTTTCTAATGACTTCCAACTATACCTTTATTTATGATGGAGAATGCCCATTCTGCAATCATTTTGCTGAGCTCCTTGAGATTAAAAGCAAGTTAAATAATATTAAAATTCTTGATGGTCGTAAAAATTTAACTCTGATTAAATCCCTCCTAGATAAAGGTTATGACCTTGATAAAGGAGCTATTCTTCTGAAAAATGAAGATATCTTTCATGGAGCAGATGCAATTAATACTATTTGCAAACAGATAAATAATCCTTCGAGTAGTTTACTTTTATTACTTTCTAAATGGTTTAAATCAAATAAACGTACAAATATAGTATTTCCTTTACTAGTCAGAGCAAGAAGATTCGCCTTAATATCAAAAGGCATATCAACATCTATAGTTTAAAAATAAAAATTTTCTAAATATTAAATAACATATTTATAAGCTTCTGTATCAATAAATGATAATTGATTATTTATTAGCTAGAACTAGGGGGTAACAGGAAGTATTAAATGATAGAAAACTTCAATCCCTTTATTTCTTTGGGCGGTGATAACCAAAAAGTTAATCATATGGCTGAAGCAGCACTAGAAATGAATTTAACTTGTAATGATTTAAAGAAGGATTTAAATTTAACAGATGGGGATGTAGTAGATATGTTACAACTAGTCATGGATAGATTTAAAAATAGTAATTAAATAAATATTGTAATTAATCACTATATATCTATTATTTTTTAATGAAAACAGTACAAATTGAGTTTTCGAAATATGAATTAGTTAACTTTTTATGGCCTGAATTAATAGAAGACTACGGATTTGATAAAGCCAGAAAAATAGTTTCTCAAGCTATTGACTTACAAAAAATGAATGGGACTCAAAATAGCACCATGCCAATCATATTTTCAGGAACAGGAGGGTTAGCTCTAATACCAATACAAATGCTAGAAAAAGAAAACTTTGAGATTAGTTATAAAGATAATCAAGTTTTAATATTTAATCTAAAAAGAAAGTCATTTCAAATTTTAAATGAAGCAAACTAATCTAAATTAGTAATTTCTCGATAAAGCCAAAATTACCTTATAGTCTAATAAAACAATTAATTTATAATGACTTTTGAAGCGACCTACCTTGGTTCAAATGGTTGGCTTATAAAATTTAAAAAAACCAATTTAATTATTGATCCTTGGCTTAAGGGAGATTTAATATTTCCTCCTGGTGAGTGGTTTTTTAAAGGATCATTAGAAGAAGAAATTTCAATAGATAAAAAAATAGATATTGTTTTGTTAACCCAAGGATTACCTGATCACTGTCATGTTCCAACATTAGAAATGTTCAGAAAGGATATTACTATAATTTGCCCTAAAAGTGCTGTTGAAACATTAAAAAAAATTGGTTTTAGTTCAATTAAAATGCTTAAGCCAACTGAAAAAACAAAACTTTTTAATTTAAGTTTTGAAGCAACTGCTGGTGCTCCAGTACCACAAATAGAAAACGGATATATTGTTAAAGACGATCAAGATAATGGTTTTTATATAGAACCCCATGGATATCTTGATGAAAATTTAAAAAAGCAAAGTCTTGATGCAGTCATTACTCCTACAAAAAATTTAGAATTACCCCTAGTAGGTTCTTTTGTAAAAGGTGCTGATGTAATCCCTAAATTGATTAACAAATTCAATCCAAAATATATACTTTCAAGCACCATAGGCGGAGATGCAAAATATTCAGGTTTTTTAAATAATTTTATTTCAGTTCAGGATTACGAAGAGGCATCAAATTGTAATCTTGTAGATCTAAAGAGTATGCAATCTATTATGATTTAAACCGATCCAAAAAGATCTTTAATTAAGTCTTATAGCTTGAAAGTAAATCTACTTTAAAAGGAGCTCAAAAAAATTCATTCATTTTTTATTACGTCAATACTTTTATTAGCTTTAAATAGTAGCTATGTATGTGAAAATTCAAAACTTAATCTTGTGATGAGAAATAATATTAATGGTGACTTTTCCATAGTAGGAAAGATATCTGAGTTAAAGCCAGGAGCATTTATAAATATTAATTGGAATAAAAAAAAGCTTATGCTTCCATATTCTCTAAGAAAAGATTATATTTCCTTTACAGATAAAAAATGGGACTGGAGGTATCAATTTAATAAGGACGGATCGCCTGATATTAATAATCCTTTTTTATACGAACTACTACCTTCTGGGGAGATTAAAACACATTTTTGTGAAACAGAAGATAATAAGCCAAAATTATAATTTCAAAACTAGTATTCTAGATTTTTTAACTTCTGAACTTCTTTGTAAAGATGAACAATCCAAAAAACCAAAATAATATTTCAAGATATGTAAAACTTGAAGATTACAAAGTTTTTGATTATGAAATTCCAGAAATTTTTTTGGACTTCGTAATTAAGAAGAATGCTGTAAATGTTACAAGCAAACTAAAATTGGTAAAAAAAAATAAGGATACCAGAAATCTAATTCTTGATGGTACGGATATATTAATAAAAAAAATATTTATAGATGACTCACTACTGAGAAAGGAATACTACAAACAGCAAAAAAATAACTTAAAAATTGAAAATATAAGCAAAGAAAATTTTTTATTAAAAATAGAAGGAATAATTAAACCGAAGGAAAATACATCCCTTTTAGGAATGTATGAGAGCAATGGAATTATAACTACGCAATGTGAGGCGGAGGGATTTAGAAGAATAAGTTTTCACTCTGATAGACCTGATATTCTAAGCAAATACACCGTGAGAATTGAGGCAGACAAGAATGATTACCCTGTCTTACTTTCAAATGGTAATGTCGTAAAAGAAAATAATCTTGCAAATAATCGACATGAAATAATTTGGGAAGACCCGTATCCGAAACCCTCATATCTATTTGCATTGGTAGCAGGGAAACTTAATTGTGTAAAAGACAATTTCATAACAAAATCGAATAAAAAAGTAAAAATAAATATTTATGTTGAGTATGGCGATGAAAAATATGTTCAACATGCAATAAGTTCCTTGCAGAAATCTATGAAATGGGACGAGGATAAATATAACCTTGAATACGATTTGTCATTATTTAATATTGTTGCAGTCAGGCACTTTAATATGGGAGCAATGGAAAATAAAAGTCTCAATATTTTCAACTCAAAACTAATACTCGCTAATTCTGAAACAACAACTGATGAAGAATTAGAAAGAATAGAGGGTGTGATAGCCCATGAATACTTCCATAATTGGACTGGGAATAGAGTGACTTGTAGGGATTGGTTTCAACTATCTCTAAAAGAGGGTTTAACAGTATTCAGAGATCAACAATTCACTGCAGACGTTCATAATCGTGAAATAAAGAGACTTGATGATGCGAAATTTCTTA
Organism: Prochlorococcus sp. AG-355-N18; assembly: GCA_003278535.1. Taxonomy (GTDB): domain Bacteria; phylum Cyanobacteriota; class Cyanobacteriia; order PCC-6307; family Cyanobiaceae; genus Prochlorococcus_A. The sequence goes on from QCEG01000001.1 coordinate 304,108, forward strand.
GAAGTAATCAATTTAGAGAGGATTCTGGTCCAACATCACATCCTGTAATGCCTGAAAAATATCAAGAAATAGACAATTTCTATACGACCACGATTTACGAGAAAGGAGCAGAAATAATTAGAATGCTTAATAAACTTGTAAAAGATGAAAATTTCTATAAAGGATTTAGTAATTACATCTCAACATATGATGGAAAGGCAGCAACAATAGACCAATTTGTCGATAAAATTTTAGAGCACAATAAGGAAATCGATCCTGAAAAGTTTAAAATCTGGTATAAGCAAAATGGGACCCCAAAAATTAAATTCAAGAGAATCTGGGATCAAGCAGGCCAAAAACTTACAATTAAAGCCTCACAAAGTAATCCAATAAAGAAAAACCCATATAATGATTTACCTCTAATAATTCCTATAAATCTGGCTATATTTTGCAGTGATAATAAAACGATAGAAAAAAAAGTTGTTTTAAAAACAAAAAAACAAGAATTCATTTTTAGGAATGTAAGATCTCACTTCCAAATTCCTTTAGTAACTTATTTTCGCGAATTCTCATCTCCTGTTGAGTGGGAATCAGACACTACCTTGGAAGAAAATTTTTTAATCTTAAAATATGAAAAAGATTTTTTTACACTATCTAATACTGTAAAAGTATTTTATAAAAAAATTATTTTATGCAGATTAGATGAAAAACCAGATCATAAAATTGAAAATAAATTAATAAGCACCTTAATATCATTTATAAAAAATAAAGATATTAATTTAACACTTTTATCAGAATTACTAAGTATTCCGACATTTGCTGGAATTGAATCAGAGATAGAAAATATAGACCCTTTAAAGATATATAAAACTATTGACGAAATAAATCATTTATTCGGTACCAAATTAAAAGAAGAATTACATTTTAAACTTCAAGAAATAGAGAAAAATCTAGATAAAGTTTGGCCAGAAGGTAAAAATGAAAGAAAACTAATCGAAACTATTTGGAAACTACTTTTATGCAGTGATGATAGGGAAATTAAAGGAAAAATAATTAATTATGTCGATAGTAATTCGATGACGCTAGCAAAAGCTGCAATGAATTCTTTCAGTAGAATTAATTGTCCTGAAAGAAAAATTATTTCAAATATATTCTTCAATAAATGGAAAAATAATAGTGTTGTTTTAGATAGTTGGTTCTCATTTAATGCATCTATAGAAATTGATAAAAAAACAAGCAGCATTGAAAAATTATTTGAAAATAAGTTTTTTGATTCAAAATCACCAAACACTTTAAGAGCTATATTAAATACATTCGTAACAAGAAATAGTACTTTTCATGCAATTAATGGTTCTGGTTATAAATATATTGCAAAAAAGATAATTGAATTTGATAAATTAAATCCAATAGTAATTTCCCGTTTTGTAAAAGTATTTAGTAGATATAATTATTATTCAGAACCTTACAAAAGTAATATGATAGAAACAATAAAGCAGATTAAAAAAAATAAACTATCGAAAAATACTAAAGAAGTTTTAGATGCAATGATAGAGTGATACTTTCATGATATTTAACTAAATTTAATAATAACGATTATAAATATTAATAATAAAATAAATACAATATACTTATTAATAAAAATATAATCAAATATATTTTTATTATTATCTTTACTCCACTTTTTATTTACGTATTCCTTAGTTATAAATTTATTAGGTCTACCACAATATAAACATGTTGGGGAAGTTTTTAAAATTAAATTTTTACATTGGGGGCACTTTTTTTTTTCCATAATTTAATCTTACTTAATAAAATTGAAATCAGAAACAATAAACAAAATAAGTAATTTAAATTTTATTTATTATATTTTGATTAATTAAATATCATTGCAAAAAAAAAATTGATTCTAACTATTTAAAAAAATTCAATATAATGAAAAATTAGTATTTGGTTTGAAATGTTTGCTATTGCACTTGGAATGTCCCCTGTAGAAAAAATCACTGTTGCAACATCTGCTTCAATTTTTATAATCGCCTTTACATGGGTCTCGATTAAGGGAGATTTAAGAAAACTTGCTAATGAACTTATTGAAGATAATGAAAATAATCAGGATAATTAAAAAAATCTTTTAACCTACCTTGCATGCAAACTAGGATAATCAATAATATGCCTGATTTCTTTTAGAGAAGAACCATAGATTTTTTCACCATTTAAGTGAACACCAATCCATTTTTCCTTTTGATTAATAAAATTATTTTTAGTAGTATTCCCCTTGAGATAATCTTTATTATCCCAATTTAAAGTTATATCCCAACCTTTATAATTTTCTATCATTATGAAATAAAGAACACACTCAAATAATACCCATAGAGACATAGAACAAAAACAAAGGAAATAAGTATTTTTTTCGTTATTTTTAATTAATATTTATGTAGTACTGACTTTTATTTTAAGAGCAGCTTCATCTGCATTTTTTCTAGCCAAATTAATGTCAGAATTTGATGAGAGTACAACACCCATTCTTCTCCCTTTTCTGGAAACTGGTTTGCCAAATATGAGCACTTTGGTCTTTTCAAATTCTAATGCTTCATTAAGACCCTCATAAATAGGATTTAGATACTCTTGTTTAGAGAGTATAACTCTGGTTGCAGAGGGTTCTATTAGATCTATACGAGGTATTGGTAAATTTAAAAAAGCCCTTAAATGTAATTCAAATTCATTAATATTTTGACTAACTAATGTAACCATACCAGTGTCATGTGGTCTTGGAGATAATTCTGAAAATATAACCTCATTTCCTTTTATAAAAAACTCTACTCCGTATAATCCAGCTCCATTGAGGTTATTCAATATTATACTTGTCATTTTCTTAGCTTCAATAATTAAGGACTCCTTAATCTCTAAAGGTTGCCAACTACATTGATAGTCTCCATTAGATTGAAGATGTCCAATTGGTAAACAAAAAATATTTTCACCATTTTCTTTTCTTACGGTTAAAAGAGTAAACTCATAATCAAAATTAATAAATTCTTCAATAATTACACCTTTAACCTTTCCTCTTGAATTTGCTTGGGCCTGTTTCCAAGCATTTTGTAAATCACTCTTTGTTTCAACCAAACTCTGCCCTTTTCCTGAAGAGCTCATTAAAGGCTTAATTAAAAGTGGGAATCCAATGTCATCTGCTTTTTTTTCTAAATCATCTAATTCAAAAATATAATCAAACTTTGCAGTTTTGATTTTTAAATCTTTAGAAGCTAAGTCTCTAATTTTATCTCTATTCATTGTAATTTCTAAAGTTCTGGCGTTGGGAACAATATTGAAACCTTCATACTCGAGTTCTTTTAGGGCTTCAATTGAAAGTGCCTCTATTTCTGGGACAACATAGTCAGGCTTAAATTCTTTTATCACATTTATTAAAATATTTTTATCTCCCATATCAATTACTCTTGAATAATCAGCAACTTGCATTGCAGGAGCTTTTTCATATCGATCAATTGCAATAACTTCTAATCCTAATCTTTTGGATTCTATTACTAATTCTTTTCCAAGCTCGCCACTACCAAGTAATAAAATTCTCTTTTTAGAAAAAATTGATTCTTTCATATATGTAAAACTTATTCCTCATCACCAGAAGGTTGTGAAGATGTATCATCTTTAATTTTTTTATTTTTAGAATAACTAAATAAAAAATTTCTACTAAACCAATTTTGACTTCGCATGCTATTAGTTATTGATCTAGCAATTGCTCCTAAAAAAAAGATTCCAATCAGTGCCCAAATAATTCTTTCTAAAGCAATTGCAGGTGAAAAACCTTGACCGGAATTAATGATTTCAGTAAGTGGGTCTAAAGGGTCCAAATTTAAACTTATTAATAATATTAATTATAAATGGTTAAATAGATTAAAAATTAAAACTTATGAATAAAATAACCAAAACCACTATATAAATTAAACACAATAAAGTCTATACAATGCTATCTTCAAAGGGTGATTTTTTTTAGACATGCAAGTTGACGTACAAAATACTACTGTTCTTTCCTCAGACGGATCATCCATAAAACTAGGTGAATATTCAGGGGAAGTAATTTTAATTGTTAATGTAGCTAGTTATTGCGGAAATACGGCTCAGTATGAGGATCTTCAAAAGCTACATGATTTATATTCAAGCAAAGGGCTAAGAATACTCGCATTCCCTTGTAATGATTTCGGAAAACAAGAACCCGACTCTCTTTCAGAAATAAAAGATTTTTGCACAACAAAATATGGAATTAAGTTTGAAATCTATGAAAAAGTTCATGCCAAAGGCAACACCACAGAACCGTACACTACCCTTAACAAAGTTGAACCTGAAGGTGATGTTGAATGGAATTTCGAGAAGTTTCTGATAGGGAAAGATAGTAAAGTAATTGCAAGATTCAAGCCAGATGTTCAACCGTTTGACGAAAACTTAATAGCCGCTATAGAAGTTGCTTTAGATTCGTAAAAACCTTCTTAAAATTCAAATTAAAATATTAAAAATAAAGACTCTTTATATTTAATTAAAAATAAGCAAATTATCTTAAATTTTTTTTTTAGGATTCAAGCTTGTCTAATATTCTTTTTAAACCTTATTTATTATCAGACTCAACTTCTACGTCTATTATTTCATCTTTAACAGTTCTTTTTTTAGGTTTAATTGATTTTACCTTTGGCTCTATTGCCTCTGCTTTAACTTCAC
>QCEG01000002.1 GCA_003278535.1 Prochlorococcus sp. AG-355-N18
GCTTCTATATCTTTTTTATGTTCCTCATCAGTTCTTTTAGCTAATATTCCCCCGTGTATTTTTGGATGTAAAGTTTTAACTCTTCCCCCAAGAATTTCTGGAGAATTAGTAAAATCAGCAACTTTAATAACTGGAATTTTAGCCTCTATAAGAAATTTGGCAGTGCCTCCACTTGATAGGATTTTATAATTAAATTGCTCTACCAATTCCCTACAAAATGGGATTATATTTTTTTTATCAGAGACACTTACTAAAGCTAATGGAGACATTATGGGAAAGTTTACTTACTTAAGAATATAAACATGAAATATGCTATCAATCATGAATTTGTCTCGATTAGCTCTCAAACTGCAACTCATAGAATTATTTTGATGCATGGTTGGGGAGCTGATTCAGATGACCTTTTAACATTTGGAAAGGAGATGAATGAAAAAATAAATCTTGATTTTGAGGTAATTTCTTTGAGGGCTCCTGGATTACACCCAAGCGGTCAGGGAAGACAGTGGTATGGATTATATCCACATGATTGGAATGGAGCTGAGGTTGAAGTAAATAAACTTTTAGTTACATTAAAAAATTTTGATACTGATAAGATTCCACTAAGAAAAACAATTTTGTTGGGGTTCTCTCAGGGAGCGGCGATGGCAATTGATGCGGGATTTAAGTTAAATTTTGGATTAATTGTTGCTTGTAGTGGTTATCCTCATCCCAACTGGTCCCCAGGAGAAAAATTCTCGCCATTAATTATTAGTCATGGTTTATTTGATGACGTTGTGCCTATAGATGCCTCTAGGACTATTTATGAAAAGGTAAAGAGTAAGTCTTCTAAATTTTGTGAATTATTAGAATTTGATGGATTTCATCAAATTGATTCAAATTTAATTAATTTTATAAGTTCAAATATAAGTAATATTTTTTAAACAAAAGCGTATTCATATTCTTCAATCTCTTCCCAATCATCTGCAGTCAGTTCTAGACCCTCAAATATTTTTTCTTCACCAATTCCTTCGACTACAACTTTTAGTGATGGAAATAGAAAATGATTTTCTTCAGCATATTGGGCGCTAAATAATCCTTTTTCGCCCCAAAAAAATCTATCTGTGGTATGTTCATTTCTTCTTACATTAAAAACTGAAGGCGCAGAGAGACCATTTTCAGCTATGAATCTTCTTGCTGCTGTAACTGGTTTATGTTTGCCAGTTTCGATATGATAAATAGGTACATGTGCCATTACTCTTTGGCCAGCCAATCTTCTTCTGCTGATTCTTTTTCTTTTTTTTGACATTGATTGGTACTCCTGAAATTATTAATGAGATTAGTCTTATTTATTTTTACTAATCTTATATATGTGATTTTAAATTCACTTCAAATTACATAGAGGACCCATCAACCCCTGATGTAGCTTAAAATATGATTAAATATTCATATTTAAGGCTGGCTAAAGTCAGACCTCTTTATATATCTTAATACTTTTTTCATATTTTACAAGCCCTTTTTCAAGTTTTTTTTAAAAAAAATTTCTCAAAATTTCATTAATCATGAATCTTTCAAAAAAATTTGAAGAATTAATTTTAAAACAGCTAGAGAGTTTTGGTTGCTCAATGGGAGTGACTAATTTAGTTATGTATCTTGCTTCAGCTAAGCAAGGAACTAAAGCATCTTTTGAAATGATTGGTCAATGGCCGCAAATTGATCGGCTACTTACTTCAATAGAAGATGATCCTTCCCTAAAGGTTTCATCGCCTAATAGAAGATGGTACCCGCTACAAGAAAACGATATTCTACTTGGTGTCCTTCGGGTAGAAACTGATTTGAAAGGGGGGAATTGGCCAGTATCTCTCGATTCTAGATTAAAAGCTCTATCAATATCTTTAGCTAAATGTGTCTCTATCGAATTAGAACGTCAAAATAAAAATGAAGAAGTCAATTATTTAAAAAATCAGGTCAATGTCATAATTCATCAATTAAGGAATCCATTAGCTGCTATTAGAACATACGCAAAATTATTAATAAAAAGACTAGGTTCAGATGATGATTCTATAGAAATAGTCGAACGCATGATAATAGAGCAAAAACAAATTAATCAATATATGGATTCTTTTGCTCAATTAAATTCACCTATTCAACTTCCTCTGGAAATTGGAGAGGAAAGATTATTATTACCACCAAATTTAGATAATAAAAAGGTAATAACTGTTCAGAGTTTATTAAGGCCAATATTAGAAAGGGGTAAAGCTAATGCGGACTTAGAGAATAGAGATTGGACGGAACCGTCTCTTTGGCCAGATTGGACTATTTCGCCATTAAAGGCAAAATATGCTGTAATTGCTGAAGTTGTGGCAAATCTATTAGAAAATGCGTTTAAATATGCCCAAAAGGATGCTGAAATTGGGCTCGCAATTACGAGTAATGGACTCTGTATATTTGATGGTGGTAAAAAAATAACCAAAAATGAAAACGAGAAAATTTTTGAAAAAGGTTTTAGAGGATCTGCTGCTAAAAAGAAGGACGGCACTGGTGTGGGACTTTTTTTGGCGAGGAAATTAGCAAAACAAATTGGAGGAGATTTGAGATTGCTGGAAAATAACTCGATAGATAATACTGATAAATCAAAAAATCTTAAGAAGAAAAATATTTTTTATTTAGAACTACCTATAAAAGAATTGCATGCATAAATAACATTGCAGTTTCAACTAGAACAACACTTGCACCGCAGGCATCTCCGTTAAAGCCTCCAATTTTATTACCCAGTATGTTTGGGATACAATAGCTTAGAAAAATACCAATCAAAATAAGAATTAAAAATTTAATTAATATTGCTTGGGATGTAATTGAAATAAATTGGTATGCAATGAAAATTAAAAGAAAAATAATGGAGATCAAAGATTCTTTTTTAAATCCATTCCAAAACTTTTTGTGACAAACAGATTTTTTCTTATAACTCATATATTTAAACTTTTCTATAAAAAATAAATTTGAAAATCTTCCCCAAAATAAGCATATAGGTAAAACAAAAATTACTAGGTTTTGAATTTTCAGTATGCAAGCAATTTGAATTAAAGTTATAAACACTAAAGATTGAACGCCAAAGGAACCAACTTTACTGTCTTTCATGGCTTTTAAACGTTTCTTTTTACCCGCAAAAATACCATCGAAAGTATCCATTAAACCATCAATATGTAGACCACCAGTAATTAAATATCCTGAAGCCAAACAAATTAATGCAGATGCATAAATTGACCAAGAGTTTGTTGTTAAAAAAAGAAAAATATAACTCTGTATTGTTCCAATCAAAAATCCTAAAGGCGGGGCAAATTGTGCAATATTTTTAAATTCGGGATTAATTAAAGGTATCTTTGGAAATGTTGTATAGAAAATCCAAGATCCTGCCAAATTTTTTATTAAATATTTTTTGATGAGATAAAAATAGATTCAATATTAAATAATAGGGTAAATTAATGAAAAAGGATCAAAAAATTTTATAAATTATCGTGTTTGAATTTGAAATTACATCGAATTGCAGTAATACAGCGGCAAGAACTGGTATATTTCATACACCAAATGGTCAGGTAAACACACCAAAATTTATGCCTGTAGGTACTTTGGCAACGGTTAAAGGAATTTCATCTAAGCAGTTAACCACTACAGGATCAGAAATGATTCTTTCAAATACCTTTCATCTTCATTTACAACCTGGAGAAAAACTAGTTAAAGAATCTGGCGGAATACATAAGTTCATGAATTGGCCGAAGCCTATTCTTACTGATTCAGGAGGATATCAAGTTTTTAGTTTGGCCAAATTAAATAATATTTCTGATAAAGGCGTGGAATTTAAAAATCCAAGAGATGGTAGTCATGTTTTTTTATCACCTGAAAAAGTAATACAGATTCAAATGGATCTTGGATCGGATGTCGCGATGGCTTTTGATCATTGTCCACCTCATACAGCTAACGAAAATGATATTGAGGACTCTTTACATAGAACACATTCATGGTTGCAAAAATGTGTTGAGACTCATCAGAAATCCAATCAAGCATTATTCGGTATAGTTCAAGGTGGAAAGTATCCGAGATTGAGAGAATACAGCGCAAAATATACAAGTTCTTATGATCTGCCTGGAATAGCAGTGGGAGGTGTAAGTGTTGGCGAGGCAGTCGAAGAAATACATAGTGTAATTAATTACGTCCCGAAATTCTTACCAACAAATAAACCAAGATATTTAATGGGAATTGGCTCTTTAAAAGAAATTTCTCTTGCTGTTGCTAATGGATTCGACATATTTGACTGTGTTTTGCCTACTAGACTGGGAAGACATGGGACTGCATTTTTTAATGATGAAAGATTGAATTTGCGAAATGCTCGATTTAAAAATGACTTTTCTCCGATTGATAAAACTTGTAAATGCGAAACCTGTAAATCCTATTCTCGAGCATATTTGCATCATCTAATTAGAAATGATGAAATATTAGGCCTAACTCTCATAAGTTTGCATAATATTGCTCACTTAATAAGATTTACCAATGCAATTTCTACTGCAATTAGAGATAATTGTTTTACAAATGATTTCGCTCCTTGGAAAACATCCTCTATTGCTCACCATACGTGGTAACGTCTTATCATAATTAATTAAATTATCAAAAAGGTGCTCATTCTATTTAATACATTCGCTGAATTGCCCGAGGCTTATAAGGCCTTTGCTCCAACTGTTGATGTTCTTCCACTGATTCCTTTATTTTTCTTTTTATTAGTGTTTGTTTGGCAAGCTGCAGTTGGATTTAAATAAAATTCTTTTAGTTTAGATTGTCTTTATCAGAAGGGATTTTCAAGTAAAATCGCATCTCCGCAATTTTCTACTGCACTCTCTATAAAATCAGCAATTTTTAATGCTCTTGAGGCCTGCTCACCATCCACCTCAGGTATTTCTTTGCCCTGAACGCACTTAAGAAAATGCTCCAATTCTGCATAAAGAGGCTCAATGGAGGTTGTGCTAACTTCTTCAACATATCCGTCATTTCTATAAACTAATTCTCCATGTTCTGCAGTGTATGATTCATGAGACTTTCTATGGATTTGAAGAGAGTGATTTAAAAAATCAGTTTCTACTAGTCCATTTTGGCAGTGAGCACTTAAACTCCTAATTTTTTTGTGACTCATTTTACTGGCAGTCAAACTTGCAATAACATTATTTTTAAAAACCAAAGTAGCATTGACATAATCTATTAATCCTTCACTATTTCTGCCTCCAACTGCCGCTAATTTTTGTATTTTTGAGTTTACAAGCTCCAAAATAAGATCAATGTCATGAATCATTAAATCCATTACTACAGATACATCATTTGCTCTATCTGCATGAGGACTATGTCTTCTTGCTTCCAAAACAACAATTTTTTCATTATGAACTATTTTATTTAATTCTCTAAAAGCAGGATTAAATCTTTCAATATGCCCAACTTGTAATAGACAGTTACTTGCATTAGCAGCCTCTATTAAAGATTTTGCTTCTAACTCATTAGCTGCAATTGGTTTTTCAATGAGAACGTTAGTACCTCTATTAAGACAATCTAGTCCTACTTTTTGATGAAGTAGTGTTGGGACAGCGATACAGATAGCATCAACTTTTGGAATTAAGTCTTTATAGTCTTTGAACCATTCACATTGGAATTGCTCAATAGCTAATTTGCCTCTCTCTTCATTTGGATCTGCAACTCCAATGAGATTTGCATCTTTGAGCAAACTTAGTACTCGTGCATGATGCCAGCCCATATTCCCTATACCTATGACTCCAACCTTTACTGGTGATGAGGTTGGCTGCATAATTTCAAATCCATATATTAATTATAATTATCCTCTATGGGAAGCCACATTTAGCTTTTGGGAAGAATAATTTTAACACGATCAATTTTTGGACCTGACATAGAGATAACTTCAAATTTAATGTTACTAAAATCTAAAGCATCGCCAATCTTTGGAACCATTTGAAATTTTTCTAGTAGAAATCCAGCAAGGGTATGATAGTCTGCCCCTTCTGGAATAGAACATCCTAACTTTTTATTGATATCTATAATTTCTGATTTTCCCGCTATTGACCATTTTTTAGAGAAATTATCTAACATTCTCATATCTGAATAAATTCTATTATTGAGCATTTCCTCTCCAACTATTTCGCCATTAAGATCAGCTGCAGTTATGAGTCCCTCTGTCCCACCGTGTTCATCAACTACTAGTAAGAACGGATTGTAGTCTCTTACTATTGGAAATATTTCTGCTAGTGAACATGTTTCTATTATTTTTGTTACTGGTAAAAGGAATGGCTCTAATAATGTATCGGCTTCCATTTCACCTTTTGATATTGGCTTAGCTAGATAACGCAAATCTAATACACCTAATACATCATCTAAAGACTCACCAATCACAAAGAAGCGAGCGTGTCGAGTTTTATCGACTTGTTTCATAAGTTCTGAAAAGGTTATATTTTTTGGCAAAGTTACCATTTCAGATCTTGGGATCATCACTTCTTTAACCTGTGTATCTTTTAAAGCAAAAACTCCTTCAAGAATATTCTTTTCATCTGGTTTTAAACCTGTTACATTATCTGTTTCTATGAGAGTTTCTAATTCTCCAGCAGATAAACCCGAGTTTAAAGAATCCCATTTGTTATTTAAATTAAACAAGCCTAAACAGGCGCTAGCAAAGAATTCTATTGTTTTCACAATAGGATTCATGGCTTTTCTTACGGCATCGAATATTGTAGTTAATTTTAATGCAGCAGATTCTGGATTATTAATTACTAAAGCTTTTGGAATTAGTCCAGAAACAAGAGTAACAACTAAAACAACAAATAAAAATAATAGAAGATCATAAAATCTATTTGATAAAATATTTCTTTTCCAATAATCATTAGCCAGGTTATTGCTTAGCCATCCAATTGCAATTAATGAAATTGTCACTCCAAATTGAGAAGCAATTAATGAAGATCTAAAGCGTTTTTGAATTTTTAAAATTGAAAATGCTCCCTTCTTTTTTTCTTCTATTAACCTTAAAACTTTACTTGGCCTTATTAATAAAAAAGAGAGTTCACTCGCTGCGAAAAAGGCTGGTAAAAATAAAAGAAATAAAAGTAGAGTTATTTTCATTCAATGACAAATGAATAATGGGGGTGGCGAGGATCGAACTCGCCTTAGCCAAATTATGAGTTTGGTGCATTCACCAGATTGCTACACCCCCAAGGGAATTTATGTAATTTTAATTACATTGAATTTCAATATACAATATAAAAATAATATTTCAAAAAACACCTCATTAGGAAGTTTTTGTGAGATTTCTTTTTTTTCTTCTAATCTTTAAATATAAATTAAACTTTTACTAATGGGCAAATTTTCGGATAAGTATGATTTAAATAAAGCAAAATTGTTAAAACAGTTAATTGAAAAATCTTACAAAAAAGGAAACTTTACTTTATCTTCAGGAAAACAAAGCAGTCATTACTTGAACTGTAAACCAGTGTCATTAAATGGTGAAGGCTTAAACTTAATAAGTGAATTATTTTTAGATTTAAAGGACTCAAGGTCAAAAGCTGTAGCAGGATTGACATTAGGTGCAGACCCTATAGTAAGTGGATTAATTGTTAAAGCAGCTTTGAATGGACTAGACCTTGATGGTTTAATAATTAGGAAAGAAATCAAAAAATACGGTACCAGAGCTGGAATAGAGGGCCCTACGTTAGAAGAAGGAACTTTGGTAACTGTCTTAGAGGATGTGGTTACAACTGCTGGTTCAGTAATAAAAGCTATAAAAAAATTACGAGAAAACAATTATGTTGTTGAGGAAGTTTTGTCTATAGTTGATAGGCAAGAAGGGGGATTAGAAGCACTTGAAGATGAAAATGTTAAATTTAAGAGTCTTTTTACAATAAAAGACTTTTTATAATTATTTCAAAATGCAAGATATTAAAAAAAAGTTTTGGCTTGAAAAATTTGATTGTTTTTCAATTACTGGAAAAGATGCCAGAAAATTTTTGAATGGAATAACAACTGGTAATATTCTTAATTCTGAAAATAAAGTTATCAAAACTTGTTGGTTAACTCCATATGGAGTTCTAAGGTCATTAATTGAAATTATTTTTTTAGAAAGAAGCTTAGAAGTAATTATCTTGGCGGGTAACACAAATGAAATAATTGATTACTTTAATCAAATTGTTTTTCCAGCTGACGATGTACTTCTGAGTGAACCTTCCTTGATAAATAGAATTCAGGAAATTGATGAATCTAGTTCATGGAGAACTTACCAGCCTATTTTCTTCAAAACAGAAGATAAAGAATTTGAAATGTATAAAAATAAACTAAATTTACTAAATCCCAATGATTTAAAACTTTGGAAGATTAATCAGGCAATACCCTCATTAGAAATGGAAATAAACGGGAAAAATAATCCTCTTGAGCTTGGATTAAAAGATCTTATAGATTTTAATAAAGGTTGTTATTTAGGACAAGAAACAATGTCAAAAATAAAAAATGTTTCTTCCTTAAAACAGGAAATAAGAATTTGGAAATCAATTGAATCTAATTTGAATTTAGAATTAGAAGATAAAAATTTATATATAAATTCTGCCAAGGATATTTCTGTAGGCAAAATCACTAGTTTTTTAAGATTAGATTCTCAAATAAAAGGATTAGCTATGATAAAAAGAAAATATTTAGAGGAAGGAAGTTATTTTTTTTCAGAAATTTTTGGAAAAATTATTATAAATAAATCTGTAGGATCAATTTTTCTTTAATTGATTTTTGATTAAATATTCTGCAATTTGTAGAGTAGCAAAACAATCATCTTTGTTATATTGGATAATTTTCTTTAAAAATATTTGGTTTTCTGTAATTTGATATTGAATCCACCAATAAAGTGCTTTAGAGCCACTTACATTTTTCTGCGACCATTCAAATCCAAGCCAATTAGAAACATTTTTTAAGCCATATTTTTTTAGTGGTAATATCCAAAACTTTCTTATTAAGGTATGTAGGTCAATAAATCTGGAGGAAAGTGAATGAATTTCTTCAAAACTAAAATTTAGTTCTTTAGCAATATTAATTATTGATATTTTTTCAGTTTCTCCGTAATGTAAGACTGGCCACTCCTCGTGTGAAAAAAGTATTTCAATAATTTGTCTGTAAGATTCTCCTTTATTGTTTTTAAGATTTAAAATTGGTTCATAAATAAGATCTTCTTTTTTTATAGACAAATTATTTACTTTTAAAAATCCATATAAAAAATCATGCTTTTCATCTGGATTTGACTCTATATCAAATATATAAAATCCCGAACATATTTTTTCAAATAGATCTTCCGTATTATTTTTATTAGAAATTAAATATGGTTCTCCAGAGATATATGCTTGTGCTTGTTTTACAAATATGGATGCTTTTTCATACTTCTGATCTTTGAATTTAAACAATTTCTCTCCAAGTTTTTTTTCGCTGTACGAAGCTAATGTTTGGGCATTAGTTATTCCATTTTCTTTGAGTAACGAGGCCGTTTTGGATCCTATCCCATCTATATCTGTTAGATATCCATTTTCTTTTGCTTCTTTGTCACAAAATTTTTGCCAGGAACAAATAGTACATTTTTTTCTATCTTGAGTTATTTCTGGTATAACTCCCTCCAAGCATTCATTCAAATCTAATAAAACATTTAAAACTTTTTTTCTTAATTTTTTATTTATATAAATTTCTTCAACTTTAACTTTTTTATAAAAAGTTGAAATTACTAATCCTTTCTCAATTTTAGATTCTTGAAAAGATTCCAAAAGCATAGAACAAAAAGCTAAGTCGAATAAATGTTCTTTAGTTGTTTTGTGGCCTAATTTATAAACAGCAGGTAAATATTTATATTGTCCCCATTTACTTTTACCTTTAGTCTTTAAAAGTAATTGTGGAAGTATCTCTGCGTTTATATTTTGGAAAAGATTTCCTTTGATTTTTAATCCAATTACCCCTTGATAACCATTCTCACAGGCTTTTAATCCTGTATATATTTCCCCATTACAAAATTCAGAGAAAATTTGAAACTGATTAATTTTATCTATAGCTTTATGGGGAGACCAAACTTCATAAGATTTTTTACCCTGAAAATCGAGCCATGCTTTTCTTTTGCATCTTGTAAAACTTTTTAAATGAAGAGAATTCAAATTATTTTTTTAAGGGCGGTTTTAAAATTTACTGATATAAATTAGTATAGATAATTAAAAGAAATCAAGGAAATTTGAAATTTGACAATTTACGAATTAGATAAGATAAAATTTGGAACTGATGGTTGGAGAGGAATTATTGGTTTTGACTTTAACCTGTCCAATCTTTCAAGAGTTGTTGTCGCTGCGTGTCAGGAGTTGCATTATCAATACTATAAAGAAGTTAACTCAAAGCAAATTATTATTGGATATGATCGTAGATTTATGGCTTGTGAATTCGCCAAGCAAATAGTGCCTTTTGTAAGAGGATGTGGTTTCGAACCGATCTTATCCAATAGCTTTGTGACAACACCCTCTTGTAGTTTCTATGCCAAAGAAGTCGGTTGTCTTGGAGCGTTAGTAATTACAGCAAGTCATAATCCATATAATTGGTTAGGTCTGAAAATAAAGAGCTTTAATGGATGTTCTGTTGACGAATCTTTTACAAGTGAAGTTGAAAAAAGATTAATCCTTGGAAATTCAATTGAAAAAATAGATGGTATTAATCAATTGGTAGATATTAAGAAATTTCATTTAGATAGAATTAAATCCCTTTTTGATATTGACTATATTTCCAAGAGATTAAAAAAAATGAAATTGAGAATTTTTGTAGATTCTATGCATGGTTCAGCTGCAAATTGTATGGCTGAGATTTTTGCTTCTAATGATTTAGAAGTTATTTCAGAAATCAGGAAAGATGCTGATCCTTTTTTTGGAGGAAAACCTCCTGAACCTCTTTTGAATTATGCAGATAATCTAAAACAAACACTAATGAAAAATTCAACAAATGAAGTGAAAACTTTAGGAATTATATTTGATGGTGATGGTGATAGAATTGCGGCAATTGATGAAAAAGGAAGATACTCTAGTACCCAAGATTTACTTCCATACTTTATTAGCTATTTGGGCGAAATTAAAAATAATTCTTATCCAGTTTTAAAGACTGTTAGTGGTTCAGATATTATTAAAAATATATCAGAGAGTCAAAATAGAGATGTTTTTGAACTTCCAGTTGGCTTTAAATATATTGCTGAAAAAATGATTAAAGAAAAAATATTTATTGGAGGAGAGGAATCTGGGGGAGTTGGTTTTGGTGACTTTATGCCTGAAAGAGATGCTCTATATGCAGCGATGGTCTTATTAAATGGAATTGCTGAAAAATCTCAATATTTATATGAAACCTTAGATGAAATTCAAGAAGATTTTGGGCCAAGTTTTTATAAAAGAATTGATATTACATTTCCAAATCAGTCAGAAAAAAATAACGTAAAAGAATTTATCATAGATAATATTCCTGAGAATATTAATAATCACAAGTTAAAAAGTATCTCAAAGATCGATGGAATAAAGTTGAGAATTGATAAAAATTTTTGGCTTCTTTTTAGGTTTTCAGGAACGGAACCTCTTTTAAGGTTATATTGTGAAGCACCAAAAGAATCTTATCTAATTGAGGTATTAGAGTGGGGTCAAGAATTTATAAATTTGGCAGGAAAATAAGGATGAAAAATTTATTTTTAGCAAGTAAGAACAAAGGTAAAATTGAAGAATATAAGAAATTGCTTGCTGGAGTTAATTGTAAATTGTTACTCCAGCCAGAATCATTAGAAGTTGAAGAGGATGGACTGACATTTAGAGATAATGCAATTAAAAAAGCGAGTGAAGTTTCGAGAAAAACGAATAATTTTTCAATAGCAGATGATTCAGGAATTTGTATTGAGACGCTAGGTGGTAAGCCTGGCATTTACTCATCTAGATATGCAGAAAATGATCAGAAGAGAATTGAACGAGTTTTAAGAGAACTTGATGGAGTTCAAAATAGAAGTGCTTTCTTTATTGCAAATATTTGTGTTTGTTCCCCAAATGGTGAAGTGATTATTGAATCTGAGGCCAAATGTCATGGCAATATCATTTTAAACCCCAGAGGAAAAAGTGGTTTTGGGTATGACCCAATTTTTGAGGAGAGTTCTACCAGATTAACTTTCGCAGAAATGAATAATGATATCAAAGACTCTTGTAGTCATAGAGGTAAAGCATTAAAAAAAATTATTCCAGATTTAATTGAAATTTTTTCTTAAATTCAATTAACCCAAGATCCATGAAGGCCATGAGGAATTGAAATGGGTAATTCATAAACAGCTAATTCTTTTAAGTCTTTTGCGTCTAATATCACTAAATCGCTTCCTCTTCTTTCTCCGTTCCATAGAAGTATAAATAAAAATCCCTCATCTTCTTTTGAAGATTTATCTGATGGAACCATAATTGGTTCACTAACAAATCCACTTGGACCTGCTGACCAATAAATTTCTTCTTTAGAAGTTAAATTTATTTTTTTTATTGCTTGAAGTGGAGCGTTGCCCAGTTTTTGAGATGTACTTGCCATCCAACTAAAAGTTGCTTTTAATCCTAAGTTATTAGGATTAACAACAGCAAATTCACAACATTGTTCACTGAAAGTTTCAAGTTCACAAGTTTTTGTCTTTAGATCGATAATTGATCTTTTCAGTTTTCCTTCTGGATAGTTATCAAAGTCAATATCCCTAAAATTCTCGTCTGGACCAACTGATGGGAAATCATCATAAAAAATACTATCTAATACGATTTTGGAATCTTTTTCAAATGCGTTTACATGATGAAAAACGAATCCTTCTGGAGCATCTATTGATAAAGGAGGCTGCCCTCTAAATAATCCACTTTCTCTGGGGATGATAAAAAACTTTGCCTTTTTATTTGGGTTTGACTTTAGACATTGTGCTGCTCCTCTTTGACCCATTACAAATGGAAGAGGATTGAAATCAATAGCATTCTGTAAAAATATTGCCCAATTTGTTGTTATTGCGAAATCATGAAGGAATGCAAAGCCATTAAAGGTATCTTTTCTGTCAAAGATGAGCTCTCCAGAATTTGTACCAGCATTATCAAATTCCATTAGTCTAATAGTACTTTTTGGCCCAGTTTGTACTCCAAAAGTTACTAAAAGTTCTGAAGATGCATTTGAGTTTAAGTCTGTTTTGGGATGAGCACTAAATGCTTCGTTTGGCTTGAGAACTCCTCTTAATGATGTTAAACCAATAGTGTCAAGACTATCAGGATCCATTGCATGTGGACCAGCTGCTTCCCATAATGCGAGAATTTCATCTCCTAATTTAATGACATGTGTATTAGCGATATTCTTGAATTTTAGATCTAATGCATTATTTAAAATTCCTCCATTTTTTTGTGTTCCAAAAACACCTCTATAAATAAATTTATCTATTTTTTCTTCTTCCAAATAGCCTTTAGTTTTAACAAATCTATTTGTTAAGGATGGCTGACCGTTTTCGAATTTTATGGATGTTATCATCCCATCACCATCAAATGGATGATGAACCCATTGTCCACCTCTCTCTAATATTCCTGGTCCATTTCTTAATAATGTTCCATATAAATTTTTAATGTTATTACCTTTGATAATTTTTAGAGGCTCTTTAGTTAGCTCCTTTTCTACATTTTGATAAGCACTTGACCAATCTTCTTTTTTAAAAATATTAAATTTATCAATTTTTTTATCTTGTAAATTAGTCACAACAAAATAATAACTTAATCTATTTTCGCCAAAATTAAACTGAATTGTGGCTGATTCGAAAAAATTCCAATTTTATTGTTTTTCTAACATTCCTTTACTGCTTGGAATTGTATTAGATCTTCTTGGATCTATCTCGGTAGCCATTCTCATTGCTCTCGAAAAAGATTTAAAGCACGCCTCAACTATGTGATGTGAATTACTTCCTCGTATTTGATTAATATGCATTGTAATACCGCTGTTATTTACAAAGGCAATAAAGAATTCTCTTACTAGTTCAGTATCATAATTTCCTATTCTAGGGGCTTTTAATTGAAGATCATAAGATAGATGGGGTCTACCAGAGCAGTCTAAAGTGACTTGAACTAATGCTTCATCTAATGGGGCTAAGAAATGTCCAAATCTGCTTATTCCTTTTCTTTCTCCCAAGGCTTTTGAAAATGCTTTGCCTAGTGCGATTCCTACATCTTCATTTGTATGATGATCATCAATATGAGTATCTCCAATTGCTTTTATTTTTAAATCGAACAAACCATGACTCGATATTTGATGAAGCATATGATCTAAGAATGGTATCCCGGTATCGATCTCAGAAATACCATTGCCATCTAAGTTTATAAATACAGAAATATCTGTTTCATTCGTTTTTCTTTTTATTTCAGATTGCCTTAGAGATGACATTTTTATGCAAAAAACTTAGTTTACATTCCATTAATGCAGTAACCCGCATCAACATAAATTGTTTGGCCTGAAATGCCGCTAGAGAGATCACTTAATAAAAAAGCAGCTGTATTACCTACTTCTTTTTGAGTGACTGTTCTGCGCAAAGGAGCCTTTTCTTCAACATTGTGAATCATATCTAAAATGCCACCTATAGCAGAACTAGCAAGTGTTCTTATAGGCCCAGCACTTATTGCGTTAACTCTGACTTGTTTTTCGGGTCCAAGTTCTGCAGAAAGATATCTTACTGAAGCTTCTAAAGCTGCTTTAGCAACTCCCATCACGTTATAGTTAGGAATCGCCCTTTCTGAACCTAAATAAGTTAATGAGACAACTCCAGCACCATCACTAAAAAGTGGTTTTGCTGCTTTACATAAAGGTGCTAACGAATACGCACTTATATTAAGAGCCCTATCAAAACCCTCTGAAGTGGTTGCACTATAATCTCCAATCAATTCATCGCGTCCTGCAAATGCAAGGCAGTGAACTAATCCGTCAATTTGCCCCCAATTATCTTTTATATTTTTAAAGATTTCTTCAATTTGAGCTGGATTTTGAACATCAAGAGGCAAAAATAATGATGGGTTTAAAGGTTCAGTTAGTTCTCTAACTTTAGACTCGAATCTTCCCTTATCATCAGGCAAATATGTGATTCCAAGTTCTGCGCCAGCTTTTGAAAGTTGTTGAGCTATACCCCATGCTATTGAACGATTGTTGGCAATTCCCGTAACAAGAATTTTTTTGCCAGTTAGATTTAGAAGCATTTTGTTTATTATTTCTATTATTCTCCTATACAAAAGTACCTATCTTTACGGATTACTGCAAAATGTACAATAATTTTCAAATATCAAAGAATTTTTAACTTAAACATGGTCAGGACAAATTCTATGGCTTTGGAACTAGGTTTTCAATTACCTGATTTTGAGATGTTAGATGCTAATTCTTCAGAAAATGAATATTTTAATTCTCATAATCTAGATAATCGGCATTTACTTTTAATGTTTATTTGTGCTCATTGCCCATTTGTTAAATATATTGAGAATCAAATTTTTACCTTAAGTAAAGAAATTGAAAATACAGTTCAAACAGTGGCAATTTCTAGTAATGATATTGTCACTCATCCTTCAGATTCTCCTAAAAATTTGAGATTGCAAGCACAAACACAGGGATGGAGTTTTCCTTATTTATATGATGAAAATCAAAATTTTGCTAAGAAATTAAAAGCGGCTTGCACCCCAGATTTTTATCTTTTTTCAAATGAAGGAGGAGGTGATTTTTTATTGTATTATCATGGCCAATTAGACGATAGTAGACCAGGTAATAATATCCCTCTATCTGGAAAAGATTTGCGCTCTGCCGTAAAAGATTTGAATCAAGATAATTCTTATCCTTCAAATCAGATGCCTTCTTTAGGTTGCAATATAAAATGGACTCCTGGTAAAGAACCAAGTTGGTTTAAATGAATTAAAAATTTTTTTTACCCATAGAAATATGGTTTAGGGTTAATATATTTACTATGCAGATACCTCCATTTACTTTAGATAGGCAGTTCCAAGAAATTGGCTCTGAAATTGAGAGTGAGGTCTCTAAAGTTTTAAAAGGGGGCCAGTATATTGGAGGACAAGAAATTGCCAAATTTGAGGAGAGTTTTTCAAATCTGATTGGTGTTGAAAATACTATTGGATGTAATAGTGGAACTGATGCTTTAGTATTGGCTTTGCGCGCTTTAGATATTGGTGTGGGTGATGAAGTTATTACCTCATCTTTTAGCTTTTTTGCAACTGCAGAGGCTATTAGTGCAGTTGGTGCTAATCCTGTTTTGGTAGATATAGATCCAGAAACTTATCTCATTAATACTGAACTAATAGAACAAGAAATAAATTCTAATACCAAGGCAATTATGCCAGTTCATCTATTTGGTAATGCAGTGAATATGACCTTAATAAAATCTTTGGCCAAGAAATATGATTTAAAGGTAATTGAAGATTGTGCTCAGGCAACATGCACAATGTGGGAAACTTCCAAAGTTGGAAGTACCGGGGATATAGGCTGTTTTAGCTTTTTCCCTACTAAAAATTTAGGAGCTGCTGGAGATGGTGGAGCAGTAACAACTTCAGATCAGAAGATTGCAAAAAAAATTAGAGAACTGGCTGTCCATGGCAGCCCAATAAGATATCATCATACCCAAATTGGATATAACAGCAGACTGGATACCATTCAAGCTGCCATATTAAACATTAAGATTAAATATATTTCTAAGTGGATTAATAATCGCCAAAAAATTGCTAATAATTACCTTGATTTATTAGAAAAAAATCCATTTATTAGTTTTCCAAAAATTAGCTCTGATTCGATTACCCATTCTTGGAATCAATTTGTAATCAAACTAAGAAACGATAAATATTGTTTAAATGAAGATTTTTCAAATTTATTTGATACTGATTGCAAAAAATACTATTCCTTAAGGAATTTGGTAAAACAACAACTTTTTGAAAAAGGTATTAATTCAATTATTTATTATCCAATTCCAATACACGCACAAATAGCTTACAAAAATAAAAATTTTTCTAGAACAAAACTCATTAATACAGAGAGAATTTGTACAGAAGTTCTTAGTCTTCCAATGTTTCCTGAAATTTCTTATGAAGAGCAAGTTTATGTAGCAGAAAATTTAAATAAAGTTTTAAAGAATTGTATAGATGAAATTCAAATTTCAGTATAAAGTGATTTAAATAATCTTTGTTGTATGTTGTGATTGACAATAGGGCTTGAATAATTATTTTTTTCTAAATTAGATATCTCCCCATTTAATAATTCTGAATTTGACACTTTGGATAATTCAGGAATCCAATATTTTATATATTCGCAAATAGGATCAAATTTTTTTGCTTGGGTATATGGATTAAAAATTCTAAGTGGTTTTGGATCCATACCGCTACTGGCGCTCCACTGCCATCCCCCATTATTTGCAGCTAAGTCTCCATCAACCAAAGTCTCCATAAATTTTTTCTCGCCCATTTGCCAATTGCATATAAGATCTTTTACCAGAAATGAAGCCACTATCATCCTACATCTGTTATGCATCCAGCCAGTACTATTTAATTGACGCATTGCAGCATCTACTATAGGTACTCCGGTCTCTGCGTTGCTCCAATGCTGAAACCATTCATTATTGTTTTGCCATGGAAAGTGATCCCATTTTTTTCTATATGGACCTTTCTCTAGCTCTGGGAAATGGAATAAGCAATGTTGATAAAATTCGCGCCAAACAAGTTCTTTTTGCCAAGTTTCAATTGATAAATAATTTTCTTGATTTGCAAAATCTAAATTTAAATCTAATGTGGCGTTCCAAATTTTTCTAATGCTAATGGTGCCGAATCTGAGAGATGCACTTAGAAAAGATGTCCCATTATGGGAAGGAAAATCTCGTGCAGAATTATAAGAATATATTTTTTTTTCTTTAATGAAGTTTTTTAATAATGTTTCTGCAGCATTCTCTCCAGGTCTACATGGACAAATATTTGAACCAGGAAATTTGATATTTTTGATAAATTTCTCTAGAACTGAATCAGATGAATTTATTGTCTTATTTTCTTTGAGTTTATTATCTATATCTTTAAACTGGAAAACAACTTTATCTTGGTCATATGGACCTAATAAATTCATTTTTGATTTAAGGTTTTTATAAAAAGGCCCATAAACAGAATAAGGTTTGTTACTCCCTGAAGATATTTTTAAAGGTTCTATTAATAAGTGATCCCAAGATTCAATAACTTGAATATCTTTTTCTTTAAAAATTTTTTTTATTTGTAAATCTCGATTAATCTCATAAGGTTCAATTGATTTATTCCAAAAAACAAATCTAGCATCTATTGTCTTTGCTAATTGAGGAATTATTAATACTGGATCTCCTTCTTCTATAATGAGTCTACTGCCCATTTTTTTCCAATTATTTCCTAATTCTTGAAGAGAATTTCCTAGAAACCAAGCTCTTGAATTGGCATTGAAATCGTGAGAGTAATTTTTATCTAATATGTAAGTTGAAGTTATAGCATTTGATAATGAAAATGCTTTGATTAAAGCTTGATTATCAAATATTCTTAAATCCTTTCTATGCCAAAAAAGTATTCTAGGTTTATTCATAATTTATCTAAAAATTGTTTAGCTCTAAACCAAGCTGTCACAGTTTTTGCGTCAAGAATTTCATCCCCACTAGCAATAAGATTATCTAGTTCTTCGGGCTCTAAAATTAATACTTCTATATCTTCATCTAAATCTCCTTTAACCTCGGAATTTAATTTGTTTAAATCACGAGCTAAAAATAAATAAATTTCTTCATCTGCATAACCAGGAGCAGGGACAAGAGTTCCCAGTTCATCCCATTTTTTTGCACTGAATCCAGTTTCTTCTTGTATTTCTCTTTTAATTGAATTAATAGGTGTTTCACCTATTTCTAATGTACCTGCTGGAAATTCTAATAAATACCTTGAAACAGCAAATCTATATTGCCGAAGAATGATAACCTTATTGTCTTTTGTAATAGGTACGGCTAACGCTGCACCAGGATGCTTAATATATCCATATTCACCTTCATGTCCATTTGGAAGCTCAATTCTATTTATTTCGAAACTAAATTTTTTTGACTTTAACTCAGATATTTTTTCTTTAAAAATTGATCTTCTTATAAGGTTTTTTTTGCCCATAATTTTTAAATAAAAATAGCCTAACAGTTATCTTTTGGTTTTGTAAATCATTTATATAGACCATTTTGGTGCATCAAACTTTGTGATTTTTTGGTTTCTACTTAAGATTTCAGATAGTGGCGTAATAACAAAATTCCGATTCATGAATCTAGGGTGAGGTAATGTTAATTCCTCGTCAACCGTATGAAAATCTTCCCACCAAAGAATATCTAAATCGAGACATCTTGATAGCCATTTCTTGCCCTTTGGCGTCTCTTCTCGTCCGAAAAATCTCTCTAACTTTTTTAGCTCTTTTAAAAGTAATTTCGCCTTTTTATTTGATGGTTTTGGAAAAGAATTACTTTTTATAAGCAATAAAGTATTTAAATAATTTGGCTGCTCATTTTCAACACCATGGGGTAATGTCTCATAAATTGAAGACCAAAAAAAGTTTGCATGAAATTTACTTTTCTCTTCTTTCTTTTTGTTAGAACTATCTCCCCACTCATTTATTATTTCCTCTATTTTTGGTTTGCAAATTAATAGTGACTCAAGAGGGCTTCCGAATTTACTATCAATATTTGCTCCGAGGGATATACATAGTCCATTTTTGATATTAAGATTTGATAATTCCACTACAAAAAACAAAGTTATTGGATAAATTCTATATCAGGCATTTTTAAAGTGATTTTGAACCCCGAGTTACAAGAAAAAGGAGAAATAAAAGATTTAACGAAGTCAAAGGATTCTTTTAGAGCTTTCCCTTTGGCGGCAATTACAGGTCATAGTTTATTGAAGTTATCTTTGCTTTTGGCAGCAGTTGATCCCAGTTTAGGAGGAGTGATTATCGCTGGCGGAAGAGGTACCGGTAAGTCAGTATTAGCTAGGGGCTTGCATACATTACTCCCTCCTATAGAAGTATTAGATAATGAATCAATAATGGAAAAGCAAACTATCAGTAATGGTCAAACTTTATTAAGACCTATTGGTAGGAACCTAGATCCAGATAAACCAGAGGAATGGGATATTAGTACTAATAAATTGTTGGAGGAGGTAATTGGAAATGATTATTTGAATCAAATTGAAGAAATTCCGAAAAAAGTAAAAGAGGCTCCATTTATTCAAGTTCCCATTGGCATAACTGAAGACAGGCTTGTTGGATCAATTGACGTCGCTGCATCATTAAGTACGGGGGAACAAGTTTTTCAACCTGGCATTTTAGCAGAGGCTCATAGAGGTGTTCTTTATGTAGATGATATAAATTTACTGGATGATGGCATTGTAAATTTAATTCTTGAAGCGACAGGAAGAGAGAAAAATAATATTGAGAGAGATGGTTTAAGCCTTTCTCATCCTTGTAAATCACTTTTAATTGCAACGTATAATCCTGAAGAAGGTACTTTAAGAGATCATGTTTTAGATCGTTTTGCTATTGTTCTTTCCGCAGATCAATCTATTGATAATGCTCAAAGAGTTGAGATTACAAAATCTGTTTTATCACACTCAGAAAATAATATTAAATTTTCAGAAAAATGGTCGGAAGAATCTGATAATTTATCCACTCAATTAATTTTGGCAAGGCAATGGTTAAAGGATGTCAAGATAACAAAAGAGCAAATAACTTATTTAGTGAATGAAGCTCTTAGAGGTGGAGTAGAAGGACATAGGTCAGAATTATTTGCAGTAAAAGTAGCAAAGGCTAATGCAGCACTTCGAGGCGATGAGAATGTAAGTTCTGAAGATCTAAAAGTCGCAGTAAGGTTAGTTATTCTTCCACGAGCAATGCAAATACCTCCAGAAGATGATGATATTCAACCACCTCCTCCAGAGGATCAGAGTCCGCCACCACCACAATCAAACAATGAAGATTCTGAACCTGAGACTAGTGAAAATGATAATGAGCAAGATCAAGAACAAGAAGAAGATAATTCTGATGGAGAAGATGAATCTACTCCCGAAATACCTGAAGAATTTATATTAGATCCCGAGGCATGTATGGTTGATCCTGATTTATTGCTTTTTTCATCAGCTAAAGCTAAAGCAGGGAATAGCGGGAGTAGATCAGTTATATTTAGTGATAGTAGAGGAAGGTATGTAAAACCTATAATTCCAAGAGGTAAAGTCAAAAGAATTGCGGTAGATGCGACTTTGCGAGCTGCAGCACCTTATCAAAAATCACGAAGATTAAGAAACCCAAATAAATCAATAGTTATTGAAGAAAATGATTTTAGGGCAAAACTTCTACAAAAAAAGGCGGGGGCTTTAGTAATTTTTCTGGTTGATGCTAGTGGTTCTATGGCTTTAAATAGAATGCAAAGTGCCAAAGGCGCTGTAATTAGACTTTTGACCGAGGCATATGAAAATAGAGATGAAGTAGCTCTTATTCCTTTTAGAGGTAATCAGGCAGAAGTGCTTTTACCTCCAACAAGATCTATAACTGCTGCAAAAAGAAGGTTGGAAACAATGCCTTGTGGTGGTGGATCCCCTTTGGCTCATGGACTGACACAATCAGCAAAAGTAGCAAAAAATGCTCTTTCAACAGGAGATATAGGTCAAGTTATTGTTGTTGGGATCACTGATGGCCGAGGAAATGTACCATTAGGATTATCTCTAGGACAAAATGAGGTTGAGGGAAAAGATAACGAAAATGAAAATGTCAATTTAAAACAGGAGGTTCTAGATATAGCTGCAAAATATCCCATGCTTGGGATAAAACTCTTGGTAATTGATACAGAGAGAAAATTTATAGCAAGTGGATTCGGTAAAGAATTAGCAGAGGCTGCTCAAGGTAAATACGTCCAATTGCCAAAAGCTACAGATAAGGCAATCGCAGCTATGGCTTTAAATGCTATCAATGAATTCTAAATATTTCTTATGGATAAATTTCGTTCAGGAATTTTGATAGTCCAATCGTTAAATCTCTTATTGATCTAGTTAATTCTTTATCTTGTGTTAATTTTTCAAAATCATCACTCATATTATCAATTTTGGTTGAGATAGACCTAGCAGCATTAATTGTCAATTTAATGTCATTAAGTGTTTCTTTGTCATCAATTTTAGACAAAATGTTATTTAAATGATTGGCAGCAATTGTAATTTCTTTTATTAGAGGTTCAACTCTTTGTAGTTCTTGTGTCGATAAATAAATTAATTCATCAAGATTTTCTTGTGTTCTATCAAATTGGTCAATTGAGTTAACGATGTTTTCAATTAAGTTTTCTTGATTTGTTTCTTTTAAAAGTTGACTTATTTTATTAGTTATATTCGAGAGACTTGATAGTTGCTTACCAGTAATAGTGTCTCCCTGACAAATAATTAATTTGGTATTGCATTTTTCGGATATAGGTTTTGCAATATTTTTAGGAATTGTCTTGTCACTAGTTTCTAAAGCAACTTGAACGTCTCCGCCAAGGAAAGAATTTGTAACTACCCTGGCAAACGCTGGCCTTGGAAGAATAATTTCAGGATTATTTAAAACTATTTTTGCTTTAATTGATTCATTCGTAAACAAGATATCTTCTATCGATCCAACTAAGATTCCTCTGTAAGTAACTGGAGATTTTTTTGATAAACCGCTTGCGTTATTGAATTCAGCAAAGAGGTACCAATTTTTTGATGATAATCTAACTCCTCTGAGCCAAAAAGAAAAAAATGTGAATATTAAAATTCCTCCTAATAAGGAAAAACCAACTATTGAATCTCGTAAGCTTCTACGCATAATTTCTAAATGTCTTTGGGTTGCATTGGACCATCAAGTTTTCCATTCCTAAATTGAAATACATAGGGATCTTTACTCTTTTTAAATTCATCAATTGAGCCAGCCCATCTGAATTTGCCTCCATAAAGCATTAAAACTTTATCTGAAGTCCTTTCTATAGTACTAAGAACATGGCTAACTACAATAGATGATCCGCTAGCTTTATCATTTGTTTTATTGATTAAATCTTCAATTCTTGATGATGCAATTGGATCAAGGCCGGCAGTTGGTTCATCGAAAAGTAATAAAGGTTTAGATTTTGCATTAAGAGTTTGATCAGTAATTAATGCTCTGGCAAAACTTACTCTTTTTTGCATGCCTCCGCTTAATTCATTTGGAAGTTTATTCTCAACATTAAATAATCCTACCTCAGCTAAGCATTCAGATACTATTTCATGAATTAACTTTTTAGATAAGTTTTTATTTCTCTTAAGGAGAAAACCTACATTTTCTTCAATAGTTAAAGATCCTAATAAAGCCGGGTTCTGAAAAACTAGTCTTACATCAGGAGGATTATTTTGATCTAATCTCAAATATGTTTGCTTCTCACCAAATATTCTTAATTCTCCTTTGGTAGGTAAAATGAGTCCTGCTAATATTTTTAATATAGTTGATTTACCAGAACCTGAGGGGCCAACAATAGCTAATTTCTCCCCATCATTAAGTTCAAAATTTATTTGATTAAGCACATTAAATTCGCCCCAGCTTATTGAGAGGTTTTTTGTTTCAACTGCATGTTTTGATTTTTTCAAAACTTATTTAAAGAGCATCTATTTATTTCATTTTGCCTATTTTTAGAAATAAAAAAAGGATCTATGAATTTGATTTATAATGATTCCATATAACTTCAAATTTGAGAAATATAATTTAAGGGATTTTTTAATGAATAAGCGTCAAAAAAGGGTAAGAAGATACTATAAAAATTTTAGAAAGTCTAACTTTGACTTATTCAAGAAAATCTTAAGAATTTTGAGTTGGCTTTTGCCAGGTTTGGTAATAAAAAGATGGATGTTTACATCTGCGATAGGTTTTTTGACTACATTATTAGGCGTGGCAATTTGGACAAATTTAAGACCACTCTATTGGCTTATTGAAATCTTTTTTTCGGTGATTACAGGTTTAACTAGTATTCTGCCTGTCTCATTGATGGGACCATTGATTTTTGTTATTGGCATATTACTAATAGGAATTGGCCAGAATAGAAGTATTAATTCTATTCAAAAAGCGCTTGTTCCAGAAAAAGATACATTTTTAGTTGATGCATTAAGAGTTAAAAGTAAATTAAATAGAGGCCCAAATATTGTTGCAATTGGGGGAGGTACAGGCTTATCTACCTTATTGAAAGGCTTAAAAAATTACAGTAGTAATATTACCGCAATCGTAACTGTATCCGATGATGGTGGAAGTAGTGGAATTCTCAGAAAACAATTAGGTGTGCAACCTCCAGGAGATATTAGAAATTGTTTAGCAGCCTTATCTAACGAAGAACCTACTTTGACTAGATTATTTCAGTACAGATTTTCAGAGGGTAGTGGCCTTGAAGGGCATAGTTTTGGAAATCTATTCTTGTCAGCTTTAACAACAATCACAGGCAGTTTAGAAAAAGCAGTCCAAGCCTCAAGTAAGGTTTTGGCGGTACAAGGTCAAGTTTTACCTGCAACAAATATTGATGTTATGTTATGGGCCGAATTAGAAGATGGTGAAAAAATTTTTGGTGAAAGCAAGATCAGTAAATCTAAAAAATTAATTTCGAGGATAGGGTACTTACCAGAAAATCCTTCAGCTCTTCCGAGTGCTCTTGAATCTATAAAAGAAGCTGATTTAATTGTTCTTGGCCCAGGTAGTTTATACACTTCTTTATTGCCTAATCTTTTAGTACCAGAGATAGTGGATGCTTTATTGCAAAGTAATGCTCCTAAAATTTATATAAGTAATTTGATGACTCAGCCTGGAGAAACTGATGGAC
Organism: Prochlorococcus sp. AG-355-N18; assembly: GCA_003278535.1. GTDB lineage: Bacteria > Cyanobacteriota > Cyanobacteriia > PCC-6307 > Cyanobiaceae > Prochlorococcus_A. The sequence goes on from QCEG01000002.1 coordinate 24,902, forward strand.
TTGATGTCTATCAACATATCAAAGCAATAGAAAAACAACTATCAAATTTTGGAGTTAACGTTCGAATTTTTAACTCAATCTTATCTCAGATTCAATTTGAAAAGTCTCCTTTGGTAGATTATTACGAAAGTAGAGGCGCAGAGCCTGTCAAATGTAATAAGGAAAAATTATTATCAGAGGGTTATTATGTTTTGCAAGCACCATTATATTCAAAAAGAATAACTCCAACTCTTAGACATGATCCAAGGAGACTCGCAAGAGCAGTTATGTTTATTTACCGCAAATTAAAAAAATTAAACTAATAAGCATCTTGAAGTTCATAAAAATCTGGTTGAATATAATCTTTTCGTAATGGCCATCCTCTCCAATCTTCAGGCATTAATAATCTTTTTGGATTGGGATGATCAATAAAATTTATTCCATACATATCAAAAGTTTCTCTTTCTTGCCAATCACTTCCTTTAAAAATTTGATATAAGCTAGGGATTGATAAATCAGAATTTCTTTTTAAGAAAACTTTTAATCTGACTTCTTTAATTTTTTCGATTTTTTGTAAGTCATCAACAGTTATAAAATGGTAGAAACTTACAAGATTTTTGCCTGGTCCCTCATCATATCCCCCTTGACATTGGAGATAGTTGAACCCGTAATTTCTTAAGGCAGATACTGCTTCATATAATTTGTTAGGTTCCACAGAAATGTTTTCAATTCCAATGTGATCATCTGATAAAGATTGATTAGGAATTCCATCTTTAGACAAAGATTGACTTATAAAACCTTCTTTTTCGATTGAGGTATCTGAGGATTTAGCTAAACCGTCTTTTTCCATTATTCTTCTAGGGTATCAATAATCTCATCTTTTTCGGTATTTTCAGGTAATTCAGTTATTTTTTCTTTTTTTGAAGAGGAAATGACATTAGCTGAAGTTTTGTTTAGATATTCACCTGTATTTTCTGAGAAAACAAGATTCATTTCGTGATCAGATGTTATGTATCTGTGAGTTTGCTCTGTTTTTGTGCGCTCTAAAATTGACTCATTACCAACTTTTTTTCTTAATTTAATTACAGCATCAAAAATTGCTTCTGGTCTTGGTGGGCATCCTGGAAGATATAGATCAACTGGTATTAATTTATCAACGCCTCTTACAGCAGTTGTAGAATCTGCGCTAAACATTCCTCCTGTGATTGTGCAAGCACCCATGGCAATTACATATTTTGGTTCAGGCATTTGTTCATAAAGTCTTACAAGGGCTGGAGCCATCTTCATCGTTACTGTCCCTGCCACTATTAGCAAATCTGCTTGCCTTGGCGAGCTTCTAGGTACTAATCCAAATCTATCAAAATCAAATCTAGATCCTATTAAGGCAGCAAATTCTATAAAACAACAAGCTGTTCCATACAAGAGAGGCCAAAGACTGCTTAGTCTAGCCCAATTATGAAGATCGTCTAAACTTGTCAATATAATATTTTCGCTTAAATCTGTAGTAACTTGCGGCCCACCTAGAGGATTACAAGTTCCTTCTCGGATTTCTCTTATTGCTTTTGGGGATAATTGTGGATTCAACTTTTTAACTCCATTCTAAAGCACCTTTTCTCCATGCGTAGGCAAGGGCAATCACAAGTATTGCTATAAAGATTAAAGCCTCAATAAAAGCTAATAAGCCTAATCTATTGAAGGCAACAGCCCAAGGATAAAGGAATACTGTCTCAACATCAAATATAACGAAAACCAAGGCAAACATATAATAACGAATATTAAATTGAATCCATGCTCCTCCAATAGGCTCCATTCCAGATTCATATGTAAGTTTTCTTTCCCCTGTTCTGCCTTTTGGGGCAACGATGAGATTAGTAACTAAAGCTAATACTGGAACCGCTGCTGCAATTAAGAGGAAACCTAAAAAATATTCATAGCCAGTTAATAAAAACATTTTAAAAATTAATTTTGAATAAAAGTCGCTTAATTAGGCAAAATCTTTTAAAGTTCTTAAAGAACAATAATAAACCGTGAGTGAAAACATTCAACCAGCCTCTGAGGAAAACAAAATAGTTCAAGACTTTGAGAAAGAAAAACTTTCTGAAAACTCCACAGGAGTAAATGTTGAACAACCTACCCTTAATTTAGAACAAAAAAGATTCGAATGTAGAAGTTGTGGATACATTTATGATCCGTCTGAAGGAAATAAAAAATTAAACATACCTAAAAATACGCCTTTTTCAGATTTGGATGGTAATACTTTTGCTTGCCCTGTGTGTCGAGCCGGTAAAAATTTTTATAAAGATATTGGCCCTAAATCTAAACCTAGTGGTTTTGAAGAGAATTTAGTTTATGGATTTGGATTTAATAGTTTACCTCCTGGACAAAAAAATATATTGATTTTTGGAGGGTTGGCGTTCGCTGCAGCTATGTTCCTTTCTTTGTACTCTTTGCATTAATATAATTAAATGAAAAATTTTTTTACCAGTATTCCTAATCTTCTTTTGTCTGTAGTTCTCTGTTTTGTTTTAAGCAGTTGTTCATCTACAGGTGTCAAGATTAATGAAAGCAGCCCTTGGAAAACAATTCATTTTGAGGATCAGGCTAATGCTTTAGATGTTGATTTTATAGATGATAATCATGGTTTTTTAGTAGGTTCTAATAGACTTATTATGGAATCTAATGATGGAGGAGAAACTTGGGAAAAAAGAAATTTAGATTTACCAACTGAAGAGAACTTTCGTCTTCTAGATATAGATTTTAAAGGTGAAGAGGGATGGTTAATAGGTCAGCCTTCATTAGTTATGCATACACTTGATGCAGGAAAGAATTGGACACGTTTATCTCTAGGTAACAAATTACCAGGCCAACCATTTCTAATAACAACTGTCGATGCAGGTGTTGCAGAATTGGCTACCACTGCAGGTGCTATTTATGAAACATCAGATAGTGGTGAATCATGGAATGCAAAGGTTGTAGATGCATCTGGTTCTGGAGGTGTAAGAGATTTAAGAAGAACTAATAAAGGAGATTATGTCAGTGTAAGTAGTCTAGGTAATTTCTTTTCTACTTTGAAAAATGACAGTGATGCTTGGATAGCTCATCAAAGAGCCAGTAGCAAAAGAGTTCAAAGTATTGGTTTTAATCCAGAAGGAAGTTTATGGATGCTTTCTAGAGGAGCAGAAATTAGATTTAATGAAGATACTAATGATCTAGAAAATTGGTCAAAGCCTATTATACCAATTCTTAATGGATACAATTATCTAGACATGGGATGGGATCCGAATGGTGATATATGGGCTGGCGGGGGTAATGGAACTTTAATAGTAAGTAAAGATCAAGGTAAAACTTGGAATAAAGATCCTATTGCTTCTGAATTACCAACAAACTACATTAAAATAGTTTTTCTTGATAAGGAGGCTTTAGAAAATCAAAAAGGATTTGTACTTGGCGAGCGTGGTTATATCCTTAAATGGAATAGCTAATTTTAAATAACCCGAGTTAATAGTAAAAAAAAAATTAATTTTTGAAAGATTTAGCAACTGTCTGTAACCAACCTGTTAATTTCTTCGCGAACTTATGATTTTACACTGTAAAATCATAGAGTAAACATTTGTGATTATGGCCGCAGGTTCAACGGGTGAACGCCCATTTTTTGAAATAATCACCAGTATTAGATACTGGATTATTCATGCAGTAACATTACCAGCTATCTTTATAGCAGGCTTCTTATTTGTATATACAGGCTTAGCCTACGATGCTTTCGGAACTCCTCGTCCAGATAGTTATTTCCAATCATCTGAATCTAAAGCACCTGTCGTAACACAAAGATATGAAGCTAAATCTCAACTAGATTTAAGAACAAAATAACAATGACTAATTCTCAAGCTCCAATGCAGGCTGCGGAAGTCCGCGTTTATCCTATATTTACTGTCCGTTGGCTAGCAGTTCACGCTCTAGCGATTCCATCAGTATTCTTTCTAGGTTCTATTGCTGCTATGCAATTCGTAGCCCGATAAAATTAACTATCATGCAAGTAAACGAAAATCCTAACAAAGTTCCAGTTGAACTTAATCGTACAAGCCTTTATTTAGGCTTACTATCAGTCTTTGTATTGGGAATTTTATTTTCCAGTTACTTTTTCAATTAAATTAAAACTATGAGTAAATTAAAAGGACCTGATGGAAGAATTCCAGATAGACTTCCCGACGGTAGACCAGCAGTTGCATGGGAAAGACGATGGACAGAAGGAACTCTTCCTCTTTGGCTTGTTGCTACAGCAGGTGGAATTGCTGTTATCTTCGTCCTAGGTATATTCTTCTATGGCTCATACCAAGGAGTTGGAGCTGGAGGATAATTAAATCCTTACCTTGACCTAATAATCACTAAAATCTAGTACGTCTAATAAGTATCAGTAAATATCCTTAGTTTCTCTTTTGTGGAACTTGGGATATTTTCTTTTTGGGTTATCAATCCATCTTTTAATGAAAAATGAGACTTACTTTTTGGTCTTTCTTTTTCAATTAATTTAGCTACTTCGAAGATTATTTTATTAGCAACTTCAGTATTAGATCGAAGATTATCCAAAACCATCTCTACAGATACTTCTTGATGAGTTTGATGCCAGCAATCATAATCAGTAACCATTGACAATGAGGAGTAAGCTATTTCAGCCTCTTTAGCTAATCTTGCTTCTGTATGATTCGTCATTCCTATTATTGAACATCCCCAACTTCTATATAAATTAGATTCTGCTCTAGTTGAGAAAGCGGGACCTTCCATTGCTAGATAGATACCCCCTCTATGCAATTGTCTACCACCAGGTATATTCTTTTCTCCGATTTCAGTTAATATACGGGATAGATTTGTGCAGAAGGGATCTCCCATAGTTACGTGTGCTACAGCTCCCTCGTTAAAGAATGTTGCTGGTCTATTTTTTGTTCGGTCTATAAATTGATCTGGCACCACTATATCAAGCGGCCTTATCTGTTCTTGTAATGAACCAACTGCTGATGGAGCAATAATCCATCTTACCCCTATTGATCTTAGAGCCCAAATATTAGCTTTGTAAGGAATTTCGGTAGGATTTAATTTATGTGATCTTCCATGCCTAGGAATGAATGCTATCTCTAAATTTCCAAGACTATATACTCTTATTGAATCAGAAGGTTTACCATAGGGAGTATCGATTTCTATTTCTTTTAAGTAATCTATTTGATCCATTGAATAAAATCCACTCCCACCAATTACTCCTAATCTTGATTGTTCAATTGGTAATAAATGTTCTTTATTCATTGTGATGTAAATGACTTTTAACCATCTAGTACTAATTGGAGGAGGACACACAAATGTTCTTTTAATAAAGAAATGGTTAATGTCTACAAAATTAATGCCAGAGATTCCTGTTTCAATTATATCTAGAGATTCCTATTTGGTTTATTCGGCGATGTTCCCATCGGTGCTTTCAAAATCAATTTCTTTAGAAGATAGTTTAATTGATATAAAATCTTTAGCAAAAAATGCAAAAATATCTTTTGTAGAAGAAGAAGTAAAGGATATTGATTTTGATTTAAAGAGAATTGTTTTAAGTAACAGACCCTCAATTAATTATTCGAAGTTGGTTCTCAATTATGGAAGTCAAACAATAATTCCAAAAGAATTTGAGTCACTAGTTAAAAATCAAAATGCTTTTACAATTAAACCTTTTTTGAGGGCATTTGATTTAATAAAAAAAGAGGATATTTTGGATTCAGTTAATGAACTTCCATTTGTAATAGTTGGGAGCGGCCTTGCAGCAATTGAAGTATCATATGCTTTGAGAAAAAGATGGAGAGGTAGATCTTTAAAATTATTATGTGATTCAAGAAAAATTAATAATAAAATTATAGAGAGTTTACGGAATTCTAATATTGATGTAGTTCAAAACCTTAATTTTGATTATGGCAAGATTCTTTTATGTACTGGAAATACATCTCCTTCATGGGTACAAAAAAAATTATTAGATTCGGATTCTAATGGCAGAATAATCACAAATCAGAATTTGCAGTTGAAAAGTTTCCCCGGGATCTTTGCTGTGGGTGATTGCGCAGTTGTGGATTCAGCCAAAAGACCAGCATCGGGAGTTTTTGCAGTTAAAGTTGTAAATACATTAGTCAAAAATTTAAAAAAGGATCTAGAAGGGGGATCATTAAAAAAGTGGTTTCCTCAAAAGATCGGATTACAAATAGTTAATATATTTCCAAACCATCATCAAAAGGCTTTTGCTATTTATCGTAATTTTGTTTTTGGCCCTTCTTTTATTTTTTGGATTTTAAAGCATAAAATTGATCTGAACTTTATTAAGAAGTTCAGATCAAAAAGGCTAATTATGAAAGGTGGTGAAAAAAATATTTTATTGAATGATTGTAGGGGTTGTGCAGCTAAAATTCCTCAGATTGTTTTGAATAAATCATTAATAAATTCTAATTTAAATTCTTTTGCTTCATCCCCAGAAGATTCAGTTGAGATTTATCAAAATGGTAAAGATATTATCTTGCAAAGTGTAGATGGATTTCCTGCTTTGGTAAGTGATCCGTGGCTTAATGCAAAAATTACTACTTTGCATGCATGCTCAGATTTGTGGGCATGCGGAGCAAAACTTTCATCCGCGCAGGCTTTAATATCATTACCAAAAGTTGAAAGGGAATTTCAGAGTTACCTATTTTCCCAATCCCTTCAAGGTATTAAATCAACAGTTGAGGATCATGGAGGTGAATTACTTGGAGGCCATACTTTCGAGGCAAGAAGTTTAGTAAATAAACCTTATTCATTAGGAATAGATATTTCTTTAACTGTCCAAGGCATGTTGAAAAATGGAGCAAAACCATGGCTTAAATCTGGAATGAATGATGGAGATATTCTTATGATGTCTAGACCTCTCGGCGTTGGAATTTGCTTTGCCGGTCAAATGCAAAATATTAATATGCTAGGTAGTTCTTCTGAAATAATTAATCATTTAGTAAAGAGTCAACAATATTTGATTGATGAAATTTATCTTTATCAAGATCAATTTAAAGAATCATTAGTCAATGCTGCGACTGATATTACTGGATATGGATTTATTGGACATCTTAAAGAGATGGTTGAATCATCTAATCTATATAGGAAAAAAAATAATATTGAGCCACTAAAAGTTTTATTAGATTTGTTTGCATTTAAAGCTTATCCTGGAGTATTTGATTTAATAAGAAAAGATGTTAAAAGTACTTTCTTTGAATCTAATAAAGAAATTTTTGACAAAATTTATAAAGTAAATAAGGAGAAAAGAATAATTAATTTTTTAAACGAAAATTCATTAGAACAAGAGACTTTTAACGAGAGAATATCATTATTATTAGATCCTCAAACATGTGGACCCTTGTTGATTAGTTGCAATAGTAAATATGAAAATGTTTTAAAAGATAAATGGTACAAGGTTGGAGAGGTTGTAAAAATGTAATTAATTTCTATTTAATTTGTCAATTTCCAAATATCTTAATCTTTTGATTTCCTTTCCCATCTCCTTCCCTTGGTCCCATCCTTCTTTTTTTAATGTTTCCCCATCTTTTTTTGATTTTATGAATTTGTAAATAAATAACCACTTAAATAATATACGCCAGTATGGTCCTCCATCACAAATTAATAATTTTATTGTTTCATCATTAAGGTTTCTGCCCTCAATAAATTCTGTCCAACTTGATGGAGAAAAATGATTGAAATTTTTTTGGTTTGTATTTAATATCTTTTTGATTTTTATATAATCTTCTAAAATTTTTATCTCATTATTATTTATCAAAAATCTTTGACATGCTTTTTCTAAATCTTCTGAATCTTTTAATAAGTAAAGCAAATGATTTCCCTTTAACTTCTTAATCCAATTTAGTCCTCTTAAAAATCTTTTATCGACTTTAATATTTTCATTTAAAATTGAGATAATTTTCCATTTATGAATTATCGAAATCACATTAGTCAAATTATCGTGATTGCATATTTCAGCTAGTTCCATCCTTATTCGTATTCCTAGTGCAGGAGGATAAATCATTTTCTGATGAGTTTCTGAACTTTTCCATGGCCATTGTCTAACTGTTTCTTGAGATTGTTTGAGGGCATTATTTGAAATATTGAAATCTAACCTTGAAGCATATTTTGCACATCTAATTAATCTACTTGGATCATCTGAAATACTATTACTGTGAAGTAAGTTCAGTCTTTTACTTTTTATATCAGAAATTCCTCCATAAAGATCATAGATTTTCCTTGTCGAGACCTCGAAGGCTATTGAATTTATAGTGAAATCTCTCCTCTTAAGATCCTCCTCAATAGTACTTTTATTTACTGTGGGATTTAAGCCTGGAGCAGAATAACTTTCTTTTCTTGCAGAAGCAATATCAATTTTATAGTCATTAATATTTATTTCTACAGTGTTGTATAAATTGAATTCCTTAATTAAACATAAATCTACATTTACAATATTTTTTTTTATAAATTTGGCAAGAGAAATAGAGGATCCTTCAATAACAAGATCAATATCTACAGGTTTAGAAAACGATTTTTTGTGGAATTTACTAATTAATAAATCTCTTAAATAACCGCCAACAAAAGCTACTTTAGTATTTTTATTTGATTCTATGTATTTAGCAATTAGGTTATATAGATTAAATGGAGTTTTGATTAATTCACCTTGGATGTAATCAGAGATATCGTTCATGAGTTTTAACTTACATAACGAATTGGAGCTAATCTGGGATCTAGAATTTTACTGCCTTTATCACCAAATTTTACTGCTAAAGATATTTTTTCCCCACTCCCAAAAATATGTATGATTTCACCTTTCCCAAACTTTGTGTGAATTAGCATATCTCCAACTATCCAGCTTTTCCCTTTACTAGGACCTGAATATAATTTTCTTACTGCATTTATTGGTTTGTTAACAAATTCATTTGGATTGTTTCGATCAACTCTAGTTAAACGATCAAGATGCCAATCTCTTCTAATTGAAGCACCACCAGTTTGTGGTAATTCGCCATCCATTAAATCTTCAGGTATTTCCGAAAGAAATATTGAAGGAATTGTTGCTTCACGCATTCCACCCCATAATCTTCTTTCTCTGGCATGACTTAGGAAAACTCTTTCTTTAGCTCTAGTAATACCTACATAGCATAATCTTCTTTCCTCTTCAAGAAGTGAGGGAGTATCTATTGATCTGTGGCTAGGGAAGAGACCTTGTTCTAGCCCAGTGATAAAAACATTTTCAAATTCTAAACCTTTACTATTATGCAGAGTCATGAGAGTTACAGAGTTAGGATTATTTTTCTGCGTATCATTATCAGTTGTTAAGGCTGCAGTAGAAAGAAATCCCTCTATATCTCCATTTTCTGTTTCTTCTTCATATTGAGTAGCTGCATTAATCAGTTCTTGTAAGTTATTTCTTCTATCTTCAGATTCTTCAGTCCCACTAGAGAGTAAGTCACTTAAATAACCACTTTTTTCTAATATAAGTTGTAGTAGTTGAGCGGGACCTGAATTTTCTAGGTAACACAGTAGATCATTCATAATTTCAGTAAATTTATTAATTCCTTTTGATGATCGGCCTATTGTTTCTTCAAGACTTTGTTTATCACTAAGAACCTCCCATAATGGGATATTTAACCTATTAGATAGTTCATTCAGTTTTTGAATAGTAGTCTTACCAATCCCTCTTCTGGGAACATTTATGATGCGTAAAAGACTAACGTTATCTGAAGAATTAACTAGAACTTTCAAATATGCTATTGCATCTTTAATTTCTCTTCTATCATAAAAACGCAATCCTCCAAAAATTGTATAAGGAATGCGCCACCTTACAAGAGATTCTTCTAATACTCTCGACTGAGCTCTGGTTCGATATAAAATTGCAAAATTTTTCCAAATTGGGTTTTGATTATATTTATTGAGTGATTTTATTTTATTGGTAATTGCTTCTGCCTCGGAAATCTCATCATCACAGCTGAGTAACGTTAAAAGTTCCCCTTTTTCTTTCGTAGCCTTTAAAACTTTGTCAATTCTTTCAGAGTTGTTTTCAATTAATGAGTTTGCAGCATCAAGGATATTGGAAGATGACCTATAATTTTCTTCTAATTTAATTAAAGATGATTTTGTATCGTCGTTGATTGAAGTTTTAAAATCTTCTTGAAAACCAATTAAAATTCTGAAGTCAGCTGCTCTGAAGCTATAAATACTTTGATCAGCATCCCCAACTACAAAAATTGACCGATCTTCCCAATTGAAGAATTTTTTTGGTTCAGTATTCCCAGCCGTAATTAATTTTATAAGTTCATATTGTGTTCTATTTGTATCTTGATATTCGTCAACTAAAATATGTTTAAATCTTTTGTGCCAGTAATCTCTGACTATATCATTTTGCCTCAATAAGAAAACAGGCAAAAGCAAAAGATCATCAAAGTCTAATGAATTATTTTTTGAGAGCGAAATCCTATATCTCTTGTAAGCTTCTGAAACTGTTTTATCAAAATTATTATCTGCTTTTTCTAAAAGATCATTAGAAGTTAAGCATTGATTTTTAGCATTACTTATTAATCTTTTAATCTTTTTGGGATCATATCTTTTTGGGTCAAGATTCATATCTTGACTGATAATTTCTTTTACTAATGTTTGAGAATCTGTTTCATCATAAATTGAAAATTGTCTTGTCCATTTTAGACCTTCTGGATCAGTATATTTTTCAATATCGTATCTCAGAAGTCTTGAAAATAAGGAATGGAAAGTACCGATCCAAAGGTTCTGTAGCCTCTCTTGGTGAACGTTTGCTCTTAATTGATTTTGATCAATTTCTTTGAGAGTTGTCCAAGGCTGACCAAATTGATTAAAAGCTAATTCTTGGGCTAGAAGGACCTCTAATCTTGCTTTCATTTCTTTAGCAGCTTTGTTAGTGAAAGTGACAGCGAGAATGTTATGGGGATCTATAGAGTTACCCTCAATAAGGTTTGCAATTCTGTGAGTAAGAGCCTTAGTTTTTCCGCTACCTGCACCTGCTACAACTAATAGTGGTCCATAAACATGTTTTACTGCTTGAAGTTGTTGGTTGTTTAGGGACTTAAAAAGGAAATCGTTGGTTTGAGGCACTTTTGGAAGGATTTTTCAAAAATCAGACTTTACTATGAGATTCAGATTCTGTTTCTAGATCTTCTAACGCTTTTTTTAAATCTATAAGTTCATTATTGTTATTAATTATTTCTTCAAATTTATTTTGAGGCATCTTTAATTTCATACTTCTGTCTAGGATTTCTTTTTCTAATCTCTTTTTATATGAAGAAATAAGTTTCTTTGATAATTTTAAATCCTGTTGATCCAAAACTTTATTAAAAATGTAACTTTATATTAGCGGAAAAAAATTTTTTATTTGAATTATTTCAACTATCACTTTGGAATGAAGTTATTAATTAAGAAGCGTTGCGTTAAGTTTGAAATTGTATTGTTTTTACTAGCTTTGTATTATTGTTAAGACCGGTCTTTAAATTTTTACTTCAGGAATGTCAGTTTCAAAGAATAATCAACTATTATCAGCCGATAAGAAATTAAATGATTTAAGCAACATAAAAGAATTTATTAATAGTGCAAACTCAAGATTAGATGCAATAAACTCAATAACCAATAATTCACATGCAATCGCAGCAGACGCTGTAACAGCAATGATTTGCGAAAATCAAGATTCACTTAATTCAAAAATATCTTTAAATACAACTAACAAGATGTCCGTTTGTTTAAGAGATGGAGAAATAATCCTAAGGATTGTTGCTTATCTTTTAATTTCTAATGACGAATCAGTTTTAGAAAAAAGTTGTTTGAAGGATCTTAAAAATACTTATCTTGCGCTTGGGGTACCTTTAAGAAATGCGAGAAGGGTTTTTCAATTAATGCGAGATGCAACTATTTCTGATTTGAATTCAACAGTTAATAATATGCCTGGCAAAAAAGGGTTTCTTCCTAAATTAATATCTGAAACAGAGTTTCAATTTGAAAGGATAATTAATCTTTTAAACTAGCTAAATTCCTTATCTCTGAAGTATGAGAAGTCTGTATAACTGATTTATTTCCCAGATTTCTAATAGTAGAAAATCTGGATCTTACATGAGTGGATAAAAAGGAAATTCTTTCTTCGGAAACTGTTGATTTATAAATAGTTTTAATGTGTAAATTATTTTGTTTATCAACAAAATAATTTGATGATGAAATAAAGGATTCTGAATAACCTTTATTTCTTAAAACAATTCCTGAATTTTCATCTTTGGGTAAAAAAATCAGAATAGTTTCATCTTCCTCACTGATATCATCATTGTCCCAATCACTAATAGCTTGCCAGTTTATAGATATGGCTATGCTCTCTAGGTTTAAACTAAATTTATAATTTTTAAGAATTTCAACGACTTTTTTATTTTTTTTGTTGATATGTTTTATATATATTTTACTAGTTGAGTTTTCAAATTCCTGAAAAGCTAAAGTGTGAGTACTTCTAATAGATTTCCACTCTCCTATACTTTTATCAATGAATTGATTAATTATTGTTAGATTCTTCGTCAAGTTTATCTTCTACGGAATGATTTTCTGCTTTTTGTATCATTCTGACCATTGAATCCACCATTAATGTCTTTGCAGAAGTTACTTTTAATCCAGAAGGAGTAGTTGATATTTGTTCTCCAGGGCGATCATATGAAGTTGGTCTAAATGGAGTCATCTAATAACTTTAAAAATTAATCGATTTCTATTCTTGCATGAATCATTATTTATGTAGTTATTGTTTGCGAAAATGTCATATCTTTCTTCTTTGATAACAGAATTATCAACTGTTTTGTTATTTAGGCATTTTATTTTTTGCCAATCCTGAAATAGTCGCTAAAGCAAACATTCCCAATAGAGCAATCCCTAGAAATAATCCTGCTCCCTGGCTAACTCCAGCTCCTACTGCTACTAGTATAGAGTCACTGATTAGAAGACTTATTACTAATGCAGGAGTAAATATTTTCCAGCGAGTTCCTCCAATACCAATTGCATAGCTTAGAAAATCAAAAAGGCCAGTCATTAGTAGACCTGTCATAAGAAAGAAATTTTCTTCTAGCTGGTTTTGATTGAAACTTTCAATCTTTTGCATTGCTTTCGGGCCTACTAATTTACGTACAGGAACCCGACCATAATTTCTTGCAATAAAGAAAGCAGCTTGGCAAAAAACGATATCAGAAAAGATTATTGTCATGTAACCTTTTTGAAATCCCAGTAATGAACCAGCTAGTAGAGAATAAGCTGAACTTGGAAGGGCAGGTAAAATAATACTTACTCCTCTGAGTATGAATATTCCAAAAGGAGCCCAAATCCCCATACTTTCTATTTTGTTTCTTAGAGGTTCAATCCCATAATTTTGGATTAAATAAATCAACACAACAAATATTGCTATAAAAAAAACTACTGAGAAAAATTTCTGTATTTTATTCATTATTTTTCTAATAAATTTATTGGAAGTAAATTCTTAATTTTAGTATTTGATTCTATCTATAATAGAAATACTAATCAATAAAAATTTTTACAAATTTTTAATCTTTTACTTCCTACTAATAAAAAATTTTTGTATTCCATAAATAGTCATGATTAATTCTAAGAGTAAAGTTAATTCAATATTTTTTAGAAATTTCATTAATTTAGTTCTTTTGATTATCGTTGTCTTTTGTATTTCAATAAAAAAATCAGAAGCTTTGACTCATGAATGGTTTGGAGTCCCCAAAAGTGAATACGGAGAGCAGTTATGGGATAGGCAAAGTATAAAAAGGAATGAGGATGGTTCTGTAAGAGTATTGAGTAAATTTATTCCCAAAACAAAAAGTGAAATTACTAAGGATATTCTCTATACAATGGATATAAATTGTTTTGAAAAATCATTTAGAGATGTTGATGTCTCAATAGATGAAGCAAATAGTAAATTCAATGATTTATCTAATTGGCAAGATCCAAATGGAGATAAACTGATTTTGGGTGTTATTAGTCAAGTCTGCAGAGTCGAAAACTAAAAATTTTAAATTAAAAAAATAGAAGAAATCCCGAGTTTTCAATATCTTGAAAGTATAAAACCCTGTCTGAGACAGGGTTTTAAAGGTGCCAGGACCCAGATTTGAACTGGGGACACGGCGATTTTCAGTCGCCTGCTCTACCAACTGAGCTATCCCGGCTCTAACCTATATACTTTAAATTAATATGTGTAGTTTGTGAAACCCTTTTCATTAAAAATTTTATATCTTTATCAAATATCCAAAATTATTATTTTGAATTAATCGCTAATAAGGCAGTACCAAACGAAGTGGTTCTACTACATGAAACTATTGGTATATTTATAGTTTTTTCTCTTATTTTTCTCCACTGAGGGTTTTTTGAACCTCCACCAATAGTAATAATTTTTTTTGGAAGCGAGCCCGTTAGTTTACCTAGCTTTTCCCATCCTTTCAATTCGATCTTAGCTAAACCTTCGAATAATGCATGTAAATAAAGAGAGTCACTTACTGGTCTAGGACCAAGTATAGGCTCTAAATTGGAATTATTAATAGGAAATCTCTCTCCTTTACTATTAAGAGGTAAAAGATTCAAAGAAGTGTTTTTCGATGGATTAATTTGTCGACTGAGTTCCTTTATTTCTAAATCAGAAAAGAACTTAGACAAGATACCGCATCCCGCATTTGATGCTCCTCCACATATCCAATCCCCATTGACTCTATGGGTTGTGATTCCTTGTTCTTTAATAGGGTTATCAATAATTTTTTTAACCACAATTGTTGTTCCTAAAACTGTGAGACCATCTTCTTTACCTAAACCTGCAGCTATTAAACTTGCATTAGAGTCAGTGGTGCCTGAGATTAATAGTAATTTTTTATTCAAATTTAATTTCTCTGCCAAATCAAAATTTACTTGTTCAATAATTATTCCACTTTTTACTATTTGAGGTAGGCATTTCTGCCACGAAGTATTGAGATAGCTTTTTGGCCACGATTCTTTTTTTAGATCCCAACCTAGTTTTAGATTATTACCTTCTTCTCCATGAGTCCAATCTTTTAAAAACCAACCAGTGATCCAATCAGATTGATGTCGTAAAAGAATATTCGTCCCATATCTATCTATTAGTTTTAATGCTTTAGCAAGACTACTGTATGGAGTTCGCAGATGATCTTCTCCGGAAGTTAACGATTCAAGATGGATCTTATGTTCAATACATGCTTGGTCATAAGGTATTGCTTCTCCTAACGGCTCTCCTTTTAAATTGGATGCTATTAAAGTTCCTGAGGTGCCGGAGATAGCCAATTTATTAAGGCTAATTTTTAACTCAATAGGAAGACTAACTAATAGATTTTCACAAGAATTGATCCAAGAATTTGGATTTTTAAAGCTGTATGAATAAGGTACTGAATTTGAATATACTAATTTCTTATCAGGATTAATTATTGATATTCTTGCACCACTGGTTCCAAAATCTAATCCTCCATAAAAGTTATCAGGCATAGAAAAATTATTTTATAAAAAGATTTTGGCAGCCTCTGATAATTTGGCTGCTTTTTCTTCTACATTTTCCCAAGGAAGCTCAAGATCTCTTCTGCCAAAATGTCCATAGGATGCTGTCTTTCTGAAAAATTTACCTCCCATTTTTTTGGGTAGATTTCTTAAGTTAAATTCTTTTATTATTGATGCGGGTCTTAAATCAAAGTGATCCTTAATTAGTTCAGTTAAGTTAGCTTGTGAAATAACACCTGTATCAAAAGTTTCCACAAGTATGGAAATTGGTTTTGCTACTCCAATTGCATAACTTAATTGCACTTCTGCTTTTTTTGCCAACTTTGCCTTAACTATGCTTTTAGCTACATAACGTGCTGCATAAGCGGCGGATCTATCTACTTTTGTGGGATCTTTGCCTGAAAAGGCCCCTCCTCCATGTCTTGCATATCCTCCATAAGTATCTACAATAATTTTTCTGCCAGTGAGCCCGGCATCTCCTTGAGGCCCTCCTAAGACAAATTTTCCCGTGGGGTTTACTAGAAATCTTGTATTACTAATGTTTGGTTTGATTTCTAAATCTTCAGTAGCAGGAATTACAACATTTGCCCATAAATCTTCTTTTATTCTTTGACGAATTTCTTTCTCATTTGTTATTCCATCAATCTCAGGATTATGTTGAGTTGAAATTAAAATTGTATTAATAGAGACTGGTAACCCTTTTTTGTAATCAATGCTTACTTGAGTTTTACCATCAGGGAGTAGATAATTAAGTACTTTTTCATGTCTTACTCTGGCAAGTTGAATTGCTAATCTATGTGCCAAGCTAATAGGTAAAGGCATTAATTCAGGTGTTTCATCGCATGCATAGCCAAACATTATGCCTTGGTCACCAGCTCCGGTATTATCTTCCAAATCATCATTAACATCATCTGCTTCGTTTACTCCTTGTGAAATATCGGGTGATTGCTCGTCAAGTGCTACTAATACAGCACAACTATTTGCGTCAAAACCACCTGCTCTATAGCCTTCGTATCCTATTTCTTTAATTACATTTCTAACAAGTTTTATGTAATCGATTTTTGCTTTTGAAGTTATTTCTCCAGTAAGTAGACAAAGACCCGTATTAACAACAGTTTCACATGCAACTCTGCTTTCCTGATCTTCTGTCAATAAAGCATCTAATACGGCGTCACTAATTTGATCACATATTTTGTCAGGATGACCTTCAGTTACGGATTCTGAAGTGAAAATGAAATCACTCATTTAAAATTAATTTTGCATGAGTCTTTATCTTAAATTAGACTATTGTTACAAATCAATCATTGTAAATTAAAAATTACTTGTACAAAAGTAATAAGCCTTAGATTCCTTTATTCTTGCACAAAATAATTAAGTGAATTTAAACTGTTTCAGCTGCAGCTGTGGGCATCACTTCGTTATCGTCAGTCTGTTCAAATAACATTTGTTTGTATTTAGCAGCCATTTCTTCAGCTTTACTAAAAACTTTTTGTGGATCAGTCAGCATATCGCCTGGTTCAGGTTCAAGTGCTTTAGTAGATAATGAAATGCGTCCTCTTTCTGAGTCAAGGTCAATTATCATGACTTTCATTTGGTCATTTACGTTCAAAACATGATGAGGAGTCTCAATATGTTCATGACTAATCTCAGAAATGTGCAATAGACCACTAACTCCACCTATGTCAATAAAGGCTCCATAAGGTTTAATACCTTTTACGGAACCAACAACAACTTCGCCAACTTCAAGTCTGTTCATTTTTTTCTCAACTAAAGCTCTTCTATGACTTAGTACTAATCTATTTCTTTCTTCATCAACTTCTAGAAATTTTAAAGGTAAATATTCACCTTCTAAATCATCTTTTATTTTTCGAGCACTTATATGAGAGCCTGGGATGAAGCCTCTCAACCCTTCTACCCTAACAAGAGCTCCGCCTCTGTTTGTTGCAAAAACTTCAGAATATATAGTTGCATCTTCTTTTTGGAGTTGTCTAACCCTTTCCCATGCCCTTTGATATTCAATTCTTCTAATGGAGAGGGCTAATTGGCCATCTTCATTTTCTTCGCTCATTATGAAAAATTCTCTACTTTCTGAAGGTTGTAAAACATCATTAAGTCCTTCAACTCTATTTATTGAAACCTCTTGAACAGGCATAAAAGCAGCTGTTTTTGCCCCTATATCTATCATGGCCCCTTTGGGCTCTAAAGCAAAAACGGTACCTTTAACTAAATCACCAGGCTTAAAGTTATAGTCATACTTACCTAAAAGTGATGCAAATTCGTCTAGTGTGAATCCTGCGTTGTCAAAATCCGTATTTGTTCTGCTAGAAGAAGAATCTGCTGAAGGAATATCGCTCTTCTCGAACGATAAATCTTCCTTATTTTGGGATGCTGAATCGTTATCTAATTCGGTCGAATTTTTAATTTCTTGATCCTCGGAAAGTTCTTTAATGGTTTGGGAAGAATTTTCGTTCATTTGATATATCGCAGACTACCTAAGGTAGTTAGAAAGGAATGCTACCAGCCTGCAAACCAATAGCAAAATCATTAGTGATATGTATTCTACACTTTAAGATGCTGAATTTTATGAAATTGAAGCTAATTGGTTTTTTGAACTTCCTTTTAGAGATTCAAGTGTAGAAATAAAATCTTTTACCCCATTAAATTTTCTGTAAACTGAGGCGTATCTTATATAAGCGACTTCATTTTCTTTCCTTAGATTTTTAAGTATTAATTCTCCTATTTGTGAAGATTTAATATCTTTATTAGAGTCTTGAACGATTTGTGATTCAATTCCATCAACGAAATTAATAATTGCTTCACTACTGAAGTTGGTTTTTTCACATGCTCTTGATATACCAGTAAATAATTTTTGTTTGTCAAATAATTCTCTGCCACCGTCTTTCTTTATAACTGAAACTGGCATTGATTCCACTCTTTCATAGGTTGTAAATCTAAAGCTGCAATTTAAGCACTCTCTTCTTCTCCTAACACTTTTACCACTATCAGCAGATCTTGATTCCAAAACTCTGCTATCTGTATTTTGACAGGTTGGACACTGCATATGGTGAAATAAGATGTACTTCAACTCTAATAGTAGAGTAATATTCTAATTATGAAAAGTAAAAAAAACCCTCTTGTTAAAAAGGGTTTTTTTTACTTGGTTCATTTTCTATCAAATTTAGGTGGGTCTCTAAAGGCGACAGCAAAGAATAATGTTACAACTGCGAGAGTTAGTATAAGAACGTAAGCGAAAGCTTCCATAAGATTAAGTAATAAAGTTTAGTTTAAACCCTTCCTGGGATTCTTCTTGTGGTTTCGTCTCCAAGCTTCTTGAACAGACCAAATTCAACTTGGTCTCCAATCTCAGCATCAATACCAGCAAAGGAATTTCTGTAAAGAGTTCTTGAAGCGTGCCACCAGTGGCCAAACAAGAATAGCAATCCGAAACATAAATGTGCGTATGTAAACCACGCTCTTGGTGAGCTTCGGAATACACCATCAGATTTATAAGTCTCTCTGTCAAACTTAAATGCTTCTCCAAGTTGAGCTTTTCTAGCTAATCTTTTAACTACTGCAGGGTCAGTAAATGTTTGACCATTAAGATCTCCCCCATAGATAGTTGCTGTAATTCCAGTCTGTTCGAATGAGTACTTTGCTTCAGCTCTTCTAAACGGAATATCTGCTCTTACATTACCTTCTTTGTCTTCAAGGATGACAGGAAAGTTTTCGAAGAAATTAGGTATTCTTCTAACTTCTAATTCATTGCCCTCTTTGTCTTGAAAAGCAATATGACCTTGCCAACCAGTTGGTAAACCATCACCATTAACGAGAGCTCCAACTCTGAATAGCCCCCCTTTTGCAGGACTATTGCCAACATAATCGTAGAAGGCTAGTTTCTCTGGAATAGATGCATATGCCTCTTCTTTAGTCGCACCATCATCTATAGCAGCTTGAACCCTTCTATTAATTTCAGTCTTGAAATACCCGGAATCCCATTGATATCTGGTAGGACCAAATAATTCCACAGGAGTTGTTGCTGAACCGTACCACATTGTTCCTGCGACAACGAAAGAAACAAATAAAACAGCTGCTAAAGCACTAGCTAGAACTCCTTCAAGACTTCCAAGTTTTAATGCTCTGTATAGTCTTTCTCCAGGTCTATTGGTTATGTGAAAAATCCCACCAATAATCCCCATAAGTCCAGCAGCAATATGATTAGCAACAATTCCTCCTGGATTAAAAGGGTTAAATCCTTCTACTCCCCAAGAAGGAGCTACAGGCTCTACATGACCAGTTAAACCATAAGGATCAGAAACCCAAATCCCTACGTTTGCACAATGAAAAGCCCCAAAACCAAAACATGTAAGTCCAGCAAGGAGAAGGTGAATTCCGAATATTCTTGGCAAATCAAGAGCAGGCTCACCAGTTCTTGAATCTTCCCATAGATCCAAATCCCAGTAAGTCCAGTGCCAAATGGAAGCCAACATCAATAGTCCACTAAATACTATGTGTGCTGCTGCAACACCCTCAAAACTCCAGAATCCAGGATCAACTCCAGTAGCACCCGTAATATCCCATCCGTTCCAACTACTTGTGATACCAAGTCTTGCCATGAAAGGCATAACGTACATCCCCTGTCTCCACATTGGATTAAGAACAGCATCAGAAGGATCAAAAATGGCTAATTCATAAAGAGCCATAGAACCGGCCCAGCCGGCTAATAATGCAGTATGCATAAGATGCACAGCGAGTAGTCGACCTGGGTCATTAATAACTACCGTGTGAACTCGATACCAAGGCAATCCCATCGGTTAATTTCTAGTAACTATGCTGAATAAACAGCTAAACATCACGATAGTAAGGGTTTTTTTGTCTTTGAGGGATTTTTGTAAATAAATTTATTTTCTTACAAAAATTGGGTAAATCAATTTGTATGACTGAGCTTACAAGGAATTTTTAGCAAAAAATTGTTAATATTTTGGTCACAATTCTCAAAGTAAAACGCCAAAATAAGAAAAATAACTAAAAAAAATGGCAACTATCAGATTTATCCGTGAGGATTTAGAAGTCCAATGTAATCCTGGTGTAAATTTAAGGGAATTGGTAATGAAAGAAAACTTACAACTATATGGTTTAAAAGGTATTTTAGGAAATTGTGGCGGTGCAGGACAATGTAGTACTTGTTTTATTTCAGTTGAAGGTGGAAAACAAAATTCTTTGAGCCCTCTTACATCTGTTGAAGAAGAAAAACTCAAAAATAGACCAGAAAATTGGCGACTTGCATGCCAAACATTGATAAAATCCTCTTCAGTAATTTTAACAAAACCACAATCCCCCCCCTCAAATTTGGAAGAACTAAAAAAAATTAGTGAAAATAAAAAATTATCTCGTTAAATTGTTTAAGACTGTTAATCAGTTACTAAAATTTGTTTATTTTTCCACTTTATTCCAAGTTATACGTCTATAGTCTTATTACCTAATTATAGAACTACTTATTAAATGGAAACAACTAACTTTGGATTCGTAGCTAGTCTTTTATTCGTAGGGGTGCCGACAATATTCCTTATAGGTTTATTTATTTCTACTCAAGATGGAGAAAAATCAAGTTTTTACTCTGACTCAAGCAAAGGTAAGCTTGGCCCAAAACGCTAAAGCTTTTATAAATGCTTAGCATTTCTGTAAAAGAATTTTTAATTTGGAAAAAAAAGCAACTTTCTAAAGGAGGCGATCAACAAACTTTTGCTGTTTTACTTGACTGCATTGGCGGTTTATCAAGAAATGACATAAATTTAATAACCATAAATCCTCGAGGAACTTTACATTTAAAAAAAAAATTAGAATTTTTGGAATCTGTTTGGGATTATCATTTATCAAAATCTTGCCCAATCCAATACCTTTGTGGAATAACTTTTTGGAGAGATTTAAAGTTAAAAGTTACAAACAAAGTACTTATTCCTAGGCCAGAGACAGAGCTCATAGTAGATATTGTCTTCAACATATTTCAAAGTAAGTCAGAGAAATTATTTTTTGCTGAGTTGGGAACTGGTTCAGGCGCTATAAGCATTACATTGGCATTGGCTTATCCATTGAGCAATATAGTAGCAACTGATATTGATCAAGACGCATTAGAAATAGCAAATAAAAATTTTATAAATTCTTCCAAACAATCGAATTTGAAATTTTATTGTGGAAATTGGTGGTCACCTCTTAAAAATTTTAAAGGAAAATTAGACCTTGCTATTTCAAACCCCCCATATATTCCTAAAGAAACTTATGAAAAATTACCTAAAGAAGTTAAAAATTTCGAACCTAAAGTTGCTTTATTAGGAGGTGAAGATGGTTTAAAACACATTAGGGAAATAATACAAAAAGCACCATTATTCTTAAAAGAGAAGGGCTGGCTTATTTTAGAGAATCATTTTGATCAAGGCGAAAAAGTAAAAGAAATTCTTACTAAAAATAAATTTACATCAATAGAAATTGTAAAAGATCTTTCAGGTATTGGTAGATTTACCATTGGAAGATATAAATAAATTATTACAGGTTCATCATCTAAATGAATTTAGTAGACTGCAAATTCGCTTTTAAGACACTTAAAAGTGGTTTACCTATAATCTTCCCAACTGACACATTACCTGCGATTGGATGCTTGCCAAAATTTTCAAATGTTATTTATAAGTTTAAAAAAAGAGATAGAGATAAACCCTTAATTCTTATGGGATCAGAACATAAACAATTAATTAATTATGTTCACGAATCAGCTAAAGAAGATTACAAAAATATTGCTACAAAATATTGGCCTGGAGCTCTGACAATGGTTATTCCTGCTTCAGAAAAGCAGACTAAAATCCTCACAAGCAATGATCTTACTCTTGGGTTGAGGATTCCAAATTCAAATATGGCTCAATCTCTCATGAAAGAAACTGGCCCATTGTTAACTTCAAGTGCAAATATTTCAGGTTTTAAAGGCTCAACTACAGTTGAAGGGATTGCTCTAGACTTTCCTTCTGTAAAAATTTTGGGCCCTACCCCCTGGGGAAAAAGAAGTGGAAGAGCCAGTACTATTATATTTTGGAAGAAAAGTGGAGATTGGAAACTAATAAGAGAAGGAGAAGTAGTAGTTAGGGAATTGTATTAATGTTTTTGTTATTATTTTTTGTTTTATTAATTCAATTTTTTACTTTTTGGGTATTTGAACCCTTTGCATCTTTTTTAGCGTATGTTCTCGAAATAAGATTGTTCCCAATTATTGCTCTGATAGGTTTAGTCTTTTTATTTTCAGCAAAGACTATTGAAAAGAATTAAATAAATCAAAATGCCGGCTAACAGATTTGAACTGATGACCTTCGCTTTACAAAAGCGCTGCTCTACCGCTGAGCTAAGCCGGCAATCTCTTTATCTTACAATTAGGATGGGTCAATTATCAGTATTTTTTTAGCTTTTTTTAAATTTATTACTTTTTGATATCTTTATTAGCTTTATCAATTTTATCAGTTTTTTTGAATTTTATTTCTCCTGAAATAGTTCTTTTGATTGGTAAATTGGCAACTAAAGCAGTCATTCTATCTTCAGTCTCTAAACTTACTGCAACCTCATCAAAATCAATTTCAACATATTTAGCAACAACATCAAGAATCTCTTTCCTCATTTTATCTAAAAGATCAGTGGTTAAGGAACTCATATCAACTCTGTCATGAGCAAGTACAAGTTGTAATCTTTCTCTAGCTTTATTTGCACTAGACGTTTCTCTGCCTAGTAATTTATTTATAAGATCTCTAAGAGTCATCATTTTAAAAAACCTTTGTTTGCATTAATCTCATGAATTTATCTTTAAGACTTTTGCCTTCTTTTTTTGGATCGATAATTGGAATGTCTTTATTTGTAAGTCTTTGAGAAACATTCAAATAACATTTTTTTGCAGGAGATCTACCATCTGAAAGTGTCAATGGCTCCCCTCTATTTGTACTTATTATTACCTGTTCATCTTCTAAAACAATACCTAATAAAGGCAAAGAAAGGATCCCTTGAACATCTTCGATAGATAACATTTCTTGACTAGCCATCATGTTAGGGCGAACTCTATTGATTACAAGTTGGATTGGCTCAATATCTGAAGTATTAAGAATTCCTATTACTCTGTCCGCATCCCTCACTGCAGATAATTCTGGGTTAGTAACAACAATAGCTTCCTTACAAGCTGCAAGAGCATTTTTAAAACCATCTTCTACACCAGCAGGACAATCAACCAAGACAAAATCAAATTTCTCACTCAGCAGTTCACTAATTTTTTTCATATCTTCGGGCTTCATCCAATCCAACATCCTAGGATCCCCCGCAGGTAGAAGAGCAAGGTTAGGCTCCTTTTTATGTCTAACTAATGCTTGGTCAAGACGACAATTCTTGTCTAGGACATCTTGAGCGGTATAAATTATGCGATTTTCTAATCCTAGAAGAAGATCTAAATTTCTTAAGCCAAAATCAGCATCTAATACAGCAGTTGTTGCCCCGCTATTAGCAAGCGCAATACCTAAGTTGGCAGTTAAGGTGGTTTTGCCAACTCCTCCTTTACCTGAACAAATTAATATTGTGCGAGTATTTTTCCCCAATATTTTAAATATTTTTCAAATAATAAAGCCACTCTCAGAAAGTTAAATATTTTAAAGATTAAGTAATTATTAAATTTATCTAATTTGAATTAATTTATTGCAAATTATTGATTAATTTTTATTTTCGATTAGGTGTGGTTTGATAATTATCGTTTGTTTATCTATTAACGCAATTTCTGGATAAGAATTTTTGGGCTTATCCTTTGGTCCAATAGCTATCACATCTGCAATTCTTAACTGTAAAGGGTTTAGATAAAGTGATGAAATATAGGCATTTTTATTTCCACTTTTCCCTGCGAATGCGATCCCTAGTAATTTGCCCCAAACGTAAATATTTTTCTTAGCGGAAACTATTGCTCCTGGATTAACGTCTCCAATAATGCATAGGTTGCCATTTGAAGATATTCTTTCACCTGATCGCACTGTTCCTTTGTGAAGAATATCGTCTTTCTTTTTTGAATGGAATAATAGTAACTTATTTTTAATCTCTCGCTCATTTATAAAAGTTGAATCTATTTTTAAAGACTTTCCACTTAGTATTGTATTTCTATTATTTGAGTAAATGCATAATGAACAAATATTAATTTTGTCAAAATGATATTTAAGTTTTGATAATTGATGAGAACTTATTGTCTCATTGACCGCGAAAATTGTTGCTTCTAAGGGTTCTTTGATGGAAGAAAATCTTTTGAAAGTTTCATGGATATTATCTAAATCTAACAAAGAAAAAATTTCTAAATATTTACTTCCATTGTTTTTTAAAACGATTTCCATTTAATTAAATCTAGGAATTAATTTTTAAAAGTGAAATTTCATTTTTAATTTCATTTTTGATCATATCTGGATAAATAATAAAAGAGCTTTCCTCAGATCTCATTAAAGTTTTTATTAATGAAGAACTATTTTCTAATGCGCTTTGATAAGTGCCGTCCCATATTTTTAGTGCATTGTTAGATTCAAAACCTTTAAAAGACCTTTCCTTAATCCCGCAAAATATTTCCGTATCATAACCATTCTTCTCACACAATTTAGAGGTAAATGCAAGGATTTTTAATCTATCCACCTTACTTAAAAAACTTATGTCTGATGCCTTTAATAAATCTCTATCAATAAACATTTTGCATAGTGTAGAAAGTGGTTCAAAAGATTCATCTTTCCATCTAATCAAATGATAATAAAAGGTTACATCATCATTTCTTATGAAATCATCAAAATCAACCTTTGAAGGTGTAAAAATCCACTTATATAAAGAATTATCTAACCAAATATTATTTTCATAATTATGTTTTATTGTGTGTAATATTTTTTCCAAAATCCATGTTGATATTTCGTTTATCCTGTGATTGTAGATTGTTCTATACATCAAGTTTCTAAGTATAAGGAAATGCTCAATAGCGATCACGCCTTTTGGTTTGATTCCGATATTCCCATCAGGTGAAAAGGTAAGAGCTGAAATTATTCTCTCTAAATCTACTAAGCCATAATTAGTACCTGTGTTGTAACTATCGCGTAAAAGATAATCGAGACGATCGCAATCTATCTCACTACTTATCAATGTTTTAAGAGGTTTTGAGAATAGTTGTTTTGATTGAAATAATTCACCAATTTTTCTGGGTAATTCGTTGTCATACTTTTTGAGAATTGAATTTATTGGAGAATAATTTGTAACTAAGTTTTCAGACCATTGTTCGTGATCATGATTGAATATTGTTTCACTGGTATGGCTTAAAGGTCCATGACCTAAATCATGAAGTAGAGCTGCTCCATAAAGAACAAATTTATTTTCACAAAATGAAGATTTACTTTCAATTAATCTCTTGTAAATTTTTCTAGCTATACAAAAAACACCAATTGAGTGGGTAAATCTACTCGATTCTGCACCATGAAAAAGTAATGATGCAGCTCCAAGTTGTTTTATTCTTCTTAGTCTTTGAAAAGCAACTGTATCAATTAATTCCATAATCATTAATTCTTCTGGCTTTCCTGCATCAAATACTATTTCTTTATGAATTGGGTCATGAAAAATTCTTTTAATACTCATATTTTTAAGATTTTTTTCAATTTTTAGCCATTTGAAGATCTAATTTCTTCATTGTTTAACTCAATTGTTTGATCTGAAACTTCTTCTTTTTCTAAAAGCGACCCCAGAAATAATTCTGCATTCCTCACCCATTTATCGTCAGTACTTCCATAATCGCTTGCATCCGGTAAATCAAGTAATTTATCAGGAGTCATACCTTGGCCTTGAATATTATTACCTTTGGGGGTTAAGTAACTAGCAACGGTTATAGCAATACCACTATCTTCTCCCAAACTTTTTAAGGATTGAATTAAACCTTTCCCATAAGTTTGTTCTCCCATAAGAATTGATCGCTTATTATCTTGTAAAGAACCAGCAAGTATTTCACTAGCACTTGCAGTACCTTTATTTACCAAAGTCACCATTGGTCCATCAAAAGATGTCTCTTTTTGAGAAATAATTGCATCTTTGATTCCATTTCTATCTTTTGTCTCGACTACAGGTTTCTCACTCAATAATGAGTCTGCAACAGCTATACCTGAGCTTACTAGTCCTCCTGAATTATTTCTAAGATCCAAGATTAATCCCTCAACCTCTTTCTCTTTTAACTCTTGAAGTGCCTCCTCAACTTTTTTGGGTACGCTTTCGCTGAATTGAGTTATCCTTAGATATCCTATTGTGTGAGAATCGTCTCTTAATCTTTTTGTTCTAACTGGTCTGAGATCTACTGATCTCCTCTCTAGATCGACTTCCCTAATGTCTCCTGATTCCGAAGATACTTTAACTAAAACTTTTGTCCCAGATTCACCTCTTAACTTAGAGGCAGTACTCGCAAGTCCTAATTTTTCTGATGAGATTCCGTCTACTTTCTCTATAAACTCCCCGCTTATTATTCCAGCTTCTTCAGCTGGCGAACCTCCTAGAGTAGAAATAACTTTAACTCTATTATTATCATCTTCACCTAGTTGAAGCCCAACACCATTAATTTCACTTCCAAAATTACTTGATTTCAATAGTTCATAATCTTTTGGGCGTAAAACTCTCGTGTAGGGATCTTCTAGAGGTCTTAACATGTCTTCAATTGCGGAATAAGCCTCTTCACTTGTTTCAATTTGTTTCTGTAATGTTTTTTGTCTAATTCTTTTCCATTGGATTTCATCAAACTTTTCTGGATCATAAAAACCTTCGTTTACCAAGGTCCAAGCGTCAAGTACTAATTGCCTGCTATCACTGAGAGCATCCACTCTTTCCATCAACAAAAGATTGATAGAAAAAACGATGATCATAGATGCAGTGATCACATTTTTGAATGTTAAAAGTTTGTTAAAAGATGAATTCATTGGGTTAAGTGTTAACACCAAGTATAAGAATTTTAAGTAAGCTCTTTATATCAAAGCTAATTTTTTTTTGGATGGCGAATTCTTCATCTGTTTATGATTGGTTTCAAGAAAGGCTTGAAATCCAAGACATAACTGACGACGTAACTTCCAAGTACGTACCCCCTCACGTAAATATTTTTTATTGTTTAGGAGGCATAACCTTAGTATGCTTCCTAATTCAATTTGCAACAGGTTTTGCAATGACTTTTTACTATAAGCCAACAGTTACGCAAGCTTATAGTTCAGTCAGTTATTTAATGACCGATGTAAGTTTTGGATGGTTAATAAGATCTGTTCACAGATGGAGTGCATCAATGATGGTTTTGATGTTAATCCTTCATGTTTTTAGGGTCTATCTTACAGGAGGTTTTAAAAGGCCAAGAGAATTAACTTGGGTTACAGGTGTTGTAATGGCAGTTATAACTGTCGCTTTTGGTGTGACAGGATACTCCCTTCCTTGGGATCAGGTAGGTTATTGGGCAGTTAAGATTGTTTCAGGTGTCCCTGCTGCTATTCCAGTAATTGGTGACTTTATGGTTGAACTACTTAGAGGTGGAGAAAGTGTTGGACAATCCACTTTAACCAGATTCTACAGTCTTCATACTTTTGTATTGCCATGGTCATTAGCAGTTTTCATGTTGATGCACTTTTTAATGATTCGTAAACAGGGTATTTCAGGTCCTTTATAAACCCCTATATTTAAACCATTATTACTTCTTAATATGTCTACGTTAAAAAAGCCCGATCTATCTGATCCAAAATTGAGAGCAAAGTTAGCTAAAGGTATGGGCCATAATTATTATGGTGAACCAGCTTGGCCGAATGATTTACTATATATCTTCCCTGTAGTTATCTTAGGAACTATTGCCTGCGTAGTTGGATTAGCTGTTCTTGATCCTGCAATGTTGGGAGACAAAGCTAATCCCTTCGCAACACCCTTGGAAATACTTCCTGAATGGTATCTCTATCCAGTTTTTCAAATACTTAGGGTTGTTCCTAATAAACTTTTGGGTATTGCACTTCAAACATTAATTCCACTGGGATTAATGATTTTACCCTTTATCGAAAACGTTAATAAATTTTCTAATCCCTTTAGAAGACCAATAGCGATGTCAGTTTTCTTATTCGGAACTTTTCTAACAATATATCTTGGTATTGGGGCATGCTTGCCAATTGATAAATCTCTAACCTTAGGTCTATTTTAAACTCAAATCTTAAACATATCTAGATCGTTATAATCATTTCTTAGAAAATGATTCATTAATAAAAATCCAACAATTGTCCAAGTTTGATACGTTCTTGATTGTTGTCCCACCCAAGTACCTGTAGGGCCATCAAAATATTCTGCCCATTCTTGCTTAGGCAATTGATTAAGTTGACACCAATATGATTCCTCTATTAAAGATTTCATTTCTTCCATGAGGATCACATCCTCAGAACCATAATGTTTTTGGTGTAGTAAGACAGCTGTACCAAAAAACCAAAGTAAACTTGGCCAATGACCACCGTTATGGTAACTCCAAGGCCAATTCTTTGGATCAGATCCAGTTTTATTTTGCCATTCTTCAACATCCATATGAGGATGACAAATTCTCATAGGCATTTGAGCCATCAAATGCTGTCTATTGTGTAAAACTAATCTAAATAAAGCTCTTTGTTCTTCAGGAGGCAGTACTCCGAACATACATGCTAAAGAATTGCCTAAACTGTAAAATCGAAAGTCGGGCCTTCCTGTCCTAATATTTCCTATTAAGTAACCACCTCTATTCTCTAACCAATCTTGTAGCCATGAGGGAACCACTTGAGGTTGAACGTTAAATTCATTGAAGTGTTGATCATCACCATACTGCTCAGTTGGTCTTCTTCTTAAAATTTGCATTGTTTGGCTGGTAACCCAATAATGTTTTAAAAGAAAACTTCCTAAATCCTTAACCCATTGATTTGTAAGAATAAGTCTTTGGTCTAAAAGTCTACTAACATGGTCTGCTCTACTTAATTCCATTAAGTTAATGCAACTTTTTAGACATCCATGAAGTAAAACTTCAACTTCTAGAGGTGCTCCCCATACATCCATGGGTCTATCAATCATAAATGCGCAATCTGGAACAAAAAGTACTGGAGTACCCTCAAATGTTGGATGTAGAACTAGATCTAGTAGAAGTTGAATACCTCTTTGAACGCTTTGACTTTTCCCAAAGGCATAATCACCACTTTTATTGACATAATACCAACATAAAATGGGCCACCATAAACTTGCATCAGCTGAAGTAATCCTCCCTATTGATCTCTGACCATAGTCTCCAATGAGCTGTCCATTTTCTTCAACGAAACTAGTAGGAAATACTCCACGTGTTTGGTAATTGGAACTTTGTAATTCAAGGCATACACTTAGGAACTTTTTGACAATTTCGTACCGTTTTTGGGTAATGAGGTAAATCATTACAGGAACATTGTCTCTTAAAAAAATTTCTCCATAATTTAATTTTTTATTTTTTGTTGGGTGTTCTAGTGCAGCAACGCTTCCTACTAACTCGCCTGATATTTCAACCAAAGTCTTTTCGAAGTGTTTTTTTGCATTTGTTACAATTTTATTCTCATCAGAACTTGGTCTTACTCTTAAATTTTTTTGACTAAATCTTTCTGCCATTTCATTTATATCCCTTTATTTAAGCCTAGTTGTTTAATGAGACTTTGAACAAATAAAAAATTAATAAAAAATTTTTGTATAAAAGGTTGCACAATTACAGTCGGATGGTTTAGTATTTTCTTCTGGGCAGAAATATACTTTTTGCAAAATTCAAGAAATTATCTTAAATCTGATTTTTGGTAAACGAATGAATTTTTTGGAAATTTGATTTCGATCATTATTTTCAGCCAGAAGAAGGTTTTTACCTTCTAAATTAGTTAATCACTCGTTGTTTAACTCTGCACCTAGAAAATTTAAAAACTTAGGAACTGATGCTTTTATTGCGTTTTGGATAACTAAATTTTTTTGGTTATTTCAAGATGTACATGCAATAAAGGTGTGAGGTCCCGTCAAGAATATAAAAAAATGTCATCAATTGCTAACTTTTGGCTTTGATGCAAACGGATCTGAGATCTTGGAAAGTCACTTTAGAAATATTTAATGTGCACTCAATGTAATCCTTAAAATTTAAGGAGGCTGAAACTAAATACAACTACTAAAGTTTTTATTTGGATAAAGCAATTCAAATTGAGTAGATTTATCTACAAAAGGATTTGAACACAACGGAGAGTTTGATCCTGGCTCAGGATGAACGCTGGCGGCGTGCTTAACACATGCAAGTCGAACGAACCTTCGGGTTAGTGGCGGACGGGTGAGTAACGCGTGAGAATCTGCCCTCAGGAGGGGGATAACGGTTGGAAACGACCGCTAATACCCCATATGCCTACTGGTGAAATGAATTTCGCCTGAGGATGAGCTCGCGTCTGATTAGCTAGTTGGTGAGGTAATGGCTCACCAAGGCTTCGATCAGTAGCTGGTCTGAGAGGATGATCAGCCACACTGGGACTGAGACACGGCCCAGACTCCTACGGGAGGCAGCAGTGGGGAATTTTCCGCAATGGGCGAAAGCCTGACGGAGCAACGCCGCGTGAGGGACGAAGGCCTCTGGGCTGTAAACCTCTTTTCTCAAGGAAGAAGATATGACGGTACTTGAGGAATAAGCCACGGCTAATTCCGTGCCAGCAGCCGCGGTAATACGGGAGTGGCAAGCGTTATCCGGAATTATTGGGCGTAAAGCGTCCGCAGGCGGCTTTTCAAGTCTGCTGTTAAAGCGTGGAGCTTAACTCCATCATGGCAGTGGAAACTGAAAGGCTTGAGTATGGTAGGGGCAGAGGGAATTCCCGGTGTAGCGGTGAAATGCGTAGATATCGGGAAGAACACCAGTGGCGAAGGCGCTCTGCTGGGCCATTACTGACGCTCATGGACGAAAGCCAGGGGAGCGAAAGGGATTAGATACCCCTGTAGTCCTGGCCGTAAACGATGAACACTAGGTGTCGGGGGAATCGACCCCTTCGGTGTCGTAGCTAACGCGTTAAGTGTTCCGCCTGGGGAGTACGCACGCAAGTGTGAAACTCAAAGGAATTGACGGGGGCCCGCACAAGCGGTGGAGTATGTGGTTTAATTCGATGCAACGCGAAGAACCTTACCAGGGTTTGACATCCTGCGAACCTCTTAGAAATTTGAGGGTGCCTTCGGGAATGCAGTGACAGGTGGTGCATGGCTGTCGTCAGCTCGTGTCGTGAGATGTTGGGTTAAGTCCCGCAACGAGCGCAACCCACGTTTTTAGTTGCCAGCATTTAGTTGGGCACTCTAGAAAGACCGCCGGTGATAAACCGGAGGAAGGTGTGGATGACGTCAAGTCATCATGCCCCTTACACCCTGGGCTACACACGTACTACAATGCTACGGACAAAGGGCAGCAAACTCGCGAGAGCTAGCAAATCCCATAAACCGTGGCTCAGTTCAGATCGTAGGCTGCAACTCGCCTACGTGAAGTAGGAATCGCTAGTAATCGCAGGTCAGCATACTGCGGTGAATACGTTCCCGGGCCTTGTACACACCGCCCGTCACACCATGGAAGTTGGCCATGCCCGAAGTCGTTACTCCAACCCTTGTGGAGGAGGACGCCGAAGGTGGGGCTAATGACTGGGGTGAAGTCGTAACAAGGTAGCCGTACCGGAAGGTGCGGCTGGATCACCTCCTAACAGGGAGACAACAAAATGTTTAATATTATTATTTTGTCACCTTAGGTCGATCGGTATCTCACATTCTTAATTTATTAAGGATTTCATTTCCTAAGTTTTTCTAGGTCACACCCATTATTTTTCCTGGGCCATTAGCTCAGGTGGTTAGAGCGCACCCCTGATAAGGGTGAGGTCCCTGGTTCAAGTCCAGGATGGCCCATATCTCTATGTTGGGGGTATAGCTCAGTTGGTAGAGCGCCTGCTTTGCAAGCAGGATGTCAGCGGTTCGAGTCCGCTTACCTCCACTGATTACCACCTCTTCCATAATCTGTAGAAAGGAAAATTTTTGAGTTGTGATCATTAATCTGAACGAATCTAGCTTCCTAATGAAACATTAAGATGCTGGACTCATTGAATTAATTTCATTGTTTTCAGAGAACCTTGACAACTGCATAGATTATTTTTAAAGACAATAAGCATCTTTATGATGCAGATTTATTATTTGTGCGAATGCATTAATAACAATTCTATTAAGCTGATGCTTCAATTTTGAAGTTATTGGTCAAGCTACAAAGGGCTCACGGAGGATACCTAGGCACACAGAGGCGATGAAGGACGTGGTTACCTGCGATAAGTCTCGGGGAGTTGGAAGCACACTTTGATCCGGGAATTTCCGAATGGGGCAACCCCATGTACGGCCAACTGAATATATAGGTTGGTGCGAGCTAACCCAGCGAACTGAAACATCTTAGTAGCTGGAGGAAGAGAAAGTAAATAACGACTCCCTCAGTAGCGGCGAGCGAACGGGGAACAGCCCAAACCGATAGTCTTGACTATCGGGGTTGTGGGACAGCAATATGTATCAATAAGTCTAGAAGAAACGTTTGAATGGCGTGCCACAGAGGGTGAAAGCCCCGTAATCGAAAGATAAGTTGACCTAGCTGTATCCCGAGTAGCACGGAGCACGTGGAATTCCGTGTGAATCTGCGAGGACCACCTCGTAAGGCTAAGTACTACTGTGTGACCGATAGTGAAACAGTACCGCGAGGGAAAGGTGAAAAGAACCCCGGGAGGGGAGTGAAATAGAACATGAAACCGTGAGCTTACAAGCAATGGGAGCCCGACTAATCGGGTGACCGTGTGCCTGTTGAAGAATGAGCCGGCGACTTATAGGCACTGGCGGGTTAAACCGGAAATGGTGGAGCCACAGCGAAAGCGAGTCTTAATAGGGCGTTTGTCAGTGTTTATAGACCCGAACCCTGGTGATCTAACCATGGCCAGGATGAAGCTTGGGTGATACCAAGTGGAGGTCCGAACCGACTGAAGTTGAAAATTCAGCGGATGAGCTGTGGTTAGGGGTGAAATGCCAATCGAACCAGGAGCTAGCTGGTTCTCCCCGAAATACGTTGAGGCGTAGCGTCTAGTGCTCCAGCAGGGGGGTAAAGCAACCATTTCGGTGCGGGCTGCGAAAGCGGTACCAAATCGATATGAACTCTGAATACCCTGTGTGTAACTAGGCAGTCAGACTGTGGGGGATAAGCTCCATAGTCAAGAGGGAAACAGCCCAGACCGCCAGCTAAGGTCCCAAAATTAACGCTAAGTGATAAAGGAGGTGGGATTGCCCAGACAACCAGGAGGTTTGCCTAGAAGCAGCCATCCTCAAAGGAGTGCGTAATAGCTCACTGGTCGAGCGATCCTGCGCCGAAAATGAACGGGGCTAAGCGTTATACCGAAGCTGCGGATAAATTTATTTATGGTAGGGGAGCGTTCTATGTAGGGTGAAGCGTTAGCGTAAGCGGACGTGGACAGCATAGAAGTGAGAATGTCGGCTTGAGTAGCGAAAACATGGGTGAGAATCCCATGCCCCGAAACCCTAAGGGTTCCTCCGGCAGGCTCGTCCGCGGAGGGTTAGTCTGGACCTAAGGCGAGGCCGAAAGGCGTAGTCGATGGATAACAGGTCAATATTCCTGTACCAGATGTGTTTTGAGAAGGAGGACGGAGAAGGCTAGCCAGGCCAGATGTTGGTTACTGGTTCAAGCGTTCGAGGCTTTGAGAGATGGAGAAAACATCTTGAGCTAAGGCGTGAGTACGAGGTGCTACGGCAGCGAAGTTGGTGATGTCATGCTTCCAAGAAAAGCCCTATACTCGTTAAGACACAAATGCCAGTACCCGAAACCGACACAGGTGGGGTGGTAGAGAATACCGAGGGGCGCGAGATAACTCTCTCTAAGGAACTCGGCAAAATGGCCCCGTAACTTCGGGAGAAGGGGTGCCAGCGAGAGCTGGTCGCAGTGAAGAGGCGCAAGCGACTGTTTACCAAAAACACAGGTCTCCGCTAAGTCGCAAGACGATGTATGGGGGCTGACACCTGCCCAGTGCCGGAAGGTTAAGGAAGCTGGTTAGCTTTTAGTGAAGCTGGCGACTGAAGCCCCGGTGAACGGCGGCCGTAACTATAACGGTCCTAAGGTAGCGAAATTCCTTGTCGGGTAAGTTCCGACCCGCACGAAAGGTGTAACGATTTGCGCGCTGTCTCGGAGAGAGGCTCGGCGAAATAGAATTGTCTGTGAAGATGCGGACTACATACACCCGGACAGAAAGACCCTATGAAGCTTTACTGTAGTTTGATATTGTGCTCGGGCTCTGAATGCGCAGAATAGGTGGGAGACGTTGAAATAGTGCTTGTGGGTACTATTGAGTCATCGGTGAGATACCACTCTTTTAGAGCTAGGGTTCTAACGCTTACCCGTTATCCGGGAAGCGGACAGTATCTGATGGGCAGTTTGACTGGGGCGGTCGCCTCCTAAAAGGTAACGGAGGCGCACAAAGGTTCCCTCAGGCTGGTTGGAAATCAGTCGTTGAGTGCAAAAGCAGAAGGGAGCTTGACTGTGAGACCTACAAGTCGAACAGGGACGAAAGTCGGTTTTAGTGATCCGACGGTTCTGCGTGGAAGGGCCGTCGCTCAACGGATAAAAGTTACTCTAGGGATAACAGGCTGATCTCCCCCAAGAGTTCACATCGACGGGGAGGTTTGGCACCTCGATGTCGGCTCA
This sequence comes from Prochlorococcus sp. AG-355-N18, assembly GCA_003278535.1. Lineage (GTDB taxonomy): Bacteria > Cyanobacteriota > Cyanobacteriia > PCC-6307 > Cyanobiaceae > Prochlorococcus_A. The sequence goes on from QCEG01000002.1 coordinate 60,198, forward strand.
TCGCAACCTGGGGCTGAAGTCGGTCCCAAGGGTTGGGCTGTTCGCCCATTAAAGCGGTACGCGAGCTGGGTTCAGAACGTCGTGAGACAGTTCGGTCCATATCCGGTGTATGCGCAGGAATATTGAGAGGATTTCTCCCTAGTACGAGAGGACCGGGAGGAACGCACCTCTGGTGTGCCAGTTATCGTGCCAACGGTAAACGCTGGGTAGCCATGTGCGGAGCGGATAACCGCTGAAAGCATCTAAGTGGGAAGCCCACCTCAAGATGAGTATTGCCATGGCTTAAGCCAGTAAGGTCACGGGAAGAACACCCGTTGATAGGCTCTACGTGGAAGCTTGGTAACAAGTGCAGCGGAGGAGTACTAATAGACCGAGGGCTTGACCAAATAAACTTAATTTATTGTTTTTAATTTATATGATTTTCTATGCAGTTCTCAAGGTTCAAACTATCCTGGTGTTCATGGCGATGTGGAACCACTCCGATCCATCTCGAACTCGGTTGTGAAACGCATCAGCGGCGAAAATATTTAGGGGGTAGCCCCTTGAGAAAATAGCTCAATGCCAGGTAAAAATATTGAAAAGGGTTTACTCTTCTTGAGTAAGCCCTTTTTTATTTTTGGCATTTAGGACACCAATGGGTACTTCTTCCAGTAATTTTTTGTCTTTCAATTAAATTTCCACATTTACGACATTCTTTTCCAGTTCTCCTATAAACATTTGTCTGTAAACCAAAATTCCCATTCTCTCCTTCCAAGTCCCTAAAATCGCTAAATGTCGTCCCCCCAGAACCTATACTTTTTCTTAATACAGTTACAATTGAATCTTTGAGCTTTATTAACTCATTCTTTTTTATTGTTCGAGCTTCCCTAAAAGGGGAGATGCCAGCAGAGTATAAACTTTCATCAGCATAAATATTACCTATACCTGCGACTATTGTTTGATCTAATAAAATAGCTTTTATAGATTTTGTTCTTTTTGAAATAACTTTTTTAAGGTAATTTGCATCAAAGTCTTTAGAAAATGGTTCTGGTCCTAATGAACCTAATCCTTTTATTATTTTGTTAAGCGATAGGTCTTTATTAATCCACCACATTTGGCCAAAACTTCTTACGTCAATGTACCTAAGCTCATTATTATTTTTATCGAAAAATCTCATTCTTGTATGTTTACAAGGATGACTTGAGTTTTCAATAAATTTAAAATATCCAGTCATTCTTAGATGAACTACAAGAAATCCGTTATTTTTTGAATTTTCTAGAAGAAATTGGGCATTCTCATTTTGAACTTCTTTTAATTGAGCTATTAAATATTTTCCTCTTCTATCCCATTTATAAATAAGTGAATTCAGAAGTCCTTTAATGAATTCTTCTTTGTTTATTGGGAATGCAACAGTTGAATCCCTACAGACTTCTACTTTTTTAATAATAAAGTTATTAAGTTTTTGCTCTAAACCTCTGCGAACTGTCTCTACTTCTGGTAATTCAGGCAATTATTTAAGCTTTCTCTAATTCACTTTCAGCGAAATTATTTGTATTTGCTCCACCATCAGTTCCGCTTATCCCCGCGTAATTTACTTTATCGAATCTGACTACACAGTTATATTTAATGCCTGAGGTATCAACTGAAGCAACTTTACCGATTTCATTATACCAATATGATTCTGGTCTTTTTACTCTTACGAGATCTCCTCTTGAAATAGCCATTACTATTAATTTAACTTTTTGTACAATAACTCATCATTAATATTCTTAGACAGATTATTCACACATATTAATTAAAGTTTTAACAAAAATCATTTATTAAATTATTTTCGAATTCTTCTTTAACAGGCTTACTTCCCATCCATTTCCTGCCAGGTATTCTTACATCTAATTCATTTTTATCACAATTGATTGAAATAATAAGTTTTTTATTTTCTTGATTTAGAACGTTTAAAACTTTTCTACCTTTAATATCTTTATATGATTTACTTTGGATAATTATAGGACCATAAATTTTTTTATCTAACTCAATTAAGTCATTATTTTTTTTATTTTCAGTTTTTTCATATTTTTCTGAATTAATTGTATTTTTTTTTCTTATTGTGAGCTTTTGACCAATTTTTATTGAATCAGGATTATTGATATTATTAATCTCTATCAGCTCTTCTACTTTTAAATTATATTTGTTCGATATGTCAGTAAGATTTTCACCAGTTTGAACAACATGATAATTATTAATTAAATCTGATTGTTTTTTAAGATTTTCAGTGGATTCGGAGATAATAAGATTTTGGCCAACAAAGATATAATTTTCATCTTTTAAGTTATTCAATTTAATAATTAAATCTTTATTAATTGAATAGAATTTTGAAATACTTGATATAGTTTCTCCACTTTTTACAATATGAATTTTTTTTATTTCAGTTTTTTCTTCAGTAATTGATTCTTTTCTAGCAATATTCTCAATTTTATTTTTTGCTGAAAATATTTTTTCTTCTGATTTTATCAATGAGTGATTAAAAAAATTAATAAGTATGGCAATTACTAAAAATGCAAATTTCATAAAACTCAATATTTATTTAAAGATAATCTTTAAATTTAAAATCGCTAGGTTTTTGAAAACAATTTAAGTAATTTAAACCTGAAAAATAAACTTTAAAAATTTCTTTACTCTTTCATAGGGGGGATAACGCAGGTTTGAATCAAATAAAAAACCTTTAAAAGTAATAGATTTTTGATTTGAAAAATTTCGAAAACCTTCTTCTCCATGAAATTTACCAATACCACTTTGCCCAACGCCTCCAAACGGTAAATTTGGAATAAGGACTGGTAACATCACATCATTTATACAAATAGTTCCAGAGCTGGTTACTTTTGAAATATAATTATGGATTTTTTTATTGCCTCCAAATAAGTAGATTGCTAAGGGTTTTGATGTTTGACTAATCTGTTTTAAAGCTGATTCCTTATTATTAATTCCAATTACAGGAAGTAGTGAACTGAATAATTCTTTATGCAAAATATCTGTTTCATTTAATTTAGCTCTCAAAATTGTAGGAGATATTTTCAACTTTTTTTTACTAAAAGTCCCCCCAAATAAAATTCTTTTTTCTTTTTCAGATTGTTTGAGAATTTCTACAGTTGATGTAAATTGTTTTTTCTCCAATTTTGATAGGTTGTCGGAAATGATTGGATTATCTCCGTAAAAACTTACTATGTATTTCTTTAATTTTTCTATAAAAATATTTTCAATTTCTTTATCTACAAAAATATGATTCGGAGCCATGCAGGATTGACCAGAATTAAAAAATTTACCCCAAACAATTCTTTTTGCAGCCACTTCTAAATTTGCATTCTTGAAAACAATTACAGGATTTGTTCCGCTTAACTCAAGAGTTAATGGAGTTAAGTTTTTTGAAGCTAATTTCATTATAGATTTTCCAGTTTTAGTACTTCCTGTAAAAAAAATGTGGTCAAAATTTTGTTCAATTAATTTTATGGATTGTTTATTATCGCCCTCTACTGTAATTAGGACATCTTTACGGAAATATTTGGAAGTAAGCTTTTTAATAAGTTTTGAGGTCGCAGGACATTTCTCTGATGGTTTTATAACTGCAGTATTCCCTGCTGAGAAAATATTTACCAATGGCTTTAAAATATAAAGTAATGGATAATTATAAGGACCAAGAATTAAGACACACCCAAGAGGTTCATAAATAACTTTGGAGGATGATGGAAAAAGATAAAAAGGGGTATCAATCTTTTTTGGTCGCATCCAAGAATTGAGTTTCTTTTTTATAAGTGAAATTTCTTCTTTCACTAAAAGGATTTCTGAAAGCCCTTCAATTTCAGATTTGCCGAGATCAACAAAAAGTGATTTAATTATCTCTTTTTTATTTTCATCCAAAAGTTTAGAAACTATATTGATATGATGGATCCGCCACTTTATATCTTCAGTTTTACCAGTGAGAACTGTATTTTTTAATTTATAGATGTCTTCTAAATGAAATTTATCAGAAATTTTCATTTTTTACCTTTGAATAGTAATAAATATATCAGAGGATAAATTTAAAATAACTAGGGTTTTAAGGCAGTTAACTCAAAGCGAATGATTTATGAGAAATAATCTAATTTATTAATATTGCTTTTAAAAATTCAAATTTTTCTTGGTTAGTATATTTCTATGAGGGAAGATTTTTCAATTAGGTTGATATCTATAAATGAAATACCAGAAGTCACAAACTGGGCAAGGTTAGAAGGATTTTCTCCTGGAATGGATGATTTATCAATTTATAGAAATACAGATAAACAAGGGGTATGGGTAGCTTGTCTAGACAATAATCCAATAGGCTCTATTGCGTGTATAAAATATAATTCCTCGTATGGTTTTATAGGTTTATTTATCGTTAAAAAAGAATTCCGGAATAATGGATATGGAGTGAGATTATGGAAACATGCCCTCCAATATTTGAAAAATGTTGATTGTATTGGTCTTGAGGCTGCCCCAGATAGATTAAATGATTACGCAAAGTGGGGGTTTAGAAAATCTTCCATTACAAATCGATGGAAATTAAATGGTTCTCAAGATTTGCCATTGAGAAATTTCTATAAAGATCAATTTTATTCTTTTAAAGTTGTTCCGGGTAATAAAATTTCTTCTGAATCAGTCTTGATTTACGATGATCAAAGAGAACCTAGTCCCAGACCACATTTTCTAAATGACTGGTTGAAAAATTCTCATGGTAATGTCAGTGCAATTGTTGATAGTAATGGGATGTGCCATGGATTTGGCAGGATAAGACCTTGTGTATTGGAGGATAATGAGCAAGGCTGGAGAATTGGCCCTCTTTTAGCAGATACCCCACCACTTGCTGAATTATTAATAAGGGAGTTAGTTGGTGATTTAAATGCTCAAATCTTATTGGATTGCTCTAATCTGAATCCTTATGCAAATTATCTCTTATCAAGTTTGGGATTTGAGGAAATATCAAAAACTTACAGAATGTATAAAGGCATTCAACCTCCCTGCCCTATGAATCAAGTATACGGACTTGCCTGCTTGGAACTGGGTTGATTTGCTTTAAAGTGCGTATTTTTCTTTTGTTTTTGTAATATCTAAGGAACTTTGTTTGATTATCTATAAGCTTAACTTTCTGAAGGTTTCAAAATTTTTTCTACAATATCTGAGTTGATTATAGTGATCTCTCCATTATCAATATTGATAACTTGAAACAAGGTCCATGAATTTGGATTTCTAGCTCCTCCAATACAGTCAATAACTTGACCGACCCAATAATTTTTATTCTTTTCCTTAGTATTTTCGCAATTTTCTTTTTTAATTGCGACATAATCACCTCGCCTAACGAAAAGAAACTCAGGAGTTGCGGAGCTCACAATAAACAACTAATAGTATATACGTACTATACTAAGTTATTAGTTTTGTTGCTGAACTTTGAATTATTTAGCAAACTAGGGGTAATTCAAAAATAAAATGGAATCAACTGAAATTGCTATATTTTCAACATTATTGGGGTTAATTTTAGCTTTAACTGACGCTTATATAGAACGAAATATTCCTGGATAATAAATACTTCTAATTCATTTTCTTAAATTAAATAAGATTTAAGCTGGTCTAATATGTCAGCACGGTTGGAAACTAGTTTTGTAAAAACTAAATATATCAACCCTCCCATTGCGAGCCTTCCGTTAATTTTTTCTAACTGCTTTAGTTTTCTCAAAAGTTACCTTAGCGGTTAAATAAAATTTAAAGGTTATAGAAAATAAAAAAGTATTGATTACTTCAAAATTAAAAAAAAAATTATAGAAATATTATTTCAAACAGGAATTAAATTTAAAGCCAAGCTTCTTTCATCTCAAGATAAAGTCTCTCGCTCTCAGCAGAGTTAATTTTGCTGTCTGAATAGGATTGTTGCTGCTGCTGCTGCTGCTGCTGAGTTGAGTTAGTATTAGGATTTTGGACTTCGCTCATTAGAGGGGCTAAATATTTGTGTTTATTCTCTCATATTTAGAGCTTTTTTTGTCAACTTAAATTCTTAAATTTTTTTTAAATTTTCTTCACTTTTAATTTTCCTGTTTTGAGTGAATTTATTTCGCTACAGTAGTTTTGGTATATAGGAATTTAACTTCCCAATATACAATTCCTAGGAAGATGGCACTTGCAATAATAATTTCAGAAATGGCTAACATTTTATTTTTCAATACTAATTTAATTTTGGTATCAATTTACACAGAATGCAATAGGTACTAATTACATTATGGATTTTATAAAATCTTATTTAATAAAATAACGCGGCGAAATAATATAAAATTTTAAGTTAGATACATATTTTTTCCGTGGGAAATTTCATAAATTCAACAACTCTTATACCTTTAATACCTTTAGTAACCTCTTTTTTTATTCTTATTTTATTGGCAAGTTTTAACAGAACACTTAACAGGTTAACAAAACCAGTTACTACACTGGTTGCATTATCTTTATTAAGTTCTGCTTTTATAAGCTTATATGATTATTTTAAGAATATAGAAGAAGAATTAGTTTTATCTGAATTTCTCAAATTTTTTGAAGAAAAAAATTTAGTTATACATCTCAATTTAGTAAATGAAAAAATTATAATTTTTTTCTCATTAATAATGATACTAATTATTGGAATATCTTTTTATAAATTGCCTAGAAAAAAAGGTTACGTCTCATTAATGATAAGCCTAGGATTAATTTCTTCTTCGGTGATACTCTCAATATTGCTTATAGATTTCTCAGCACTAATCTAAACTGTTGTAAGCATTGACAAAGCTTCGTTAAGTTCTTGGACATGATTTAATTCATCTTGAGCAATTTCTTTTATTTTTTGATCATTTGGATTATCTATTAAATATTTGGAATAAGTTTCAAATGCATGTTCTTCGATTTTTATGTTTACATCATAAGCATTAGCTGGAGAGAGGAAATAATAAAAAACCATGATCCAGTAATAGACAAGAACAAGGTGTCTCGCAAAAAATCTATCAATCCAGAACCTATCACCTCCTCTTTTCTCCATTTCTTTAAGATGCTCAGTTTCGTTAATAGCTTGATAAAAATGTTCTTTCATTAAAATCATTGTTTTCTCATTTTTAATTCCTAGAGATTCTTTAAAATGAAGAACTGAAAGAAATGCAAAATAAGGTGATCTAGCTATAACTTCTAAAACCCAAAATCTTTGTAAAGATCTACCAGAGTATATGAAGTCTAAGAAGTTAACTGTGCTATTCAAAATCAAAGAATTTAATTTCTTCATGGATTTAGTTTTTCTTTAAGTATAATTACCCAGCCGCTAGAGGACTATGATGTATTGAAGTAATTAACCAAAAATTAATATTTATAGTCTAAAAATTGTTACTTCCATTGAAATATTTTTTTTTCATGCATTAATTGGATAGATAAAAATTTTATATGACAACTACTGAAAAAATTGCAAATGCAAAAAAAAGGATTGATGAATTAGAAAGACTTATAAAATTTTGGAATAATTCAGACCATGATGAGGCAAAAATAGTAAATTTTTCAAAAAACATTGAAAATAAAGTTGCTTAGATTGTGAAGATTAAGGCTAATTAACTTTATCTACTTAAAGTGATTTAATATCTTTGAGGTTTCGAATATTGTTTAATTTATAAATAGAGCAATTAAACCTATTTTCAAAAACTGTAAGGAAGAAATAATCTAAAAGAAAAATAAATATGAAAACCTTTTCAAAAAAATATTTAGTTCCGATTAAATTTATACCATGGTTTTTTTGGGTATTTATATCTTTTATGAGTTTATATTTGTGTAAGATAGCCTGGGTAAATTGAATAATTAATGGATCTAGCTTCTTCTTAGCCAACCAGGAGCACCGCCAAACCAATCCGATATATCATCTTCATTAGGGTTGAAATAATTTTCTTTATTTAGTCCATCTATCCCAAATGATTGTAAGAGGTCATCAATCCCCCCATTATTTTTCGTACCATTCCTTCTAAAACTGTTAGCTTTTTTCAGCCAAAGAGAAATTGTAGAGTTATGGTGTGCAAATTTCTCGACATATATTCTTTCTTCTAATGTAATTGATTTATCTTGAGCAATTCTTTTAATTATTCCTTGGATTTTTAGTCTTTTTGAATTACTAAGAAGCATTTTGAGATCAATTCATTATTCTTTTTATAGGAAGGATTACTAAATATATCTTGTCAATGTTAATTTCAACAAATTAACTATTTTAAGAGGTTTTTAAGCAATAAAAGTCTTAAGACACTAAAAAAAGGGATCAATAAGTTACTTATGATACTTTTATTCATTTATCAAACTTATAATTCCCACAAATTAGATAAAAAAAATCAATCCATTTTCAAAGACACTGTAAAATTTAAGAAAAGTCGACTCAGTTGTTGCATAATAGTAAATCTGTACTACTATTAGTACAGATGTATTGTTAAGACATGAAAGTGATTTCATCTTCTCCTTATGCCCCTTTTAATTCAAAAGAGTGGAATTCTCTAATAAGCAAAAATGTAAAGTTTGAAAATACTCCAATAAAGATTCAAAAAAAATTTTATAGAACTTTTACTCTAAAAAAGATTGAAAAAGATAAACTTTTGCAAGAGAAGAATGAATTGCACCAACAAATGCAACTCGTATTCGGATAGAAAAATATTAACTAACAATCTTTTTATTGAATATTATTTTACGAGATCCAATTTTTTGTTAGATTAGTAGAAATACAAGAAGGATTTAATTTGGCTGTTGATCGAGAACTTTTAAAAGAAGTTACCCAAGAACTTTGGAATACTGTAAAAAAACTAAGACCTGAAATAGATCGGCAAACTCGACTTCAATTAGTTTTAAAGGCCTTATTAACTATTGGAGATTTACCAGATCAAATGCAAGCTGCCATGGTAGTAGGTGTTTGCGCAGAAATGGATAAAAGTGATGTTGATAATGTTGAATCTAATTCACAAACTAAAGATTCAAGCGGAGTTGATACTTCTACAGGCAGAAAAGTAGTTAGAAGAAGTTCAGCTAAATAAACTTTAAACGATCATCCTTTAATTTTCTTTGATTCGTTTTTGTGAAGTCTATTAAATAGGTAATATGAAATTACAAGTAAGAGAGGAACGAATATTGAATGCAAAGTCATCATTAATTCTGTTTGGCCCATTCCTATAAGATTTGACTCGTTTGGAAGTTGTTCTGACCAAGTGCCAACTAAATGCCAGGCTTGAGGAATTGATAAGAAAAACATATAAGAGCTATAAGTTAAGTTTATGTTCAGATAAAGATTATCATTATTGAACGTTTTTGCTTTCTTTATTCTTATTTCTTAACTAAGTATTTGTAGAGTTATAAAAAATAACTTGATTCATAAATTTATTTTCTTAAGAAGAGTTTTAAACTCTTTTTTACCAATAATTTTTTCAGCTGCGTAAGCGCCACTTGCTGAAACAGCAGGAATTCCAATACCTGGAAATGTACTTGCGCCGCAAGTAAATAAATTTTTCACTGGAGTTTTGCAGCCTGGGAAAAGACCTTTTGCTGCAGATAATGCAGGGCCGTAACTACCGCAATAGGTATTGGTGAATTTTTTATGAGTGATTGGGGTTCCTAGCATCTTTAAATCAATCCTTTCATCTATATCAGGGATGAATTTTCGCACTGCATTAAGGAATATTGAACATCTTTCTTCTTTCAAATTTCTATATTCTAATTCCTTTGGATTTAGGTTTTTCCAAATTTCCCAAGGTTCATTTGCGGGAGTATATCCATGAAGAACATGCTTTCCTTCAGGGGCCATATTTTTATCTAAAACAGATGGGATTGAAAATACGACTATATTTCTTTCTGCGGTTATACCTTTTTCCCACTCATCAACATGTATTGCATGTATTGGCAAATTTTTAAGACCATCAGCATCAAAACCTAGATGTATATGAAGGAAAGAATCACATTTATTAGGGTTCAAAACTTTTGTATTCCATTTTTTTGAAATTTCATTTGGAATTAACTTTTTTAAATTCCAAACATCAGTATTCGTGACAACAGATTCACAACTATAACTAGAACCATTATTCAGAGTTATGCCTGTGGCTAAATTTTTATTGAAGTTAATTGTCTTTACTCTCGAAGAAAGAATTAATTCTCCTCCATTTTTTTTAAATCCATTAATTAAAGCTTTTACGATAGATTCACTACCTCCTTTGGGGTATTCAAGGTATGAATTTGGTTCAAACCATTCGTTAAATAAAGTAGCCATTGCAGCTGTATTTGTATCATGCATTGACATGCCACTTATTAAAAAGCTCAATAAATTAACCCAATTCCTGAGAAAAGGATCCTCAAGATGATTATTTACTAAATTCCCAAAGCCTTTATTAATTTTTGGTATTTGATTGATATTAGGTAAAAATTTTGAGGTTAAATTTATTAAATCTAAGAAATTTATTGATTCGGGAGAAAATGAGAGTAAAGGTATTTCATTTATTATTTGGCTAAGAGGTTTTATTCCGGAAATAAATGATTCCCATTCTTTAACAGATTTCTCACCTCTTAAAGTTTTAATAGTATGTTTAAAAGGTTCTTCCCCTACATCAAGATTAAAATTGCCTTCTGGGACAATTACTTGCCAACCTTTGTATTGAAATAGTTCAACTTCTTCATCAAGTAATTTAAGAATCTGCCCTAGGGGATTAGTTGTCGGCCATTTACCTATTCCACTCCACAATGAAGGACCTGATTCGAAAGTGTAACCATTTCTTCTGAAAGTGTGGGCAACACCTCCAGGCTGGCTATGGGCTTCACATATAAGTACTTTTTTGCCTGATAAAGCGAGAATCGAACCGCAACATAATCCCCCTATTCCACTACCTACTATTACGACATCGTACTTTTCCATTAAATATTTACTTTACTCTTTCGCAAAACTAATTAGTTTTAGACAAATGTATTAGTTGAAGTTGTAATACTAAGTACAACAGCTAGGAAAAATATGTAAGGGACTGCTTTTAGAGGTATGTATCCTTGACTTTTAGAAATAAAATCCATTGATTTAGTTACTTTATGTAAATATAATAACGAGATATTGTTCCTTATGTGTGCCATTAAATTATTTTTTTGGAAATATTTTGAAATAAAGAAATCTTTTTGGAGATATTTTTAACTAAGAACTTTTTTTATAGAGTTATCTTAGTATTTGATTCTTAGATTAAAGTCTATTATGAAACAATTTCCTGATATTAATGAGATAAAACTTTTAGAAAAAAATTCTCAAAAAAACGGTAGCGGAATTTTATATGAGGAATTGTTAGGAATATGGAAGTTTAAGTATGTATGGGGAAAGGAGTCAGATGAAATCAAAAATATACCCAGTTCTATTCTGCAAGTATTGTCGGCAAGACTCGAATTAAAAAGTAAAAATAAAGATGATCAAATAAAATACGAAATAAAAAATTCAATTAATTTTGGATTATTAAATATTACTTTTATAGGCAGTGCAGAATTAAAAGGGCTTAGACCTTTATTGGCTTTTTATTTTGAAAAATTGAAAATTAGTATTAGTAGTTTTCCAGTATTTAATAAGGAATTAAAAAAACCAGAAGAAAAAAAAATGCCTTTTTTCTCTCTTGTAGCAATTAGCACTAAAGATAAGTGGTTATGTGCTCGAGGAAGGGGCGGAGGGCTTGCAATATGGGTTAAGTCTTAATTTAGTGATATTCTCCTGGATGATCTACCTTTCTTACCGTAACTTTATCAACTTTTTGTCCATTAAATCTTAAGAGATCATCTCCGGAAAAGTCATAACCTAAGCGTTGACCAATTAGGGCTACATCATCCGCTGTAGAGGATGATGTAACCTGCTTTTTTAAGTCTTCATCAGATTGCATCTTGATTAAAAATTTTCTTATTTCAGAAAAACTCATTACTAGAATTTGATTGATTGATGTAAAAGAAATTTATAAAATCTTTTTCTTAGTAAGAACAAGATAAATAGATAATTATTATACTATTTTTATGACTTACTTATTCCTCTATATAATTGGCATAATTTTAATTTGGTGGATATATCGTGTTGGTTGGCTTGAGGCGCTCAAAACAGTAGTTAAAGTTATAGTCCCCTCAGCGCTTATTATTTTATTTAACATAAAAGCAGGAAGATTACTTTTTAAAAGTCCTGTAGTCGGATTATTAAGCGCTTTGCCTACCTCTATTTTTATTTTTAGAGGTTCATTGCCTTTAGTTAGTTATATAAACAACTGGATTGAAAATAAAATAAATAAGTATGATGATTCGGAAGTTATAGATACTGATTCTGTGCCTTTAGATGATTAATTTAATTCAATCAAAGCCAAGAAATAATTCTTTGTGTACAACAAGAACATCAAATAAAGTTGTTCCATGAATAGGACTTAATGGGATTTTGTCTATATTTAATGCTTCTGCACAAATTAAATGAGCATCCCATTTTGTATTGTGATCACTTATTTCAATTGACCACTCAATTACTTTTTTGAAATGATCTGGCATCTCCGAACCAATTTTTCTGCAAATTTGACATAGAACTGACAAAAGAGGAGGTTTTGATGGCCTTTTTAAATCTTTAATAAGAATAGGTTGTGTAAAAACACTTGTATAGCGGATGTAGTCTATCAATTCATATTCTTCTTTAGTAAGAGCTGCTTTATCTAATGCTCTTTCAAATTCGTCTATGGGGGTTATGGGCCTATCCAAGATATTATTTTTTGCTGTTTTCTGAATCTATTTTTTCTTGATTAATTTCGTTGGTTTGATTGCTTTCTATAGATTTAGGAGATTCATCTTTATCTTCTTCGTTCATAACTTGGTCGATTTCATTTTGAAATTCATTCGATGCTTTTTTAAGACTTTTCAAAGTTTTACCAAGCTGTTTACCTAATTCTGGAAGCTTTTTTGGACCAAAAATTAAAAGAGCTAAGATAAGTATTACAGTAACTTCAGGCAAACCTACACCAAAAATATTCATAACTGATAACTATTTAACTAATTAGGAAATCTACTATTAAATATAGTCAAATCATGTGAGAATTTCATTCTAGGAAGAGCTTTTTTTAATATTAAAAAATTTTGAAAAATATTATTGTTATTAATACTCCTTTAAAGAAAACTAACCAAAGTAATTGATAATCACTCAATTTGAATTTTTTTTGGTACCAATTTATAAGAGTTTTATGATTGTCTATTAATTTTCTCATTTTCACCGAGATTATTTATTACTAACACTTATTTTATCTTAATTTCTTTTATTATTATTTTATAGAAATCCTAGATTCAATCTATAATAGATTATTCTATTAAATTTTAATCTTTTTCTAAATTAATTTTTTTCTAAACTATTGAAACCATTTGCTAAATATCTACTATCAAAAAAAAATGAAGTACTTATTTGTTGTTTTTTCCCCTTTTTTTCTAATTTATCCAGCTGAAGCCGTTACCACAAAAATGTTTAAAGTATTGGATACGTGTGCAAGATATCGACTAGGTGAGATTAATGCTAATGAGGCTATAGAAAAACTAAAATTAAAATTAACGAATCCTCCCACTATTCAGCCAAAGGACCTTGTAAAAAAATATTGCTCAGTATTTACTCCAAATGAAAAAATTGAATTTTAATCTTAGCAATACTTATTTAATTATTCTTTTTTGAATAATCTTTGGCATTGTTTTGTATTTCTTTAATTTTTTTAAAATTAGTTATTTTTAAGTTAAAAATAACTCCCAAAAAAAGAATTAGAAATAAAAAAATATAAATTATTAATTCCATATTATTGAATTAATAAATTCACCCTAGTTTATTTCAATAATTTTTTAGTATCTTTTAAAACAAAAAAACTGATTTTAATATCAGTTGTATAGTTTTAAGGCCACAAAAAAAACATATTAACCTCTAATATGGAACTTTATAAGAATTATTGTGCAGATTGGAGATAAAATTCCAGAATTTTCTTTACTGGATCAAAATGGAGTTAAAAGATCAAATAAGGGTCTAAAAACCCCTCTTGTTTTGTTTTTTTATCCAAAAGATGATACGCCGGGTTGCACTATAGAAGTTTGCGGATTTAGAGATAAATATGACTTATTTAAAGTATTAGGGGCACAAGTTTGGGGAGTAAGTAATGGAAGTACATCAAGTCATTTGGCATTTGCTAATAAAAATAAATTACAATATCCACTACTTTGTGATACGAATGACTCTCTAAGGAAAACTTTTAAAGTTCCTAAAGTATTAGGTTTCATGGATGGTAGGGTAACTTACGTTATTGATCGCAAAGGAACAGTTAGGCATATTTTTAGAGATTTATTGAATGGTCCTGAACACATTAAAGAGGCTATTAGAGTACTTAAGGAAATTCAAAATCAATAAATTATTATTCAAATAATTTTAGATTAATAAGTTTTGTTTTATTATAGTTTCAGCTTTTTTTTAATAAATGGAGAAAATGGGAATGCAGGCTGTTGATCTTGCTATTCAAAATGGAGTGGATCTTGACGGTACTCCAATCCCTCAAAAAATGCTAGATCTATACAATAGAATTATGGATGAGGAGAATAAAAGACAAAGGAGTGGGGTTAAAAAATCAATGAGAAATAGATGCGTCAAAACGGGTTCTAAGCATTTTGATAAACAAACATTGAATCAATTATTAATAGACTCGGGATGGGAAGGTCTCAAAGAAAAGGAAATTTTATTTTTTTATAACTAAAAAAAATTTTAAATTATCTTAAAAATTATATATGGGAATTTTTAACTTAAATTAAAAAAACTTAGAACTAATAAAATATTTTTTAGATCTAATTTTTTGAATTATTTAAACCATCCTTTTTTGGTAGTGGATATTATTTTCTCTTTTTCAGCTTTTGTTTTATTACTTGCTTTTTTGAAAGCCAAGTTGGCTTCTATAACTGTAATTATTGATATGAAAAAAAGACCAGAAATTCCAATTATTTGTTCATTTTGAGAAGGCTCTGAATCACCTTGTAAAAAAATACCTAAAGCGAACCAAGAAGTACTAGCAGTGAGGGTAAAAAAATAGGGTTTCCATCTTCTTTGATATAAGTAACCCGATCCTAAACCAGGAAGAAAATTTAAAATAGATGCTACCCACCCTTTTGAAGATGCAAGTATTTCGTCTCTTGAGGGATAAGACATTTATATTAGGTATTTATTAAATGCGAATTTATATAAGCAAAAGATATTGCTGCACAAATCACCCAACTAAAGGGTAAGAACATTCTTATTTTTTCTTTGTTATTATTCATTTTTTAATTATGGAAAATATTTTTAAAATCTGTGGATTTAATATATCCCTTAAAACTATAAGAATTAAAAAAGACGGTTTTTAACCGTCTTTGAAAAAAGTAATTTCTCTAAAAATAAATTATTTATCTTTTGAGGTTGAGAGTACTTTAAGTTCTTTTTTTACTTCTTTTTCTCTCTCTTCAAGATGTTTTAGTTGAGCTTTAAAAGCATCTTCAAGTCTTACTTTTTGTGTTGTAATTTCATCAAGCTCTTCTTGATGTTGGTTTTTCTTTAACTCCTTCATTTCACTATCGGAAATAACATATACAGGGCGATATGAAGGTGTTTCAAAAAGAAGATCAAACATTGAATACATAAGTGACCTTTGAATTAGTACAAATTAAATATCTGATAATTCTTTGAAATATGAAAGGATAAATACCGAAGATATTGATACGGCAAATACACCGAATTTCGGTTTACCTAACTTAACCGCCCAGTATTTACCGATCGAATTTTAAGGTATGTTTTAAAGTATTAAGGAGATGATTCTAAAAATCTAAATCAAAAAGAACTAAAAATGGATTTAAAAATTACTAAAACATTAGTAATCCCATCCAACGAAATTAAGTGGCGATTTTCCAGATCCTCCGGTCCTGGAGTACAAAATGTAAATAAAATTGAAAGCAGAGTAGAGATTATTTTTAATTTAGAAGATTCCAAAGTATTAAATGATTATCAGAAAGAAATTCTTAAGAGAAACTTGAAAAATAAATTAGTGAATAATAGCTTACGTTTAGCGGTTCAAGAACACAGAAATCAATTTTTTAATAGGCAGATAGCTTTAATGAAATTTAGTTCAATAAAAAAAATGTTTTAAATAAACCTTTTAAATTAAGAAAATATACACAACCCACTAAAGCATCACAAAAGAAAAGAGTTGAGGTTAAGAAAAAACGTTGCGAATTGAAAAAAAGTAGACAAAAAGAAAAAACATATCAAATTTGAATAAACTAAATAAATATTTCCCTCGCAAATTTTAATGAAAGCATATTATTAATTTAATTTTATTTTGGATTTTTGAATACAACTAATGATTTCTGGTTAATTGACTCCAATTTTGTAGGGGTCATGCGTTTCTATAAAGATAGAGATAATTCTGATAAATCTATTGATTATATGTTTATTGAAGAAGGAATTATTATGGGAATTCATGGAGAAAATCCTCCATTAATGAAAACTAGAAAAAAAATTGTTATTGAAGAAGCAAGATTATTATGGCAAAAATTGTTAAATTAAGGTTGGCAAAAAACTAATAAAAAATGGTGAGGAAATTCTACAAAAACCTTTTTTAATTTCAGAAAATAAATGAACCTTTAGGGTATAGCCTGGAAATTTTTTTCTGCTGTAAATATTTCTTTTTTTTGATGTCTTTTTCATATCTTCTCAACATCATTAGATAGTTTGTAACTCCAAAAATTATTAAAAACACAATAAACCTTATTCCTGCCTCAAAGTTCATATGAATATTAAGCTTTATTTTAATCTGACAATTACTAATCAAAAATCAATCCGTATTTATATCTAATTAAAACGTCTAGTAAAAATCTTTTCTGATTTTACTGTATAAAAAATACATAACAAAAGTAATATTAAAATTGCACTAAAGCTTCCGATTGGGTTCGGAACATTTTGTGTAAAAGGCCCTGCTAAAAAAGAAGGTGTATTTTCTTTGAATTCTATTAATCCGTTATTTAATAAAAACCAAATGCCCACAAGTCCTCCATGAATTCCTATGCAATTCCATAAAGAACCTTTATCTCTAATTTTTACTAACGATAGAAATATCCCAAGTAAAATAAATCCCAAACGTAATCCTGCTATGTCCCAAAAGATCTCATTTGATAAATTATGAACGAAGCTAAAAATTATAGCTTGCAAAGCTATTGATATTTTTGTGCCATATTCAAATTTTAATTCTTCTAGTAACCAGCCTCTAAAAATTATTTCCTCTGCGAATCCAACACCTAATCCTAGTACAATAGAATTTAACAATATTATTGGCGAGAATTCACCTATCCAAGAAATATAATTTTTTTGCAATAGTGGTACCAGAATTAGAATTATTAAAACTAAAGCAAATAAAATACCTTGAGAAAAATTGACAAAGTTTTTTAAGAATTTGTCTTTTGTTATCCCAAGAATTATCCAAGCACTTGATTTGTTTCGTTTGATATAAAACCAATATGGAAGTAAAAGGATAAAAAGTAAGAAAGTAATAATAGTACCAATTAAGGATAAATTTTCTTTTTCAAAATTAAACAATAAAAGTGGCTGAGATAAAGCCCAGCCAATGCCATAAAGAATAGGAATAAAAAATATAGTGGATAAAAATCTTGGTCTTAAAAGAAAAAAACTTCTAATTAGTATCATTACATTTTTCATTTTAATTTGGATATTAATTAACCCCAGCCTTTGCCTTTTATTATTCTAAATACTTGTTCAAAAAGTTTTAGCTTTTTCTTTTTACTATAGTTTATGTTTTTTGAAAGAATAGATAAATCTTTATAAAATTGCCGAGTTATTTTATCTTCTTTATCACTAGGCCATAGTAAGTCGGAGCCCTCTTCATATTCTTCTTTATATCTCTCTTTAATCAAATGTTTTTTTATATCGTAATAATTTAAATTTTACTTATTGCAAATGCTTAAAAGTGATGTTTATTAAATTTGTGTATTTATTTAAAATTTATGCTTATTAATCTTTCAACTTTAATTTTTACATTATTATCTCCATTGCTTATTTTTGCAGTAATAGTATCTGTTTACTTATTTCATTAGGAAGTATTTATCAAATAAACTTAATTAATTTAAGGGTGTATTATGCCTACTTTTTCTAATACAAACGATAAAACTGCAATTACCGCCATTAATGTTAAGATCTTGTTCTTTTTGATGAAATCCATAATGAATATTAATAATCTATTTATTAAATTCTTATATAGAATAATAAATAATTTAAATCATTATATCAATTACGATGGAGCCAATATTTTTAGGTGATTTAGTTCCCTCAATAGCTTCTTCTAAAAAGATTATTGAAAAATATTATAAAGGTATAAAAGAGGGGGGATTTTATGAAGAACCTACTGGCCGAGATTTTAATTACCCTAATTGGTAAATATGCTTACTACAAAAATAACTTTTGCCTTGGCAGATTGGATTAGAGAGTGGCGTAAGTGCCGGGATAAGAATCCTTCTATTGATGAGTGTGTACAGTTTGTTGAGTGGAAATTGGAAAATTATAAACTTTCTGATAGTGATAAAAGAATAATTGAATCTATTTTGCTCTATGAATCTGAATAACTAAGGATTATAGACTTTAGTTTTTAAATTTATCTATAAAAAAACAAAGGATCATTAAAATCCTCTTACAAATTAAGAAAAAAGTAAATCAGCATATTTACGGATTTACTGAAAATATAAATAGGAGTAATTTATAGATGTTGAGTTCGGAGGCAATCTAAATGATTGATAGTCCGCCTGAAATTTAGCAAATTCCAAAATATAGGAAGCGTATTCCTGAGAATGGGATTATTCGAAAATTAAAGTTCAATCAATTAGTCTGATAAGACTTCGCTTTATAATTACTAGCGACAATAGGGACCTAAATTATCGAGAGAAATCCCCGAATTCACGTATTCTAGGTTTATGAGTAAATAGACTTTAAAATATGTTATTTTATATCCTGTAAGAAGGAAATCAAATATTAAAAAAGGACTGTACAAGCAGTCCTTTTTTTTTAACAAAATACCTCTAAACTAGACTTATTTTTGGATAATATGGATAAATAAAGTGATTAAAAATATTTCAAAATGAAAGATCAAGTCTTGTTTCCAAAAATTGAAGTACGTGAAAAGGGGTTTTTACAAGTAAGTGATATTCATACTATTTATTGGGAAAGATCTGGTAATCCAAAAGGCAAAAAAATTCTTGTTATTCATGGAGGTCCAGGAGGAGGGAGTCAACCAAGATATAGAAGATACTTTGACCCAGATAAATTCGATATCATTCAATTTGACCAAAGAGGTTGCGGTTCTTCAACTCCTTTCTCCGAATTAAAAGAAAATACGACCAATCATTTAGTTGATGATATTGAGAAATTAAGGATCCTTTTAAAAATAGATACTTGGCATTTGTTTGGTGGATCTTGGGGCTCAACACTTTCACTTATATATGCGATTAAAAATCCCTCAAGAGTTATCAGCTTAACTTTGCGAGGAATATTTTTATGTAGAAAGTTTGAATTATTGTGGTTCTATCAATATGGTGCAAGTGAGATTTTCCCCGATGAATTTGAAGAATATATTTCTGTAATACCAAAAGAAGAAAGAAATGATTTAATAAGTTCTTTTTATAAATATCTAACATCATCAGATGCAAATCTTAGATCAAAAGCAGCAGCAGCTTGGACAAAATGGGAACTCTCAACAAGTCATTTAATAAATAAAAAATTTGATTTTGATAAGTCTGCAGTTAATTCTTTTTCAGATGCTTTTGCAAGGATCGAATGTCATTATTTTATTAATAATATTTTCTTAGAGGATGATTTTATTTTGAAAAATATAAAAACAATAGAATCGATTCCAATAAAAATAATTCAGGGTAGGTATGACGTAGTATGTCCTGTTAGGAGTGCTTGGGATCTAAATAAAAAATTAAAGAATTCTGAATTAATTATTGTTGATGATGCTGGTCATTCAATGAGTGAAAAAGGTATTACTATCGAATTAATAAAAGCTGTAAAAGGAATTCAAAATCTCTAAAAGAGAGAATATTCCTTTATAAATTAAAGGCCATTATCTTCAATATTTTGTGCAATACTCCGAAGAAGTTCGACGATATCAGAATCTTCGCATTTAGTATCTTCTTTGAGCAAAATGCACTCGTCTCTAATACTTACATTAGTACTCCACCATATACCTGAACTATTGGTATCGTCCCATTCAAATCTTTCAGACATAATTAATAAAATCTAATAAATACATTAAAGCTTGCATTAGTTCATCGTGGATTTATATATTTAATTTCAAAATTTGAAAAACTTTCCTAGGCACTAAAAGGAATCTATAAATTTCTGACAATAAAATTTAGAAATCTAATTTCAGTTCGTATTGTTTTTCTTTTTCCTCAGAAACAGTTTTTTTATTATTTATATTTTTTCTAAGCCTTTTTCTAGAGCCATGCTTTAAATAAATTTCTTTAGAGATATCCCAATATCCATCCTTTTTTGTGATTTCCTGAATTTTCTTCTTTGCAATTTTAGTGCTATTTGGGATGTCAATTATTGGTCTTATGTAATTAATTTGTTCATATTCTTCTTGATTAAATCTAGATAATAGCCATGGTTCATGAATGAAATTAAGTGATATATTCTTTAATTCTGGTATCCATTTTTTTATAAATATTCCTTGAGGATCATGATCTTTTCCCTGCTTAATAGGATTATAAATTCTATTGGTATTTATAGAAGTAGTTCCAGATTGCATTTGGCATTGGTTCCAATGTATTCCAGGCTCATAATCTACAAATTTATTTGCTAATTCAGAACCTGAATCTTGCCATGGTAGCCATAAATTATAGCTAGCAAAAGACATTAACATTGCTCTCATCCTGAAATTTATCCATCCATTGAAATTTAATGAACGCATACATGCATCTATAAAAGGAAAGCCCGTATTACCTGAACTCCATGAATAAAGTAATTCATTATTTTTTTCTCTAACATTTTTAAAAAAAGGATGGTATTCCCTAAACTCTAGTTCTGGTTCACTTTCAAGTTTCTGAATAAAATGACAATGCCAAGTTAATCTGCTTTTTAACATCCTGGAATTATTGTTTTTTGATATATTTGCCTTTTTAAAAATTTCTTTTAATGAAATGCATCCCCAACAAATATATGGGGATAGTCTTGTACAACTATCAAATGATTTTTCTGGGCTAGATATATCTTTTGAATAAGAATCTAATTTATTACTAAAGAAGTATTGCATTCTCTCTAAACCTTTCTTTCTTCCACCTTGCATTCTTCCTGGACAAGTTTCTTTTTTAAAGGTAAAAATATCGTCTGAGGGTATTTCTCCGATATTAAAGTTAATAGAATTAATTCTTAATGGAGCTTTAAGAAAGTTTTTTTCGGAATTTTCTTGCCACTTTTTAGACCAATTATTCCTATCTAAATTTCCTCTAAAAACTGAAAATTGTAGAAATTCCTTCCAAATAACATTTTTGCTTAAAGCCCATTCTCTTACTTTTTGATCTCTTTTAAAAGTAAGCCAATCTCCGGTTTCTTGATGGCTATAAATACCTTTAATTTTAAATTTTGAACTAATTTCATCAAAAATATTAATAACATTGCCCGTCCTAATAATTAATGGTTGTCCAATCTCAGCAAGTGCATTTCTTAAATCTATTAAACTTTCTTTGCAAAATTGCCATTGTCTATCTGAATGAGTATTTTGGCTCCAAATATCTAACTCAATAATATAAATAGGTAAAATATCATTATCTTTTATAGCCTCACAGAGAGCTTCGTTATCAAAAATTCTTAAATCTTTCTTAAACCATAAGATATTTATTTCTTTCATAATTTTTTCTTTTAATCCTAGAAAAATAAGATTAAGTTTGTAGGTAAAAAATAAAAAAAATTTTAGAATAACTAAAAATCAAAAAAATGAAAATAACAAAAAAACTTTGGGAGGATAATTATGAGATTGCTTTACTAAGTTTAAATACAAAATTTGTTCAAAGTTTAAAGAATGGAAGTCTCCCTAAAAATATATTTCAAGAATATTTAGCTCAAGATTATTTCTTTTTAGAGACTTTTGCTAAGGCTTATGGTCTTGCTGTTTCCAAATCAAAAGATAAGTACTCAATTAGGAAGTTAAGTGAACTGTTAATGGGCGTTTCAGAGGAGTTAATACTTCATGAAACGTATGCAAAAGAATGGGATATTGATTTGTCTAATAACTATATAAAAAAAGCCACTAAAAATTATACAGATTTTCTTGATGATACTTCCAAAAGACTTAGCTCCGTTGAAATAATGTTTGCAATGACTCCATGTATGCGACTTTATTCTTGGATAGGAAAAAGTTTGTATAAGGAGGATTTTGACATTAAATATAAAGAATGGATAATTACTTATTCTGATGAGAGCTTTGAAAAGCTAGTAGATTCACTTGAAAATCTTATTGAGACTAATAAAGAAACATATGATATTAATCAGGCCAAATATTTATACAGGAGAGCTATGGAATTGGAGTTAGATTTTTTTAATGCATATTCAAATTTTTGATTTAAATTAAAATTTATTTATAGTACTTTCAAGAACGAGTTAATAAATTATGTATTCTAAAATTGCACTTTCAATAGGCGGTAGTGACTCCGGGGGTGGAGCAGGCATACAGGCTGACTTGAGAACTTTCATGGCCCTTAAAATACATGGATGCTCTGTTATTACATGTATTACCGCACAAAATAGTATAGAGGTCACATGCGTTCAACCAGTAGAGAAGAATACTTTATTAAATCAGTTTGATACTTTATTTGCTGATTTTGGTATTGATGCATTAAAAACTGGGATGTTATTAAATGAAAGGATAATTAATGATACTGCTTTAAAATTAAATACATACAAAATAACCAAAATTATTGACCCAGTAATGGTTACAAGAACTGGTTCTAAACTTCTGGAAGATTCTGCTATTAATGCTTATAAAAAACTCTTATTACCAATTGCTGATTTGGTAACTCCAAATATTTATGAAGCAAATCTACTTTCTGGTTTAGAAATAAGGAGTAAAGAAGATATCGAAAATTCAGCAAGAAAAATTATTGGTCTTGGAGCTAAAGCGGTGCTTATAAAAGGTGGCGGTTTAAAAGATATGAAAGGGACGGATTTTTTCCTTGACTTAAATGGTAGAAAAGAGTGGCTATTTAATAATTTTATAAATACAAAAAATACTCATGGTAGCGGCTGTACTTTGAGTGCTGCTATTTGTGGTTACAAGGCGTTAGGTTTTGATCTATTTGATTCTATACAAAAAGCGAAATTATTTGTTGAGAAATCTTTAGACTATTCTTATAAAATAGGCTCTGGTCCTGGTCCCTTAGGCCATCATTAATTAATTATAGAAGTGGAGTTAGAACCACCATTTTCTGTAGGGCTTTTTTAAAAATAAGATTTCTTCAGTCTCCCATCCTCCCTCCAACCACTCAAGATGCTCAAGTAATAAAGACTCACTTTCCCTTTTGCTTAATTGCCCAATTCTATTAGCAATACCATCGAACCTTACTTTCATCAATTCCTCAATCTTGATGTTATTCATAGGTTAAATAATAAATTTTTTCTACTCTTACTTGTATACATTTTCTTGTCAACGATTTAATTTTATTTGTTTACTAGCATTTCTTAAATATGTATTAAATACAACTTTTTAAAATAGATAGTAATTAAGACTTATTCACATAGATTTAATTAAAGACTAATTTATATAAAAATACTTTAACTATGAATAAAGAAGAAACATCAAAGAAAAAAACTATTTTAAATGTTGGCTATTGTGAAACGACCTCTGAATGGCTCAACAGAATCATTACTGAACTGGCAGATGAAAATAAAAATTTTGTTGATTTGTCAGTTATTTGTGCTTAATTTTTTAGGAAATATTGTTTATTTTGATTTTTTTTTTCAGTTAGCTTTTAAGTATAAGAGAAATTTAAAAGATATTTTGTGATGTGATTCCTAATAAAAAAAACATAGAAATAATTAAACAATTCAATTTATCTCCTCATCCTGAGGGTGGATTGTTTAGAGAGATAGTAAGGAGTGAGAATTCTCTAAGAAGGGAAGATGGCCAAAATAGAAACTTTATTACTGGAATTTATTATCTTTTGGAGAGAAATGCAAAAAGTGCTTGGCACAGAGTAAAAAATGCTGATGAAATTTGGATTTATTTACGTGGCGATCCTCTGAATTTATGGTGCCTAGATAATGATAATAAGTTAATAAGAAATTTAATTTTAGATTCCAATAATCCAGTAGAAATGATCCCATCTGGATATTGGCAATCTGCAAAAAGTACAGGCGAATTTACTTTAGTGAGTTGTTGTGTTGGCCCGGCCTTTGATTTTAAGGATTTTGAATTACTCAGAAATACAAATCATACTTCTAGATTGGATAAAGCAATAAATGATCTTATTTGAGACATTTTTTTGTTTATATTTTTGAAATTATCCTCTAGATTTATAAGGCTACTCAATCAATCTATATTTAATGAATCAAAATTCTGTCAAAACAATTGGTATTAATGATGAACCAAGAAAAGATTCATACTTAGTTTATATAAATCAGGCTGATGGATTAAAAGGCATCCTTAATAGGGATTTTGATGAATGGTCGAATTTTGATAGTTGGGATAGTATTTCAGTTCAGCAATGGATTTTTTCTAGAGCTTTAGAGGTTTTCAGAGGTAAGAAAATTGATATTAAATGCGACTGTTGTGAATATAATGATTTAATCCCAAATGATTTTGAGAGCATTAAAAAAGAAAAATGTTTTGGTAAAAAAAGTGCTTACATGATTGAAAAAGTTGTAGATGAAATTGTATTAGCTAAGGCAAGAAGAGAAAGTGATGGAACATATTCTGCGTAAGATTCATAAATATATATGGAGTGAAAAATCTTTTACTTACCAGTGAAAATTATCAGAAGAACCAATCGTTAAATTTCTAGTGGACATCTTATGGAACTTAAAGTGTACCGAATCACTGAACTCCTTTTCATCTGAGTAATTAACAAGATCCACTGGGTCGATGTTTTCATCGAACCATGCATCATATTCAATATGGTTTGGTTCAGCAAAATAACTCATATCCAATTAATAGCTTTCAAAAAACATATAAACGGTACAAGCGATACCAAATTAACATTCTTAATTTTTAGATAATCCATATTTTTAACTTTTTCATAAAGATTAGTTGCTGGAAGATAGGAGAAATATCTATAAATTAATGTCTCTAGATACAACCATGGTTTCTATCCATCCCCACTTCACAATCAAGGATGGGAAGATGGAGCAGTGCATAGCTCTTTTAGAAGAAATTTTGGTACTAACAAAAGCTAATGAACCTGACTGCCTTTTTTTTAATATCACTACATGCGGTTCAGATAAGGCTTATGTAAGAGAGGCATATAAAGATGATGCTGCCGCTTTATTTCATCTCAAAAATATGGGACATATGATCCCCAAGCTTTTTGAAGTGTCAGATATTACTGTGCAGGTCCAAGGCCCAGCTAAGGAGATGAACCTTTGAAGGAAATACTCCCAGACGCTGATTTCTATGAAGCAATATCTGGATTCTGATAAAGGCTGTTTTTATTGACAGTCGATCGCTGGGGGCTTTTAGCCCCCTTTTTTTATTTAGGAATTCAAAATAAATTAATCTTCCCTTTACTTATATCAAGTAGCTTTATTATCAGCACAAAAATTATTTTTATGGCATCAACTTTTTATATTGTTCATCATGAATTTAAGGCAGGAAAAGCTCAAAAATGGTGGGAAACAGCTTATGCGGCAATGTCACCAGGTGGTGGATGGGATGATGCGGTAGCAGCTAATAAAGAAAAAGGATTTTTTAACCATTCTGCAAATGCCGTAACTAAAACTGGTCCTGTATATTGTTTTTGGGAAGTAAAAGAGGGTATTTCTGCTGAAGATTTTCAGGAGTTTATAGATGGACCCTCTGGTCCAGGGTTCGGACAAGATGCATTGATGAATATCTGTAAACCAATTGATACATCATTAATGAATGGACAAACACCTTATCCACCAGTTTTTTCTTGATTATTGACAGTCGATCTAAAATAAGTAGCAATTAGCTTTTTTTTATGACTATTGAAACCACCGTTTTCACCTTTAAACTTTCAAATACATTTGAGGAATGGGTAAAAATGTTTGATAGCCCAGAGATAGATGCATTTCATAAAACGGTAGGACTTACTCCTCTATATCGTGGCAAAAGTTTAATTGATCCAAAAGAAGTTATTGTTATTCATCAAGCTGAAGAAGGTGTGGCTAAGCATGTTTTTTCAGATCCTGAAACCATTAAGAATATAGAATCTGGAGGACATATTTATAGCACAACGAAAATCACAAGTTGGGTTTCTGATTAGTCTAAAAAGTAACTATGCAAACTTATACAAGGTTAATGCGGAAAAGGAGTTCCATATAAGATCTTTAAAAACTAAATTTGGATATAGCTGAGTTTAAATATAAGAGTATTTACTAATTAGTTCGACTAAATTATTAATAAGAATCTGAGTGCAAGGGGTAACCACAGGCATAGAAGAAGCATTAGTAAAAGAGTAATAGCATGGATATTTGGAATGTAATGCTCTTTTAAAATTTGTGTTTTCATAATTTATCTCGCTTTCTTAAGTTTGATTTCTCTTCTTATAAGCAACGCTATTACAACAACACACATGTTCATTAGAAATACGTCTAATGGCATTTTTTAAAAAAGTCTCTATTTAATTAATAGCAAGATTATTGATCTACGAATCAAGAGATGATTACAAATGTTTATTGGCTTAATAAAAGGAATTTAAAAATTAAATTTATGCTTAAATATTTCAGAACTTTTAACTATTAAATGGCTTATTCAGAAACAAGAATAGTAATAGGTGGTCTAGCTCATGTACCTGTTCTTATTTTTATAGCCAATTTTATAAAAAGTAAGTTTGGAATTAAAACTGAAGAGACAAAAGATAGCTTAGTTAAAGAAGAGCCTGTTAAAATTATTGAACTAAAAAATACTGTAATTAAAGAAGGAAAAGCAGAAACTTTAAAGGAGCTATCAAATAAGCTGGATAATATTGAACAGAAGGCTGATGAGGTTTATGAAAAGGTAAAGAAGAAAAAAAAGGATAAGAAGAAAAAAAAAGAATAACTAAATTGAGATCCTATCAAGCATCAATATATCTTGAGATTGGATTGTATCTCTCTTATCTTCGTCTTCGGGATCTTTATAAGATTCAATTTCAGCTTGAATTTTTCTCTTGTAAACTCCTTTGATATAGTCAATTTCTCTACTCTCTTTATTCAAGATTGAGAATGGTGATCTTTTTAAGTTCATAACTTTCTCCTAATAAATAAGTTTTGATCAGCTCCAGTTCTTATGAGATTCAACAAAGTTATCCAATGTTTGCTGATTCCTGATTTTTTCCTCAAGAAGTTCTTCTTCTGATCTTTCTTCAATCTCAGATTGATGATCTTCTTTTAGAGTGGATTTGGTAGACATTTGCTCATGAAGACTACAATCACGTTCTAACTAGTCAGGCAAGCTATCCGACTAATAAATATGTACGGTTTGAGGAACACCCTTATACGGATAAAGGATCAACAATTGAATTTGAATATGGTTAAAATTGAGGCTTATTTTGATTAGTTTTTTTCCCCTTTAAAAATCATCAATAAGGGTAGACCAAAAAGCATAAGACTCCCATCAATTAATAAAAAAGTATTATGATTCATTTATCTATTTCTTCGGAGTTATCCCAATTAAGGGGTATCCCTTTTTTTACTGGCTCTTTTTTCATATCATTCATCTCTTTTCTGATTTTGTTGTAGTATGCCAACTCTTCTGGATCATCAGAACCAAGACCATAATTCATGGTCGCTGCAAGATATATTCTGTGCATCCTGTACGACGATAATGCCATTTCTTGAAAGAATGTTTTTAAATTCTAAAATATATAAATGTTATTTAATACTAATTAGTTTTATTGGGCTATAAACTCGCCTGGAACTTAACTTAGGTTCTCTCTTTTACCAAGCGAAGTAAATTATTTTAATAAGAAATAATTATTCTCTAATTTCTGCTCTAATTCGTTTATATTTAGTGGTCTTAAAATTATTTTATTTTTTCAAATTATTATAAACTCAGTTATGGAGATACTTCTTGTTCATGCCCTCGTCGGGAATTGAACCCGAGACCTCTCCCTTACCAAGGGAAATTTTTATATACTAAAGTTATTGGTATGACTGATGTTAATTGGTATATATTGCTAAGTATTAACTATTTAGTGCGATAACTAGTGCGAAGAGAATTAAAGATAAATAAATGGGCGAGGTACTAGTTCTATTAATAGTTCTACAAAAATCTTTGATTATATTCAGGCTAACTAAAATAATAATTAAGATTAGGGTAAGCTAAGCCATAACCCCTTGTTAGAACTGAATTTATTGTACAAATCTATAATATTTAATGCTATAAATACAGTAGTTACACCTACTTTAGGTCTGTTTTTGAGCAAGAGCTAGATGCAAAGATGGGCAAATCAAATAGTAATGCCTAAAAGAGCAACTAAACAAGAAACCGAATTAAGAGTTGCACATGCTGCTGAATTAGTTGCTGAAGGACAAGCCTATTCATCTATTACTTCCTTTGTTGCCGCAAAATATGGAATCTCAAGAAGAAGAGCCAGGCAGATCACTTCTAATGCTTATCTTTTGCTGAAAGATGATATTGAGGAAGGGGAATTAAATCGCCCTGAAATGACAGCAAAATTAGTATGCACTCTAGAAACTGCAATGTTTAGAGCAATGCAAGAAAAACAATATTCAGCCGTTGCAAGTAATGCAAAAGTTCTTATGAAATTAGTTGGTTTAGAAGCAAAAACACAAATTAGATAATTGCTTTTTATTAAAAATATAACTTGCAGAAATTCCTTTCTTTTTGTTTCTTTTTTTTTCTTTTAAACAATTCATAACTTGCTTATAACTTTAAAATGTGATTCTCATAATGCATTCAATTCTTCTAAAGCAAAGCAGTGGTCTTGGATGCAGTTTTTTAGTGTATGCAGCAAGTAAACTAATCATTTTTTTAAATTAAAATAATATTTTATTTTTTCTTATTCGTATCTTATTTAATTCTTAAAGAAGAGTTCATTAAATCTTTTAAGCTGTAGGTAGCTTCTATATTCTCCTCACACGAAATAGAGAAGCTTTTTCTTTCTGAAATAAATTTGGTATGTCTTATTTTGCAGAGCCAAATTACATAGAATATGACCTGTGGTTTGATTCAAATATTAATGCAGTTGATTTAATTAACTATTCAGATGAGAATGAATTTTGTAATTTTACGCATAAAAAATTCCATAAGATATCAAGTTTAAATTTAGTTATTGGTTCCTCAAAATATAAACAAATGATGATTTTTTCTTTTTTCTAATTTCCTTGCAGAGTTAATGCATTCCTTTATTGTTTTATCTCTCTGATTTGGAAATAGCAGAAGTAATGGATTATTCTAGTCAAAAACTACAAAGCTTTCCTGAAAAAGTTTTTTCTGTTTTTCTCTTATTTATATTTAATATATTCCATTAACTTAATTATCTTTGATAGTTAAGCAGCTTCTAGATATGATTCTTCTTGTTCAAAATTTGCTTTATTTTCCTTAATTTCTTGATTAGCCCATTGTAATAATCTTATAGATAATATTAAGTCTCCATCTAACCATGCTCTAATAGCCATAGCTCTTCTAGGGTCATAAAAATTTTTCTTTCTATACCAATCAAAAACATTCTCATCTGATTTGTCTCCATTGCATGAAAGACAAGCTGGAACGCAATTTTCTGTTAAGTTTAATCCTCCTTTACTTCGTGGCAATATATGATCAATAGATTCTGAAGGTTTTCCGCAATATATGCATCTTTTGCTCGTAAATGTATGAATAGACTTTCGCCAAAATCTTAATTTGAGCTTAGGGCATAAATCCTCTAAAAACACTGCATCATCAATATGCATTAAGATTATTCAATTATCTATATTTATGTCATATGAAATTTAAAAATAATTTAAGAAAACGTTATCTTTAAGAAATTAAATTATTTTCAAAAACCAATCACAAAATAATTAATTTCAAATAAATTTTTAATTAATTTTCTCATCACTTTTTCTACTTTTTAGTTTGAGCTTTTCCTCTTCAGAATTTGGTTATGGGAATAACAATATACATTTAACATTTAACTTTATAACTTACCTTTTCTATATGTGGAGTCTAGTTATTTAGTTGAATATAATAAGCTAAGAATTTGAAAAAAAATGTCTGATAAAAAGAAAGATACAAAAAAAGATTTTAAAAAGAATAAAGCTATGCTTGCTTACGGAGTGATACAACTAGGATCAGCAGTTGTATCAGCTGTTGCCTTAGTAGCTATTGCACTAAGCTTTTGCTCATTAAAAAAAGAATCAAAGTTCTTTAATGAATGTGTTGAAGAAATGAAAGCGACTGGTTCGCCAACAGCTGATGCGGTTCGTTTCTGTACTGGTGGTTAGCATTAGGTAAATTAAGTGTTTCCGATATTTTTATAAATAATATTTAACTTGTCTTAGTTCATATTAACCATAAATTAATTTTTTCTTATTTTATCCTTAGTAAAACTAATTAATACGCTAACTAGACTTTAAATGGTTATAAATTTAGGAAAATTTTATGAGTGGAGATTATGAGACATTAGAAATCAATCAACCTAAGATTTCTTATATTAAAAAAAGATCAGAAGATAATACTTTATGGCTAGAGGAAATGATTAAAGAAATTGAAAAGATTGAAGATACGAATAACAACATATCTGATGCTGCTTAATATACTAGGATTTGTTATTACTGATATTTATTTGAGTAATCGTTTATAAATTATCAACAATACTATTTCTCCACCTATGCCATAAATTGCATGGTATGGGTCATAATGATTCTGCCAAAGCTCCTTTAAAAATTCCATTAATTTAGTCTTTGGGTCGAGTTAATATCAAGCGTTTCATTTATTTGTCTTGTTGGAAGAATTACCTAAGGAAAAAATATTAGAAGAATTAGCAAATTTATTAGATTGATTTAAAATCCTTTATATAACTTTAAATAATAAATAATTTCTGATAAATCATTAATTTTTTGAATCTTTTCTTGGTTAAATTCATTTATTAATTTATTTAGTATTTCAATATCTTTTGAAAAAAACATTAAATTACATTCCGCTTTAAGTCCTGAGATAGATCCTGCATATGAGTCTTCTATAACCCATGATTTCCTAGGATCTACATCCAATATTTTTAATGCTCTCAAATAAGGATCAGGCGAAGGCTTGCCATCAGAAATGAATTTATCATCTCCAAGAACCTTTGTATTGAATAAATTTAACCAGGGATTTGCAGAGCTTTTTATTTTAAAACTTTCACTACTACTACTTGTTACTAGTGCAATAGGTAATTTTGTATTTATACAAAATTTGATTAATTCTATTGCTCCTTTAAAAGGTTTTGCTTTAGTAAGTACTTTATCTACTTTTAACTTTTGAGTAATGAGTAATTCTTCTATTGTAATTTCTTCATTTATCCATTTGAAAACTTTTTTTGCGCAATCTATTCTTCTTCTTCCTTTTAATTCTAGTAATTTATCGTTTGTTAAATAGTAATTATATTCTTTTGCGGTTTCATACCAGGCATTAGCTAGTAATGGTTCTGTATCTAGTAATACCCCATCTAAATCAAAAAGAATTGCTTCTGGTAATTCCATCTTTATAGAAATATTTTTTTATTTGCTTTTAAAATTTCGAATATCTTTTTAAAGATAGCTTATTAAAAGGAGATAATTGCCCCTTATTTTAGATCGACTGTCAAAAGTATTTAATATAGCGGTGCAAGTAGTAAGCGTTTCATTTAAAACCATAAGTGACTTAATCGCATTTTTTCTTTCGATATATTTTCTGCATTTCTTTTTGTTCTGATAAAAAATCTTTTTTTTCTTGTTCATTAATTGGATCATATTTGGCTTTAAATTCTTCTATAAGAGCTTGAGCATTTTGTCTTCTTTCTTCGGGCATAAAATCAAAATCTTCATCACTATAATTTCCACTTTTTAAGATAGTTTCAAACAAATAACATTCACTAGATAAATCAATATCAAATTCTTTTATTAAGAAATATTCATTACATAAGCTTTCTATTTTATAAGGACTATCAAAAAGATCCTCCCATTTTGTCTCTATTGCATAAATTTTGGTAATTTTATCATTAGCAAATTCTTTGCTTTGTTTTACAAATGATATTTTTTGCTGATAATCATTTTTTGATTTATTTATTGCAAATTTAAGGTCTTCGCATAATCTTGCTTTATCGTTTCCAAAACCAAATATAAGTGGGAAAACAATAAATAAAGCTAAGCGTTTCATTTAATCGTTGACTTTTTGGTCTAATAATTCTTTTCATTCTTTTCTCCTATATGCAGTATCCACTCTCTAAATTCTTCTGCTATTGCATAACTGTCTTCATATCTTTCTAGATTATCCATAAAAGAAATTCTTTTAGTCGCCCAACAAGTCGCTATATCAATTCTTTTTTTTTGTTTAGTATTTACTGCCAAAATTCATCTAATGCATCAAACACTCTGTTGAGATAATCGTTTGCTCCTATACATTCCCATTTCCCCTTTTCACCAATCGCACATTTGTAGTGCAGTTCTCTCTTGAGTTGCATTAGTTTATTGGTCATAGCAACCTTGTCTAGTCTTCCGTTCATAGTAATTCCCTAGCTTCTGTCAATATTTGATTCTTTAAAAAAACAAGCGCGTCTAGTTTTTCTTCTTTTTCTTCATAATTTTCAAATTTCATTTCCGCAATTTCAACAATTGCTTTATCAACCTTTTTAAGCTGTTTCTTAATAACTCTCTTTTTAACCTGTTTTTTAATAATCCTTTTTGGGATTTTGGTTGATTCCATTGGAATTACCTTTTTTCTTTATAATCTCTTTCTTTTCTTCAAAATGCGAGTCCCTCACTTTAAATTCTGGTTAAATTATCTACATAATATCGTTAAGAATATAGATTTTTCAAATCCTGGTCTTTCATCTAATTGGGCCATTGCATCAAAAAGCGGGCCGTCATAACAATAGACTTCAAAGGTGGATAAAAGGGCAGTAAATATCCCAATTTTGAATAACCTTTTAAGGTTTGAAAAAGTATTGATATACAAATGCTTTAGTATCCGAATGAAGAAAAAAAATCATCCTCTTTATATGGAGTTGTATCAATCCATTCTGGAGGATAATCCCCAAGTTTAACGTATTGATAAAGCTTATCTAAATCTGGATCATAATAAGTGTCATTAATTCTTGGATCAGTTATTACTTTGCTTGGATGCATAATAATAATTATTTCTACTCTTTCCTTTTAGATTATCTAGATTAAAGCAGCTTTAAATCTCATTTAAAATTTCCTTTTAATACAAATTTTTTTTAAAAGCAAGCCTTTATTTAAAATTTAATTTTTGTTGTTACTCTGTTTTTATTTTGGGATTTGAATTCAAAAATTCCTGTATCAGTAAATATGGTCAATACATCTCCAGATGTTTCTTCAATTGAAATTCCTTCAGACTCTAAATTTTTAACATATACATTACCAATAAGTTTTAGAGATTTATCATCCTTGTCAAAAGAAAGCTTGTCAGAATAAGCCTCAAAATTACCACTATTACTCTTAATGACTACATTTCCCTTAGCCTCTAAATCTCCTTCTAAAGTATTAACTTGAGAATCAGATGTAATTGTGTAATTAGTTAATTCCTCAGCAAAAGAGAATTCAGCTAATAGAAATAAAAACGATGCAAGAAGTACACTTTTCATTTACTCCCAACCCTTTTCTGCATTTTGAATAATCCATTGTGCAAGAACCTTATCCTCTCCATCCTTTAATTTATTTTTATAACCCTTCATAAAACCAATCCCGTCATTGGCAATTTTTGCTATTGAAATCTCATCTGCTATTCCTCTTTTTTCAAGGTCGGAAAGTTTTAATGATTTGGATCCTTTAAGAACGACTGATCCACCTCTTACATGGCAGCCTGCACAAACATTTCTAAAAATTGTTTCTCCATCTCTAATTTCAGAAGCCATTAGATATCTATTATGCAAAGAGGTTTGAAAAATAATTATTAAAGTTATTACAGGAATTACAAATAGAAATTTAAATATTTTCATTTTATCTAGTTGACCTAAGACTAATTTAACTTGTAATTAGTCTTGATTGTTTTAATTACCGATTTTTTAGGATCTTTATTTGGATAACAATTAACAATTCTATATTTACCACCTTTTCTATCTGTCTCAACGAGAGTAAATTGAACAAATTTTTCTTTTTCAACATTTGAAAAATCTTTGACTTCTATTTTGATGATTTCTTCATTTTCACTTTCAATTATTCTGGATTTACCTCCACAAAGACGAACAGCAGTTTCTTTAGTTACATAAAATAATTTTTTTTCATCAGTAATGGATGATTCACCTTTCGTGATCGAAATTTCATCTTTTGTAATGGATAAATCATCTTGGGTAATGGATAATTCATCTTTTGTACTGCAAGAAGTAATAATCAGGATAAATAAAACAAGTAGCTTTTTCATGATTTTTTAGATGATAAATTCACTTGTAATTGCTTTTAATTGTTTTTTATTTAGTTGGGTAAGATAACTATGAATTTCATTTCTAAATAATCTGTCTTCAACTCTTTTACTTTCAAGAATTGAAAATGTAATGAAGTTAATAAGTTGATTTTTGTTCATGTTTATCTCATAGGTCTCTATTGTTAAATTTTAATTAAATTCTTATTAAATAAACTTTTGACTAATAGAAAAAATATTTAATTTAAAAATTTAGAAATTTTTTAAACAAATTTATTTTTTACTTAATAACTTCTTAATCCAATTATTTTAAATTTAATTATCTTCTATATTTTTACGCCTTGAATATTGAAGACAATCATATAAAAAAATAATAAATGTTAAAAAAAAATTCACCTTCTCCCAAAAACTCCAATCAAGCCCAAGAAATAGGGCATATCAAATATTCTTATAAAGAAAGTTTTAAAAGAGAAAATAAATCTATTTTGGATGATTCGGAATTTATCGAAAATTACAATAACGCCCTTAAATCACCACAATCAAGAAGATTGTATAAAGATACAGAGAATGAAATTCATTTGGACTCAATTGAGGCCCAGAATATTTTACCTCTAGATAAAATTTCTTTTTAAAATTATTTAAATAAAAACTACTTTTAAAGATTTTTTAAATATTTCTTAAATCCGACCTTCTTTTTTTAATGTTAGGTTACTTCTACGTTCATCCAATTTATTTGGACGCATGACATGAGAATAGGGAACGGGATTCTCATTAACTGCATAAGATCATGAATGAGCTCTCTCAAATAAGAGAAAAAATTACAAGAGCCAAGAGGCTTTATGAAGCCCAAATCTTGGCAACTAAAAATGGAGAAGTTACTCCATATAGAAGATCAGTCTTTGAAGAAAGAATTAGTGAAGCACAAAAAGAAATGAGATCGCAAGACACCAAAAAATAAATTCTTTTGTAAAAATCTATTTTGTATCAGCTACATTCTTGAAGAAATCGCAGTAAGCCATTAATTCTGATTCGGTTTCGATTTTGAGATTTAAATCATTAATTGCTTTCTTGGTATCAATTCTGTATCCATACCAATCGAGACAAACTTCTCTCTGTTTTTGGGTTTCAGAAATCTTTTGAGTAGCTATTTTGTTTGAGTTATTAGTACAACTCGCAAGGAAAATAGTTGAGAGAGCTAGTAGTGGGAATAGCAGTCTTTTCATTTGTTAATCACAACAACTTTCCGTTGTTGCTGAAGAAGTCCAAGATGATTCTTCCATTGTTGAAAGGTCAACTCTATGGGTTGCCATCCAGTCTCCATTAGCTTCCACAAACTTCTGAACATTTCCTTCTGGAGCTTGATGAATGACAATAACTTTTTGAGGATCTTCCTTACTTATTCCTCTAAAAAGTGGCTTAATATCAAATTCTGAATGCCTTTTATCTGCTTCTGCACTATCAAATATTGCAGCCCATTCATCGAAAGTGCTTTCAATTTTAAAAGTAAAAACAGATGTTATAGAACAAGACATAATAAAGATATTGTTTGTATATATAAAATAAATCTATTTTATTAAGGCTTGGTTAATTATCTTTAAACGGAATTAAAATACCTTTTTTTTCAAATTTGAGCCAACCTTTTTTTTCTAGTATTTTTAAATTTCTTGTTACGGTTACTCTTGTTGAAGAAATTGAATTACCGATAATTTTATGGGTAAAATTAAATTCTTTTAAATTTAGATAAAAATGTTTATCTTTTTTTAAGCCAATTATTGAGGATAAGTATAAAAGAAATTCTTTTAGTTTTTCTTCTGATTTTTTTATATCCCTTATTAATAAAAGTTTTTCCAATTGATCAATTCTTTTTAGACTTTTTGTTAATAAGTCTGTAGATGAAAAAAATAGCCCTCTTTTAATTGTTTTAATTTCGCAAGTTGTCAACGTAATTAATTTAATATTTTCGTAGTTACATAATTCCAAATATATTACAACATTTTTATTTATTATCCCAACAATATTTTTCTTATTCTTGATTTTTGATTCCATTATTAATATTCCTGATTTGACTTCTAGAATTGTATTTTCTTTAAATTCTATATTTTGCTTTTCAGGAATTATCATATTTATTTCTTAAATTCAATCACCCTAAATTTATAAAGTTAAAAATAAATTAAAAATTATTTAATTCCCTAATAAATCTGATTAAAAATTGAGTAACTCAAAATAAAACACTTAATCAGAATTTAAACTCTTTTTGCGAAAAAGTTAATCTCTTTAGAGCAAGTTAATAATGAAGAATAAATACAACACTAATGAGAAATTTTTTAAAGATAGTCTTAGGGCTATCAATAATCAGTGCAAGTATTTCAAGTTGCGGAAATAAATCAAATGATTACATTGGAGATTTAGATCTATCTGATTGCAATCCAAATAATACTGTTGACAGCAAATATTGTGATCGAGATGGAGATTTTCTTGCAGATTTACCC
Source organism: Prochlorococcus sp. AG-355-N18 (assembly GCA_003278535.1). Lineage (GTDB taxonomy): Bacteria > Cyanobacteriota > Cyanobacteriia > PCC-6307 > Cyanobiaceae > Prochlorococcus_A. The sequence goes on from QCEG01000002.1 coordinate 97,477, forward strand.
CTTTCCGAAGATGAATGGATAGATCCTGAAACGATTGTGTTCTCATATACACCTGTTGAAGACCCATCCGTTTATGCAAAAGTTTGGGAAGATTTTGTAATTCATATGTCTAAGGTGACTGGCAAAAAAGTCACTTTCTTACCAGTTCAATCTTATGCTGCTCAAGTTGAGGCAATGAGATCAGGACGTCTCCATGTCGCAGGAATTAATACTGGAAGTAATACTGTGGCAGCAGCATGTGCAGGAGCAGTTCCTTTTGGAATGATGGCTAAAAAAGATTTATCTTACGGCTATGAAATGGAAATCATCGTACCTTCTGATAGCCCAATTAATTCTCCTGCAGATTTAAAAGGTAAAAAAGTTACATTTACATCTAAGACATCTAATTCAGGATTTAAAGCACCATCGGCAATTCTTAAAGGAGAATTTGGTCTTGAGGCAAATAAAGATTTCACCCCAGTCTTTTCTGGCAAGCATCAAAATTCAATAATGGGTGTTGCAAACAAAGATTATGAAGTAGCACCAATTGCTAACTCAGTTCTTACAAGAATGGATGCAAGAGGTGTTGTTGATTCTTCTAAAATAAGAACTATTTATAAATCCCAAACCTTCCCAACGACAGGTTATGCTCATGCTCATAATCTACATCCAGCTGTAGTTGCAAAAGTAAAGCAAGCTTTTTACACCTATAACTGGGATAATTCAACATTAGATAAAGAATTTAAAAAGGCTGATAGATTCATTTCAATAAGTCACAAGCACGATTGGGATGTTATTAGAAAAATAGATAAGGCTAATGGTGTTGTTTATGATTGCAAATAAAAATTTTTAATCATAAATAAAATCAGACTTAATGCTTAAAACAATAAACCTCAAAAAGGTTTATCCAAATGGAGAAGAGGCGCTTAAAGGAATAAACCTAGAAATTCCTAATGGGCAAGTAGTTGCTCTTATCGGTCCTTCAGGTGCTGGTAAAAGTACTTTTATTAGAACAATAAATAGATTAGTTGAGCCCACTTCAGGGAAAGTTTATTTCGCTAATGAAAAAAATGACATTACTTCTTTAAATAAATCTAAATTAAGAAAAATAAGAAGACAAATTGGAATGATTTTCCAGGAATTTGCTTTGGTAGAAAGATTAAGTGTAATGGAAAATGTCCTTTCCGGCAGATTAGGTTACGTAGGATTTTGGAATAGTTTTTTCAGGAAATTTCCTCAAAAAGATATTGAAGAAGCATTCCGTCTGCTTCAAAGAATTGGACTAGAGCATATGCTTGATAAAAGAGCCGATGAATTGTCAGGAGGGCAGAGGCAAAGAGTAGGAATTGCTAGAGCTTTGATACAAAATCCAATGTTACTTTTAGTAGATGAACCTACCGCTAGTTTAGATCCCAAAAATTCCAGGCAAATTATGCGATTAATATGCGAGTTATGTAATGAAAGAAATCTTGCTGCGATTATAAATATTCATGATGTTTTTCTTGCTCAGAATTTTGCAGAAAGAATAATAGGTTTAAAAGCTGGAGAAATTGTTTACGATGGCAAGTCAAGTGGCTTATCAGAGACAATACTTACAAAAATATATGGAGAAGAAGACTGGTCTAAAACTGTAGCAAATTAGGAATATATTAAATGAATGATAAGAAAGTAATTTGGAAAAGAAAACCGTTAATAAAAAATAGGTTATTAAGAATTGGATTAATTTTGATAATTAGTACTTACTTATTATCTGTTTTCCTAACTACCGAAATTGATTGGCAAAGAATTCTTGAAGGGATCCCAAGGGGTAAAAATTTTATATTTGCTTTTTTCCCTCCAGATTTTATAACTAGATCTGATGAGATTTTGGCAGGTATTTTTGAAAGTCTATGGATGACTATTGTTGCAACTATTGTGGGGATACTTATTTCTATACCTGTATCCTTAGGGGCGGCTAAAAACATAGCTCCTAAATTTGTTTATTTCTTATCAAGAGGAGTTATCACATTGTCGAGGAGTTTTCAGGAAGTTATCCTAGCAATATTTTTTGTTAAGTTAATGGGTTTTGGACCTTTTGCTGGGATGGTAACTCTGAGTTTATCGACAATAGGGTTTTTCGCTAAATTATTATCTGAAGATATTGAAGACATAAATAAATCCCAAGCTGAAGCAATCAAATCTACTGGCAGCAGTTGGTTTCAATGGGTTAATTATGGTGTCCAGCCTCAAGTTATGCCAAGATTTATTGGATTATCTTTATACAGATTGGATATTAATTTTAGAGAGTCAGCGGTAATTGGAATTGTTGGGGGAGGAGGTATTGGTTCTACCTTAAATACAGCTTTTGATAGATATGAATTTGAGACTGCAGCGGCTGTTCTTATCGTAATTATTTCTATCGTGATGATTGTTGAATATACATCTAGTCATCTCAGGAAATTAATAAAGTAATGCCAATAATAAAACAAAAGGATTACAAAACCTGGAAAAAATTTGATCGAAAAAGAGATTTACAAAACTGGCTTTGTTGGTTCTTAGGTACTTTAATTTTTAGCTTTTGTTTCGGTCTAATTAGTAGTAAAACAATCTGGTTTTATGTTTTTGATTCACATAATGAGGCTTTAGATCTTTTAGGTAGGATGTTTCCTCCAGAAACTAATTATTTCTTCACTTTAATAAAACCTATTTGGGACACTTTAAATATCGCGACTATTGGTACAACGATTGGAACTTTAATTGCAATACCATTAGCTTTTTTATCCGCAAACAATACTACCCCAAGTAAAAAGTTTTTAAGACCTTTAGCCTTATTTTGCATAGTTTCAAGCAGATCAATTAATTCAGTAATCTGGGCATTACTTCTGGTTGCAGTTGTCGGTCCGGGAGTCTTGGCTGGCATAATTGCTATCGGATTAAGATCGATTGGATTTTGTGGAAAATTACTTTATGAAGCTATAGAGGAAATTGATGAAAACCAAATTGAAGCTATTGAGGCAACAGGGGCAAATAAAGCACAAATTATGACCTTTGGCATAGTGCCTCAAATTCTCCCAGCATTTACGAGTATTTCTATTTATAGGTGGGATATAAATATTAGAGAAGCAACTGTTGTTGGCTTAGTTGGAGCAGGAGGTATAGGGATAGAATTAGATGCTCAAATAGGAGACTTAGCTTGGGCTAAGGTATCAGTTATTTTATTAACAATAGTAGTGGCAGTAGTTTTTAGTGAATGGATTACAGCAAAAATAAGAAAGGCTATTATTTAGACTAAATTAAATACTAGTATGAATAGTTAAGTAAAGATAAATTAAATGCAATTTTCTGATAGATATCTAAGTGTTTGGGTTTTCTTAGCAATGTGTATTGGATCTTTATCCGGTTATTTATTTCCTAATTTATCTCAATTTATAGGCGGATTAGAACTCTCAAGAATTAATCTTCCAATAGCAATTCTTATCTGGGGAATGATTTTCCCAATGATGTTATCAATAGATTTCAAGTCAATAATAAATTTGAAATATAAGATTAAAGGATTTTCTATTGTCCTTTTTATTAATTGGTTAATAAAACCAGTTTCAATGGCAATCATTGCAGCCTCTTTTTTATATTTTTTATATGGTAATTTGATAGATCCTGTACTTGCTAAAGAATATGTTTCTGGAATGATTCTATTAGGAATAGCGCCATGTACAGCAATGGTTTTTGTCTGGAGTAATCTTGCTAAAGGCGATCCTTTATTTACTTTAATACAAGTAGCTATTAATGATCTAATATTAATTTTAGCCTTTCCATTATTGTCAAAAATTCTTTTAGGATTTAACAGTATAGATATCCCGTTAGATACTGTTTTCGGTTCTGTAATAATCTTTATTTTGGTACCACTTTTTCTAGCAATATTTTTAAAAAATAAAATCTATAGCGAAAAAAGAATAAAAAGTATTTTGAATAAAAGTAAAAGTTATTCGTTGTTTTTTTTAATTCTTACAGTCTTTTTATTATTCTTTGTTCAATCAAAATCTATATTACAAAATCCTATTCATATAATCTTAATTTCAATTCCATTAATAATACAGACTCTTTTTATTTTTTATTTAACTGCTTTTTCAATGAAGTTTTTTAGGCAAAAGTATTCTATTTCCTGTCCAGGCTCGATGATAGCCGCTTCAAACTTTTTTGAACTTGCAGTAGCTGTATCGATAACTCTTTTTGGTATTAATTCAGGAGCTGCTTTGGCTACCATAGTTGGGGTACTAGTAGAAGTTCCTTTGATGCTTTATTTAGTAAATATTTCGAAGTTTTCCAAAATATTATTTATAAATTAATATTTTCTTCTTCAAGTTTTTTCTTTAGTTCTAGTGGCATATAAGCAATATCTTTTTAAACTGCATCTATCGCATCTTTATACTTTTGAGGATTATATAAAAGCGTTTTTATCAAGTTGTATTGACTTTCTATTTCCTGAGAGGAAAATTTACTCATTTTTAAAAACTTATCACTTTTTTTATTTTAGATTGACTGTCAATTTAATCTGTCTTTAAATATCAACTCCTAAAATAAATTTAATTTTTAAATTATTTTGGGTTACTTAAAAAAAGAATTTATTAAATCACTTAAAGTTAAAGGGTCCATATTTTTAATTGTGTTAATTATTGGATTTATTTACTCAAGTCCAAAATCAAAAGTAATTATTGCAAATTCTTTGACTTCTTCCGCTAAATTTTTAAACGAAACTGTAGAAATAACAGATAAAGATAGTTGGTTTTCTGAACCTGATTTCATTTTTAGTCTTAGGTTAAAATTACGAGAATTATTGAGAGGAACTCAAAGAGGTTGAGAAGGAGCTAAATGCTAATTATGGTAGATCGACTGTCAATCGTGATATCCAACTTTAGAAACAATATTTCCTGAAACAGGGTCAGTAACTCCAAGTTCTGGAGACAACTCTTCCATAAATCCTCTAACCTCATCAAGGTGAGCAATCATAGCTGGTCTTTGAGCTGAAATAGCTTCTGCACTTTTCCAGATCCCAACAAAACAGTAATCATAATCTCCAGTTTTAGCGATATATCTTTGAGTCATCCCCTCAAAACTTGTTTTATCTATTACTTCGAAATACTTATCTACACAATCAGACTTTAATTTAAATCGAACAACATTCATGAAATTTTGAGCAGTCATAAAAAAAGAGGGTTTTTATACCCTCCAATTTTAGATTGACTGTCAATCAATAAGCAGTTCCTCCTAATTTCTCAAGTAATTCATACTTATCTCTTTTCTCATACCACTTATTTAAATCTTCTTCACTTACTGTTTTAGATAAAAATAAGGATATCTTTTCTAAATAATCAGCAATATAAATTCTTGAAATTGGGTTTAGAGAAACATAAATTATGGTAATTAAAACTAATAAAAGTTCAACTAGGAGTATGCGTTTCATTCAGAAATTTAAATTGAAGTTCCTTTTTTGAGCTTTGACGAGGAATCATTTTCTGGAAAAATCTGTTTTATATTTTCTGGAAAGAAAAACTCTAATTGCCTCCTTAAATCACCTTCATATAAATAGTCTTTTGTTGAGACTTTAAAAGTATCTCTTACTAATCGAACATTTATTTTTCCCTTTTTACCTGCCTCATTAATTCTTGATAAAACTAATTTAATTGGCTTATCTTTTGGTCCTTTTATGAGAGAAACAGCTTCATTTATACCCATTCCTTTAGTTGATTTGCCATCTATTTTTATGATTACATCATTTGGTTTAATGTCAGCTGAAGCAGCAGGTGAATCATTTATTACAGATTGAATAGTTAATTCAGCAGTGTCACTATTGAGAAAAAGCCTTATTCCAATCCCTGATATTTCCTTATCTTTTTTATGAGATAGTTTTTTATTAGTTTTCACACATCCTGCATAATCTCGTGCTTCTAAACATTTTTTATGTAATTCATCAGATATTTCAGCATTAACAGCAGTTGGTAAAGCGAGGGCAGCTAGTAATGGGAGTAGTAAGCGTTTCATTTATTTATTCAACAATAATTGAGCCTCCCATCCCAAAAGGTGCATGAGGAGAACAAACATAATAGTATTTCCCAGCTGATACACCCGTTGTGTTCCATGATAGTTTTCCATCTTGAGTTCCAGGGGTACCTGATAATGTCCCTTTGGTTACTTGATCACCGCCTCCACGAGAAAATTCAGTCTTTATATAAAACGGATGACTAAACGCATCAACATTAAAAACAATAGTATCTCCTTTATTAACAGTAACTGTAGGATCATTCCCACTTACAGATCCATTTTTATCTTTACCACTAAGAATATAGTTTTCTATACTTTCTGCTAAAACATCAATAAAGTAAGTCTCTGACTTTGCATTCGCTGGAAATGAAAAACCTAAAAGCAAAGGCAATAATAAAAGTGAACGCATAAACTTAAGGAATTTATATAAACATATTAAAAAAAAAAGGAGCTAATTGCCCCTTATTTTAGATCGACTGTCAATCAATTAAATTATCCCATCGCTGCTACTTCTTCAGCAAGTTGTTTATTTCTTAGAATAACTTCTTCATCATTAAAAACAGGAAGTACATTCCATTCAACGCCAAATTTTGCTCTCCAAATACCAAAATGTTCAGCCATTTTAAGATGACTGTCAGCTTTGCATGTTACGAAAACTTCTCCGGTTTGAGGAGCATGGACTCTACTTATCAATTCAAAGCCGTCAAAATTATCCTTAGGTGCGCCGGAAGCAATATATTGTTCAAAGAGTTTGTACCCTTCAGATTGCGAAAGAGTATCTGGGATAACTCCATGAACGTGATAGTAAGCCATAATTAAAATTCAATAGTGTAATTTCAATCTAAAAACGATAATTTAAAAAGTATTTAATTTATCTTTAAATTTAGATTTTTATATCGACAGTCAATCATCTATTTACTGATTGATATCTCTCTCTAGACTTTATCTCAAATAATTTATGATTGGCTTCAGTTGTATGCCTGCAACTGCCTCATGACAACCATGTATTAATCCTAGGACTGGTAATTAATTAACAGTCTCAAAATTTGGTCCTCTACCCGAACTTTATTCTTCCTTAAACCGTACATTGTGATACTCATAATAATATGCGTTGGTAGTTAGAACATAGGTGTAGTAAGTAAGAGGAAATCATGAATAAAAGAGTTCCTTATACAATCATTCCTAAATACCTTAGGACTATTAATGATATAGATAATGGAGCAAATATAAAGTAATTTATTGGAAACTTAAGTGTGAAGAGAACCCTTCATATCGCGGCTGCGAAATTTAAAATATTGCTATGCTATTTAGATTAAAATAAAGATTATAAATAATGAAAAAAAAAGTTCTTCCTTTTATCAAAAAATACCCAATGAGCATTTTATTAGCGATTATTGCTATTAATTTATTCTCTATTGCTAGCAGTTTAAGAACAGAAGCTTATTTAAATAGGGAAAAGAATCTTTGTATTAAATATTTAAAACATCAAATAGATCGAGACACTCTTATCAAAAAGCTAAGAATAGTTAAGCAGGCAAATCCATCTAGTATTTGTGACTCTGTTCTTAAAAGTTAAAAAATGCAATTAAAGTCTTTTACACCATTGGTTGCAGTATTTGGTACTTCATTTCTTATAACTATTATTTTGATTAAAAGCTTCCAAGTTTTTATGGGAATATCAATATGTCTTTTAGCGATGCTGAAGCTTATGGATATTGAAGCTTTTGGTTTGAGTTATAAAAAATATGATTTAATTACTTCTCGATTTAAAAATTGGATTTATATCTATCCTTTTTGCGAATTATTAATTGGCTTATGTTTTTTACTATCTTCACCTCCCTCTTCAATTATTTTTATTGCTTTAATACAGCCCGAACGAACTTTCCTCTGTAATGAAAAGCATCTAGTACAGCATTAACATTCCATTTAATAGGTGCTGTTCTACTAGCCCCAAGAATGTAATGTTCTCTTTCTATTAAAAAGCCATCTTCATAGCAATCTCTAAATTGCTTTAAGTACCATTGGCTAACTCCTAACCAGTAGGCTGCTTCACTTGTTTTAAGCCATCTCTCTTCAGTTGTCATTTTTTACCTTGAATGAAATATTACTTAGCTGTCGCTGTCTTTCCTAAAACGACTCTTAAAACCATGCTTCAACATTGGCGTAGCCGTAGATAGGTCATGGCCTTTATTAATATGGTCAGCCGCTTCAATAAAATCCGCAGTTGATTTAGCATCATCATTGGAACGCTTCCTTACGGAAACATTGTATTTTCTATTAAAGCGACTTTTAGCCATATTAATTCTGGAGAATTGTTGTTAGTAGTAACAGCAACCCTGACCTCGTCTATCCACCTTGCCAAAGGTTTATACAAGTAATTCAGAATCTATTTGAAGATCAGAGTCTCCCGTAGTTGTTCATAAGTTGGCACAAATATAGCCTCGTTTATCAGTTCTTATAAGTACTAAGTTATACATTCGAAATATTTAATTTTCATAATGTAATCCTCTCTTTGTTATGTAGATCAAAGGCTCTTTCAACACTCATTTCATCTGTATAACTTGCGTAACTTCCATTGTGAACATCAACTGTGTGACCCATTGCCTCGGCTGCGTCTTTAATAGATATTGGATACCTAGAACCTGTATGACATTGATGGGCAAATCTATGCCTGAGACTATATGGAGTTATATCAGAATTAGTCTTTTCAATTTCTTTCCAAATTGGATGTTTTTTTAATTTTTTAGTAAATGCTTTGCCTACTTCGGCATAACTATTTTTGTCCTGTACTAAACTAATTTGTTTTAATACTGTTGCTGGTAGTTTTACTAATTCTGAATCTAATAAGCTAATTAATTTATTACCTAAATTAGGTTTATCAGTTAAGTCCATAGCAAATACTCTTCTTGAGTCTCTATCTTGGTTAGTCGTATTTAAATTATTTTTTATATGGCCTACATATAACTTCCCACCTCTGACTTCAAGTTCTGCAAGTTCAGATAGTCTTAAACCAAAAATTGATATTAATCCTGTAGCTAAAAACATCTCAGGGTCACTTGATTCAAGATCATCCAATAATCTCAATAAATCACTTTCTTTTACATAAGGAGTTAATGAGGATTTTTTAGATTTTTTAGAAACGCCTTTTAATTCTTTTCTGTAGTCATCTTCTGGAGGTTGCCATCTTTTATCATTCATTGAATGTCTTTTGATGCCATAAGTTAATATGTCGCACCAAGTATCTAGATATCTTTTTTTCTGATCTGGGGTGATATTTTCCCCTAATTTTGCAGCACATAATTTTATTAATTCTGTACCTGTATTAGGTGCTGGCCTCTTATTCATTACCTCTAAAAATATTTGAATCCTTGTGAAGTATTTTTTCTCTGTTCCGCTTGAAAGTGGTCTTTTAGTAGCCAAAAATTGGTCAACTTTTGTGGCCTTTAATTTTGCCTCATATTCTTTAAAAACCTTATCGTATTCTTTTTGTGGATAGAAATGTTTTGGTGGAACTATTAGAAAATCTTGCCATGCTTTATTAGGTGCTGTTATATCATCCCCAATAAATTTAGACTTCCATCTTCTACCAGCATCACTAAGTGGAAGGTTTTCTTTAACTACTAAAGGTTTTATAAATTTAATTGCATTGAGGACATCTATACCAGAAGATTTCTTCCATTTAATAGGAAGTGTCACAGAGGTTCTTTTGTTGGCTTTACCAAGCCCTTCGTTGTAAACATATAGGATTTTAGTCTTGCCACTTGTCTCGCCATTTACAAGCCATCCTTGCCCAAAATTAGTGCGAACGGAATCTCTTAAGTCTGTTTCCCAAGAACCATTACTAATACTGGCCATTTAATTAGTGCTATTAGTGCGAATATTAGTGCGATTTACCCAATATGTCCATATATTCACTTATAAGTACTTGAAGTGGAGTGTATATTTTCTTCTCTCTAAATTCTTTAAAACCCCTGCGGTAGTTCGGCTTTTGGGTATGCCCTCGTCGGGACTTGAACCCGAGACCTCTCCCTTACCAAGGGAGTGCTCTACCGCCGAGCTACAAGGGCAATTTTCAAGTGGGCCGGGTTGGACCAGATAAGATTACCAGCAGCACAGTAATTCTGAAGTGTGCAGAATAAATTTAGACGGCCTTTATGTGACTGTCAAATTATTTCTAGGGAGTGCTATCAGAAAGGCTTAGTCCTCTAATAAACCTTATTGAAGCTTATCGATCATTTCATCATGAAGTCTCCTCATTAATATTGTCATCAATATTCTTTCTCTACTTTCAAGTCTGAACCAATTTTGAAAAGATAATCTTTCAAAATTAAGTTCTTCCCTTATAGATATAATTTCACGCATTAATTTAGTTGAATCTTCTTCATCCACCAATTTCTTCCCCATCATCTATTTCTATTTCGTCATCAATAAAATTGTTGATCCATTGCTCCATAGATTCTTTTTCATTATCTTTATGGAGAATTTCAATTTTATTTTCTAAAATGAGAATTCGATTTTCAAGATTTTTAAAGTCATTTTTAACTGAGTAAAAGAATTCCCTATGAGAGGCAAGTTCTTCAGTAATTAGTTTTTTAAATCTTATGAATTCTTTTGCTAAGGGTAGATTCATTTGCTTAAAAGTAAGTCACTTGAATCGATAACTTCATTATTAGTTCCCTTATATGCCTCGGTACATCCGTCTTTAAACTTACAAAAACGACAATTATTGGATGATGGTTTTGCCTTTGGTATGTCTGACTGTCCAGCTATAGTTAGGACGTCTTTAATTTTTTGTCTTATAGGATCGGGTAGAACTTTATTAAGAGCATCATCTCCTTCAATAGCAATATAACCAGGATTATCATCTAAGCTTTCATAACTTTTTGATCCATTGCTGTAGTAAAGACCAAACCCTTCTATTGTTGGCATTCTCTTTCCAGCTGCTCTTGCGGCACCCTGCAAAAGGATTGCATATAGGCCAATCTGGACTAAATGCCAATCTCTTTTTTTGCCAGATTTTGCGTCATAAATAAATATTTTCCCTTCTGGATTCTTTCTTATTAAATCTGGCGTCCCAAATAATTTCATGCCGCATAGATTTATTGACTGCAATGGAAGCTCTAAATCAAGTTCAGATGATGGATATTTATTTTTAAGATTTAAAGCTAAATCATTAAGAACGGCTGTATGTTTAATTCTCCACTGCGCAAGAAATTTATCATCCGTTGGTGGTTTATATTTTGCAGCTTTCCAGAGTGCTAAATCGCAACTGTTACTAAAACTTGTTGCCTCAGCAACAGTACTTGGGCCAAGGCACTCATATCCGGATGCCTTTTTTGTGAATAAGGAAAAGTTCATTTTTTAAAGTGTAAATTTGGTATACAAACAGCTAATGCCATAGGGAGGCCTAACTTATGAGACTGCTCAGAAAAAGTAATAATCAAATTCTCTACAAATTCTTGGCTATCTGAAATATTGCCTTCTAAGATCTTTGGCTCGCCGATTTCAGCGTCATTTTGAGATTGACTACTTTCCTCACCCATCTCTTTAGTTGAGTTTGAGGTGTCCTCATAATCCAATTGATTTAGAAATTTAATCGTTTCTTTTGGTTGTAATTGAATTGGACTTAACCTAAAGCCATTTTTTCGCTTTTCTAATGTGACTTTTTGGCCTAAAAGATTAGCAGCAATTTTTAGGTTGTAATCTCTCAAGTCAACAAGAAATACATTAGGCTCTCCCGATTCCTCATCAATTGATCGTCCATTAATAAAGTCAGCTCCGAAAGGACTTTCTTTAATATCTAAGAAAATTCTCTCCACTATTGCTGTAGTAGTAAAAGATTCTTTTTTTGCATCTAATAAAGAATCTTGAATAAAATTGTCTAAATTTTGTTTAATCATCACAACCGTTATTTGAATATGGATTATGAGGAGTTTTAGACCAAAGGTGCATCCATTTATCTAATTCAACTGAATTAGCTTGGCCTTCTTGATTATTTTCTGAAGAAATAATTTCTTTTGGATTCTCTTCAGCAATAAAATTATTGGGACCTAAAGTTGTCCTTTTGTTTAATTTGTGTCCAAAAGTTATTTTGAACGAATTAAAATAGTTCATGAGTGCTCATGGATAATGTTTACTCAGCCCAATAGGGCCGTGCTAGGGAGAACCACCTCCTTAGCACATCAACTTATTACATGTGTAATATGATGATTTAATAAATTTACTACAAGTGTAGGAATTACTTATTAATTATTTACGTTTCGACACATTCACGTTTGCTAAATATCATATTTTTTAAAAAATGTAAGAGGATTATTGATTTTGTCTATTATTATGGGAACTGCATTTATGACGATCTACGTAATGTAGTAATTTTAATTTGTTCTCTACTGCATAAATAGATATTATTTGAATAAGATATCTCCTTTTAATAGTGATTTCTCAAAATTTTTTATATAACTACGGTATTAATGAAGTTAAATCTGTTATTAAATCAGCAAGAGCTTGTCGTAGAAAATTGTCAATTCTTGAAAGTACTTTATATAGGTTCGAGGGAGAATCTGATTTTGAAATGATTAAAGAAGATTTGGTTTATCAAGTCCAAGAAATTGAAAATGAGGAGGGGTATAAAGCTTTTTCTTATTTCTTTGGTATTACCTATGAGGAAGATCAGAAAAATAATAATAGTGAAGCAATTTTTTCAAATGTTCCACCCCTTTTGGTTGTAATAGAAAATATTCCAGATGATGCATTACCATCACTTCCTTGGTTTGAATCGAATGTTAATAGATATCTGTATACAGAAGCAAAAGAGAAAGAATATCTAAATTTAACTCCTGAAGTAAGGGATATGAAAGTTGAATCGCAGAATTTAGAATTTTTTAAAAGAATTAGATTAGATGAAATTCATGAAGCTGTTATAAAAAAGATGCAAGATAGAAATTTTAGTGTTAGGGCTTCAGAAATTTTTAGTCTTTATGTGTCTATCTTGATAGCTAATGATCTTGGTCTTGAGATTTCAACAAAAGATATGGAAGCAAACTTTAATATTGATTATAAATTTGAAACTTTTCCGCATGTAAAAAAATTATTTAATTCCTACTACGAAAAAATAAAAAACAATATCCAGAACCAAAAAATAATTCCAATTACACTTGAACCTCAAGATGATTTATGGATTGAATTAATTGAAGAAATAAGACTTATTGGTGAAAAGATGAAATTTCTTAAGAAACAATATGCTGATAAATTTGTACAGCTAAAAAGTCTAAATACTATACAAACACTTTGTTATGAAATTAAGGAATTTTTATTCTTACATTTTGCAGGTACTTCCGAAATTCCAACAATGAGAGAAATTCAAAAAAAAGATAAAGGACCAAGCTTAATAAAAAAAATTCAAGCAGGTGATGGTGGAGAGAAAAAAGGTATTGAAGTAATTAAGGATGCGTACAAAATCTTTTTAAAGGATCAACAAATAAAATCTGATATTTTCAAGAAAAATCATGACTTTAATCCCTCTTTCGATGTACAAGGCAGACTTTATCAAGAAGTATTTAAAAATCAAATTTTTAGTACAATAAGTAAATCTATTCGGGAATCAAGTTTTAGTTCTACACAATGGGAGCTTATTAGAGAACCAAAAAATAATTTCGATTTACATTTAAAAAACTTAGAAAGTGAAGAGGAGATTCTTATATTGATAAAAGCAAAATTAGATGAAGCAAGTTTTAAAGGGCTATATTCTACATTTTTCGATTTTAAATCTTTAAAGGAGAGGAAATTCCTAATAATTTCTAAATTTAATCCAAAAATTCAATCTGAAAAAAAATTTGTTAAAGAAAAAGTATTCGCCCTTTCTCAAAAGTCTGGGGTGGAAATTGAAGTCATTTCAATTATTGAAATTGAGGAGTTTTTTCAAAAACTTTCTAATTCTAAAGAGGATTAATTTAATGAAAAAATTTCTATTAGTACATTTACTTTTAGGATTCATGATTCCTGCAAATGCAGGAATTTATTATTACCCTTTTTATCAGGACGGTATAAAAGTAAAATGTGGCGATAATCAGCCAAGACATTTGATATCCTTTAAAGCTGGAAGGGCTATGCTGTTTGAGGATGATGGTGATGAAAAGTATAAATTTCCAAGAACTTTTTTATTTCCTGAGAAACCTGACAAGAGATATAAGTACTTTCCAAGTACAGCAGGTACCAAATGTAGTTCCAGAGAACTATCTAAAAAAGAAAGGGAATTTTATATAAATAAGGCAAAGAATGTCTGCTATGGGAGGGACTTAGCTACCAGAAACAAATACTGCTACGGGTGGAATCGATAATACAAAATTACTTCTTGCGGACATTTGTTTCATTTGGCAATATAAGTAACCGACTCCATAATTGGCACATCTAACTTAGATGTTACCCTTAATGGCCAGATAGAACCGAAGGAATAAAAGTCAGGGATTTTCTAATATTTTTCTTTCGGTTCAGCTGTTAAAAAGCTTCTACACACATACTGATAGACAATGAAAATTATTAAGAGACTCAGGTCGCTGCCGGGCGATTCTCTGGGCGTTATACGCCGCACTCCGCCACTTGTTTTCGCAATGGCTGTCTTATCTCTCGGAGGATTTATAGGCGCCTCCACGGTCCTTGTGAGAGGGTTCAGAACGGTTGAGAATACTATCACTGTTACTGGTGCAAGTACTGAAAGTTTTGAGAGTGATATTGCAAAATGGTCAGTCCAGGTAAAGACATCAGGTACAACTCAGATTGACTCATTTACCAAGCACAAGCAGTCCATTAATAAGACGATGGAATTCCTTAAAGCCAATGGAATTGAGGACAGCGTAAAGCAGGATGTTTATCTTGGACCTGCGAGTATAAGTGAATATAAAACCAAGCATCCAAAGACTAATGAAATTATTAGAACTGAATGGATTACTTATCAGAATATTGAGATTGAAAGTAGGGATGTTTATAACATCCAGAAGACTCACAGTCAGATAACGGAATTGCTTGGTAAAGGGGTAAGGGTTAAACCAAGCCGTCCTGAATTCACCTATTCAAAGCTGGCTGATAAACGCGTTGATATGCTTGCGAAGGCAGCAAAGGATGCAAGGGTTAGGGCTGAAGCTATCGCTCTACAGGCAGGCTCTGAAGTAGGTGGTTTAAAGAGAGTGAATACTGGAGTTTTTCAGATAACTGTTCCGAATTCCACGAAGGTAAGCAGCTGGGGTTCTTATGACACTACTACTATCAAGAAAGATATTACTGCGGTTATGGGAGTAACTTTTGCTGTTAAGAAGTAACTTATGGAGCCTTTTTTTCCTTTAAGAATCATCAACAAAGGCAGACCAATAAGCATCAGACTCCCATCAATTAATAAAAAAGTATTCAGATTCATTTATCAATTCCATCGGGGGTATCCCAATTAAAGGGTATCCCTTTTTTAACTGGTTCTTTTTTCATATCAGCCATCTCTTTTCTGATTTTGTTGTAGTAGGCCAACTCTTCTGGATCATCAGAACCCAGACCATAATTCATGGTCGCTGCAAGATAAATTCTGTGCATTCGGTATGACGATAGTGGCATTACTGAAGACAATTTCTGTTAAATATATATGAATTTAAGGCAAAATGCTGACCTCTGAGATCTTAGTTATACCAGTCAATTGCGCAACCCCTCCATAATACACGGGAGGAAGGGGTAAAAGACAAGAAATTTAGAGGGGACTACTTACTGGATGTGTATACATCATCATTGTAAGTAGATGCAATAAAGCATAATCAACCACAACTAAAACACCTATATAAGGTACGTGGGTATGTGTGTAAACACATAATGCACGTACTGTATATAGGTACCTATAAGGTGATGGTGAGTATATTGTTTAAAACTGATTGGTTAGATGAATAGTGAAGTAATACATAAGGTAAGTGAGCAGAGATCAAGGAATATGTCTGCCATTAAATCAAAGAATACAAAGCCTGAAATCAAGGTAAGAAAAGTTCTACATTCTATGGGACATAGATTCAGACTTCATTCAAAAAGAACAAGTTGATGAAAAAATATCTCCAGAATTATACAGATTAAAAAGGAATCCTATTCTCATGAGGAGAATATTGGAACAGATATCTGAACGGTTTTATCTAAGTATGAGAGGTCTTGAAAAACCTTGATGAGGAATTGTCTAACTCAAGGAATCTTTTTGAACAAAAATTTTTTTTGGAGAGGAATTTTCATAATTCATAAAAAATCAGATCAAAAATTAATTATAAATTTTTTAAAAGTTTCATATGCTCTATCACTTTCAAGTAGGCAAGTGCAGTTCTGGAGGTTGTCAGAGAGGTTCGGAAAGGTTGAATTGGAATCAATTATAAATTATCTGAACTATATAAAAATACTGATTAAAAATTTATAAGTGAAGATTCAAAAGCCATTGCTTGCCGGCAAATTTGATTCTGAGAAGGCTAAATTTCCCTATGCAGCAACACCAAAGATTGATGGTATAAGATTTCTGATGGTTGGGGGAGCTGCTTTAACAAGGTCTTTTAAACCAATTAGAAATGAATACTTACAAAAAATTCTTTCCTCTAATTTGCCTGAGGGTATAGATGGAGAACTGACTTCTGGATCAACTTTTCAAGAATGTAGTTCCATTATGCGTATTAAAGGTGAACCTGATTTTAAGGTTTGGATATTCGACTTTGTGAATCCTAAAGGGGAGGTCAAGCCATACAAAGAAAGAATGGATGAACTTCGTAAGTTTGAGAATTTTAATATTCCCTCTTATGAAATTCTTTTCCCAACAATAGTTTCAAATCAAGAACAGATTGATCACTTAATGATTAATAATCTCAATGCAGGTTATGAGGGCTTAATGTTGAGAGATCCAAATGGGATATATAAATTTGGTAGAAGCTCAGTAAAGGAGAATATTCTATTAAAAGTTAAGGAATTTATGGATGATGAAGCCGAAATTATTTCCTTTAGAGAGAAAATGATTAATACAAATGAAGGCCTGAAAGATAATTTTGGTAGAACTAAGAGATCAAGTTGTCAGGATGGATTAAAACCAAGCGGGACGTTGGGGGGACTTATTTTAAGAAATTCTGAAGGATTCGAGTTTAGTTGTGGAAGCGGATTAAACGATGCTCTTAGAGATGAAATATGGAAAAATAAGTCAAAATATCTTGGCAAGTTAGTTAAATATAAATTTATGTCAAAGGGTAGAAAAGATCTTCCCCGACATCCCGTTTTTATGGGATTTAGAGATGAAACTGATTTAAGTTAATCTCAATAAATTTTTATATTTTCAACAAATTAAAAAATTCCTATCAAAATATCAATCTTCAATATCTAATTATGGAAAGTCAGGAACAAAATAATCACAATCTATCAAGAGGTTTTCTTGACAGTGCAATCCAATTAAAAAAAGAGTGCAAATTTTCAGAAGCTATTGAGTTAATAAAAAAGGCTATTGAGTTAAATCCATATGAAAGCTTGAATTTTTTTAATATAGGACATTGCTTCCATTTACTGAAAAACTTTGATGAAGCAATGCACTACTACAAAATTGCGATTGATTTAGATCCAAGGGATTCTTCTTCATATAATAATCTTGGTTGCTGTTTAGAAGAAAAAGGTTTGTATCAAGAGGCAATTGCTAATTATTCAATTGCAATAAGACATAACCCTAAGAATTTTGATATTTATATGAATCGTGGGGATATGAGAATGAAAATTGGAGACTACTATGGAGCTATTTCAGATTATTCTATCTATCAACAAAACTTTGCGACTTCACCAAATGTTTACTTAAAAAGAGGCTTGGCTAATTTAAAAGCAAATTTCAAAGGCAAAGCATATAACGATTTAAAAATGGCCGATGCTCTTGGTAGTGAGAGTGCAATGAGAATAATATCAGAGCAAAATCTATCATCTTGGGCTAATTCCTCATCATCTAATATTTATCAAAGAGATAATTATGAATCTCTAAATGAATCAAGACCTTTTTATCAAAGAAACAGCTATAGATCCTACCAGGAACCAAATTATAATTCTCAAAGAAATTATCATGAATCAATTAGATATCAAAACTACTCATATCATCCCAGATACTTTTCTTTGTCTGAATTATATAAAAATGCAATTAAAGATTCACCTCGTAACAATGAAATACCAAAATCTAATAATAATGAAATAAATCCTACTTCTCTTAAAGATAAATATGTTGTTATTACTGGAACTATCCCTGGAATGACAAGAAAGGAAGTTGAGCTGCTGGTGCAAAAAGCTGGTGGAAATATAAAGGGATCAATTACAAGTGCAACAAATCTTTTGATTGTAGGAGAGGATGCTGGAAGTAAATTAAATAAGGCGAGGGAAAGATCTATTCAAATTATTGATATAGATGAGTTAAATTCACTTATAGCAGTTAAGAGTACTCTTGAACTTTTGCATTTATGGAGTGAACTTGATGAAGAGGAAACATATCAAAAATTAAAAAAAGAATCTGTATCATTAGAAATTTTAAAATTATTAGTTAAATGTAATATCAGTAAAATCAGAAGAGCTGCCTTGTCAAACAAGAATATTACTCTCGATATTTTTTATAAATCTAGTGCTTTTTCAGATTCGACGAATAAATTATGTAAGTTTTTTCTCCAAAAATGGGGACAATTTTAAGAATAAAATTTTATTTGGAATCACTTTTAAATAATGAGAACTATATATAAATACGCAGGTTGCTTCTAGCAAAAAAGGCCTCTGACGTTTCGTCGTGGTAGCAGTAAAGCTAGTCAATCATCATCGGCTGTCGATGTCTCTCAGCGTGTTATAGCACATATGCACCTATAACATTACGCTGAGACGACTGTAAACAGTCCGTTTGTTATAGGTGCATATGTGCTATAACACGCCTACAGTGATCAACACCGATTACAGTTAGATAGGTAGAAGTAACTTGCGTTATATTTAGAAAACGGAAGTAATGAATCCTACACAATCTACAAAAATAGTTTTTGCGGCAAAATTTAAAGCTCAAAAGTTTGATATTTTTCTCCTTCAAAGAATTTATAAATCGGATTCAAAATTATTAATAAAAGTAAATTCTAGTTATTCTTCTTATTGGGAGTCTTATAAAAAACCTCATCTGGCTTATTGGGGAAATATCAATAAAAAAAATGGATCAGAGCAAATTGATGAATTAATATCTAGTATTAAAAATATTGAAAATAATAATAAGGTTTCAAAATTTCTTGAAAATATTTTAAATTCCTATCAACTTAATTCTCTAGAAAGTAATGGACTTAATCAGTCAATAAAAAATCTTTCTTCAGTAATTTCTGAAGCCCAATTAACAAATTTTGTAGATGGAATAAAATCACAAGATTCCGATTTGAAACTTACTTTATCTTCGGCGCAAAATATATCTGAAAAAGTTCGTTTATCAAAGATATTAAAGTCTAATGACTTTAAACTTATTAAAATACTTTTAACAAAAGCTCCTTTAATTTTTGGCTATTGGGGACCATTTAAAACTGTTTTAAAGTATTTAGATCCTAAAATCTTGCCAAGAGAATTTGGGATTGCATTAGGGCGCCTATCTCTTGCAAAAGGTTGCAATCCTGAAGCTGTAATTAATTACAACCTTTTTGCAGGGATTGTAGATATTGAAAATATTAATTGGCTTTCGGAAATTATTCCATGTCCTAGTGTTCTAACTCTAGATTATATGTTGAGGCGAATGCGTAGGGCGCTAATCAAAATAGGAGTGAAAGATTTAAAAACTTACTCAATAATTTCCGCGAACGCACTAATTAATTGGGATAAGGAAATCGATTCAAAATCGTTTATTCCTGGCTACATAATGGGAGGAAAAGTTTCTATTCTTGATAACAAAAGTAGATATGTAAAAGTTCCCTTATTACAAAATAAATCTAACTATCCTTTCCCAGATGCTTGGAAAAATAATTTAGATGTAGTAAAAAAAATATTTAACTCAATAAGAAATTCTCCCGAAATTTTTACTTTTTGTTGCCAGGTATTTTTAGATCAAAAAGAGAATATTCCAACTTTAAATAAAAATAATATAATCTTAGCTCTCAAGAGTAAAGATCATAAAATTGTAAATCTTGCTTCTAATTATATCGCAGATTTTCCAGATCTCTTTTCTAGTTTAAACGATTCTATGTGGCTTAATTTTTTCTCTTCTGAAAATATTGATCCTATTAAAAAAGTAGTTAAAGAATTAATTTCTAGACCAATTTTAACTCAAAGTTATGTTGGAATAATTAATGGAATAAAAAAATTATTAGATAGCAAATATCATTCTCAAAATTTATCTTTAATTGGGCCAGTTTCTCTTCTTTATTTAAAATATAATTTTTCAAATCAATATTCAAACCTTTTAAGGCCTTCAATTATTAATTCATTAGTTATTGAATCAATAACAGATTTTTATGATCTTGATAAACTTGATGATGAATATCTTTTGACAATTACAAAAATAAATATTTTTGATATTTTAGAAGCTTACTTAAATTTACTAGAAAAAGGAAATATATCCCTAGAAAGTTCCAAAATTCTAAGTGAAATAATATTCGAGCAAACAAAAAAGATACCTTTTAATGATCAAAAAATAAAACTTTCTTTTGAATGTTTTAAATATAAAAATATTGATGCTTTCAATTTTGGTTGGTTACTAATAGATGAAATTTCTAATTGGGAGGATGTTGAATATCTTTTATGGGATGAATTGCGGAAAAACATCTTCGTATCTTCTAAATGGAAAAAAGAAAGTTTGAAATTAATTCATCAATTTTTAAATAGAGCATCGAATTTAAATTCTTATTTTCTAGAACTTTTTACTGATAAATCTTGGAATTTTGTTATGAACTATAAAATATTTTTCGAAGAAGGAGAAGTTGATTTTAGAAATCTAGTTTGGAAAGCGTTAGGCCAAAATAATAATCAAAACATTGCCCAATATATTTTTAACGAAACAAATTTCATTAACCAAATTGGAAATATAGTTACGCAAGAGCATCTTGCTACAACAAATTCTGTTCAACAGGAAATGTTATTGAAATATATAAATCAGAAACCTGAAAGAATTAATACTGATCATAATTTTGCAATTGGTTTACTAAGGATTCCTAATCGAAATCTTCAAGAATGCGCCCTAAACCAGATGAAAAAAGCAGATTTAATCGAAAAATATTGGATTATAATTGCTGAAATTGGGTTGCCAATACCATTAGAAGCTATTCGTGAATTAATTAATTCGATAAATATAAAAAGAAAGTTCTCTGAGTATGTAATGGCCTGTTTAGATAGCATCGTTCCAGACGTTAGAGATATGGGTCTTACCTTTTTAAATAATCAATCAGAGAAAATTGATGATGAATTTTTGTGGCCTGCATTAACTGAATCTGATGATCCAAAAGTTCAGTCAAAAGTTGTAGAAAGAACATTAATTAAAGATTGGAACGATACTGAGGAATTTGATTCATTTGATAGACGTTTACTTATAACCAGAAGAAAAAATCGAAGGGCTAAAGAACTGGTTAAATCAAGAATTACTCAAAATAAAAAATTAAAACAAGAAAAAATTATTTCCCCTTTTCGTAAAAAAGCTCTAATTGAACTTTCAAAAGGAACTAACTCCCAAGATAAAGCTTGGGCATTGCGTAATATTGCCATTCTTATGCTGAATGGTATTACGTTCGATGGAATACAAATTAAAACTGAAAATGGAGCTAAAAACTAATGATTTCTTTCAAAGGCAACTTTACTCAATCAACTGTAAATTCAAATACTAATGAAAGTGCAGTTACTTTTGGTACTGATATTAAAAATTCAAATGTCTTCTTGAGTACAGATATAAAAGTTAAACCTGGTGTGGCATTCTCAAAATTAATGCTGGTATTAGGAAGAATAGTAAGGATGAGAGATGCTGGAGTAAATAAAGATCACTCAGCTTATCAGGAATGGGTTCAAGGCGAATACTTTAAAGAATTGCCTGGTTTTATGAGTTCACAATTAAAACAGCTTCCTAAATTAATAAAAGAAAGAGAAATACTTACGCAACAATTAGAATTTTATGATCAGATTATAAAAAAATTTAATTCAAATTATTTCCCCGAGCAAAGAAGGCGTTTTTGGAGTTGGCTTTATACACATAATAGAGATGCATGGTATGTTCTCGACCCAATAGTAAGTGTTCAGCCTGATGCGACATTTTTTGAGGCTTTTTCTCTAGATGAGTCAACTTATGCAAGAGTAGCTCTACCGCATGAGGCAACAACCGGTGAGAAAAACTTTAATTGTGGAACTACAAATATTGACTTTAGTACTTCTCTTGAAAGAGAACTTTCTAGAACTCGTTCATATCGACCACTGCATTTAACCGTTGGCAAAGATGCCGTAGAGTTTGATACTGGAATATCAAATACAATAGAGAAAAAAATTGATCTACCAGAAACTTGGACTAAGGGTTTGGTTGAGGTTCAGGCTGCCTTATCACTTGCACCTGTTGAAATTAAAATTTCATCATTAGCACTTGCCGATGTACTAGGAAGATTAGAGGCCCAGCGAGAAAAGGAAGGACCAAGATCACTAATTTTTGAACTTATTCCAGATGAAAAACCAAAAGTAATTGTTGAACCTTGGGGGGACGTTTTCATAATGTCTGATATGCCTTTTAAGGGGGCAAAAAGCTCTAGAATTAAAGTATGGGGAAGAAGAAGGTTGAGAGTATTAAAAGAGATACTTCCTTTGGTAAATAATGTGAATGTCAGATTAATCGATTCTGGAATGCCTTCATTCTGGAGTGTAGAGATGGAAGGAATTCAATTAATAATAGGACTTTCTGGATGGACTAGTTTAGATTGGGCGGCTAGGGCGCGTTTTTCAGCGATGATACCAGCTGCTGAAGAATCCAAAGAAACAATGGAAAAAGCTGCATATTTTTTAAAAACAAATTTAATCATTGAGGATGGAGAACTTGCCAAATATTTAAATAAATCTCCAATGGAATCAAAAAGAATCCTTCAGCATTTATGTTTATCTGGAACGGCAATGTATGATCCTGAGTTTAGGAAATATCGTTATAGAGAACTTTTCCCTGATTTGGATTTCGAATCTAAATCTCAAACTGGTATTGAAGAAATTAAAGGCATTGAGTTATTCAAAAGAAATGCAGTCAGAATTTCATCAGATAGTATTAATGAAAAAGAACGAACTATAAAAGCAACTGTTATTTCAAGAGAAAGGATCTGCTCTACTGTAATTAGTCGTGATATTGATAGTCGTATTACTCAAGCACAGTGTAGTTGTTCATATTTTAGATATCACAAGCTTAAACAAGGTCCATGTAGACATATCGTTGCATTAAGTCTTGCTGGAGAATAATATGAAAAATCAAGATACTAGTCTTAATCCTGAGTGGGCGAGAAGAATTAAGCAGGTTGGTATGCGAGCTTTTGAAGTTGAAGAAATGCTTCGTCTTGGATTCCTTGAGCCTAATGACTTAAATATTGAAGAGTTTGAAAAAGCAGCTTTAAATTTAAAGGATATAAGAAATAAGTTAGAAAAAACTAATATAGAAATTGAGTCATTAAATAATGTTGACATTGCGATTGATAAAATAAGATCTAAAAGAATTAAAGATGTAAAGATAAAAGCAGAACTTAGAAAAAATAATAAAGAAAAAGAAAAAACCAGAAGATTAGAAGAGAATAAAATTAATCGTATTAATTGCCCAAATTTTCTTGGAAGAGAAGTTTCCAATAGACTTAAATTTATTGGCGGAGACGAAGAATTAGTTAAAAGAAATGGGTTGCCAAAAATTATTTCTTTTCTTGATTTGTCTTCAGCTTTGGGATTAGATCCTAAAGATCTTCAATGGCTTGTTTATAGCAGAGAAGATTCTTCTATAGATCACTACACACGTTTTTATATTCCTAAAAGATCTGGAGAAAAAAGACTGATTTCTAGTCCAAAACCAATCCTTAGAAAAGCTCAAAGTTGGGTATTGAATGAAATTTTAGAAAAAATAAAATTACATCCAGCAGCTATGGCATTTAGGTCGGGAGTATCTATTCTAGATAATGCTTCATTGCATGTGAAAAAAGAAATAGTTTTACGTATAGATCTTAAAGACTTCTTCCCTTCGATAGTATTTCCCCGAGTCCGCGGTTTTTATGAATCACTGGGATATAACCCTGGAGTTGCTTCAGTTTTGGCATTACTTTGCACAGACAGTCCAAGAGTACTTTTGAAGCAAGATGATAAATCATATTTTGTTGAAGTAGGCGAAAGATGTTTACCCCAGGGGGCATGTACTTCTCCAAATCTTGCAAATTTAATATCAAATAATCTTGATAAGAGAATTTCTGCTTATGCAGAAAAATCTAAATGGATTTATTCAAGATATGCTGATGATCTTATCTTTTCAACTAAAGAAAAAATTAAAAATCCAAATGGTTTGATTAACGGCATTTCTAAAATAATTTCAAATGAAGGATTTATAGTTAATCAAAAGAAAACACGCATAATGCGGAAGTCAAACAGGCAAATAGTTACTGGTTTATTAGTTAATGATGAAGTAAGGTTAACTAAAAGAGACTTACATCGTTTCAGAGCATTTTTTCATAATTGTAAAATTAATGGAATAGAAAAAGTTTCTAATGAAATCGGAAAAGATGCTATGTCAGTTGCAAAAGGTTATTTATCTTATGTAAATATAATTTCACCATCTACTGCAAATAAGTTTCTTAATTTAAATCCTTGGTTATCAATTAATTAAATTATTTTATTGATGACGGTCTATGTCCTGATTTAGACACTTTAGCAAATGGAAGATTTGCCTATATTACGATCAGTGATTTTTATAAACTTTTTAAAAATAATATAGTAAATATTTCATTTGGAATTGGTTATGAATTGGATTGGGTTGAAAGTTATACTGCCCAGGCAAATGAATTAAAAAAATTAGAAAAATTTATTATTAAAAACTTGCGAATATTATGATTATCTATTTATTGAAAGTTATTTAACTGATGTTGATATAGGCATGTTAGGAAATAAAATCTCATTTAAATCAAATTTCAATTCCAAATCATTATTTTTAGATTCTGAGGTTAAAGTCTTTGAAGAGTTTTTAAAAATTACTTTAAGTAACATATTTATATACTTGAAAGTGCATATAGTTTTTTAAATATTCCAGTAATAATGTATATGAAAATTTAAGTTGTTTTATATCAAAATCTTTTTTACTTTTTAAAAAATTTCTATATGAAGATTTTTCATCAAATCTCCCTGCAGAACCAATAATAGTTATTGTTTTTTCGAGTTTATTTATAGCCTCTTCAAAGTTTTCTAATTCATAATTACATAGTCCTTGTAAATAATACAAATAAATAAACTCCTCTGAATCATAATCAAAATAATTTAAATCCTCTTTTTTTGATTCATTTAATATTAATATACAATTTTTAAAATAAAATTCTGCAATATTTAAATCATTTAAGGCATGTTGAAAATTTCTTAATTCATATATACATAAACTTTTTATGTAGTATTTATTTGCCAAATAATAAGTAATATCAAACCTTTCATTATTTGTTTTTGGAATAGAATTTTTACAAAATTTTATGCCTTTATTTAAAAAATTAATTGATTCAGTATATTCCTTCTTTTTATATCTATAACAACCATTGATTAAATAAAATAAATCAGCCTCAGAAGATTTATTAATAAATTTTAGAAGTGAATTTAATTTAGATAAATTATTTGATAAAAAACTATATTTTACAGATATATTCCAAATATACCTTTCAAGTTCTGGAAATTTATTTTTGTTATATAAATGTTCGATTAAATTTATATGTCCGGAAAATCTTTTTATTCTTATTAAATTTTTTTCATATAGTTTTTTATCTTCTTCATATGGAAATAATAAAAAGTTTGTAATGAAATTATAATCAACAATACCAAAGCCAATAATTAAATCTTTTATTTCTTCAATTATTTTTTGTTTATATCCTTGTGAATTTAGTTGACTAGATTTATGAAAATCTAATAAACATTCTGCAAGTGGGAATGAATATAACTCTTGTTGGTTCTCTTCTCTTTTAATATCGAAACAAATTTCTTCTCTTTCTATAAGTTTTTTTTTAGTTAAACCTCTTAAAAAATAAGCGTCAGCATTACTTTCATTTATGTTGATTGCTTTATTCAAATAATGAATAGCATACATAAGATGATCATTATCAATGCAATCACATGCATATTCAAAAAAATTATCTTCTAGTTCTTCCGAATTTTCATATCTTTCAATTAAATAATCCATTATCAAATTCTATAAGGATAAATTTCTGAATCTTGTAAATTGAGGTTCAAAAAGTAATTTAACAGTACCAACAGGGCCATTTCTATGTTTACAAATAATTAGTTCAGATATTCCTCTATCAGTAGTTTCTGGATTGTAGTATTCATCTCGGTAAAGCATTGCAATAAGATCTGAGGTGCCTTCAAGAGATTTAGTTTCTCTTATATCTCCCAACATTGGTCTTTTGTTGTATCTATATTCAATAGTTCTATTTAGCTGTGATGCTACAAAAATTGGGACATCTAATTCAACCGCCATAGATTTTAACTTTATTCCAATTTTGCAAAGTTCATCATCTCTTGATGTTATTAATCTATTATCATCAAGTTCCATTAATTGAATATAATCAATAACTATTAGTCCAAGTTTTTTATCTTTTGATTGTTCTTTAATCTCTTTACAAGTATTTGTCATTTCTTCAATTGAAATATTTTGTTTATCGAATATATAAATTGGCAATTGACTTAATGAGTTTATTCCTTCTCCTAGTAATGGCCATTCATCTTGTTGTAATCTTCCAGTTCTTAATCTACCGCTTTCAATTCCTACTTCTAGAGATAATATTCTATAACCTAATTGTTCCTTGCTCATTTCTAATCCAAAGTAGCAAACTGGGAGACTCTGAGATTGGGCAACATTTTTAGCCATGTTAATCAATAAGGAAGTTTTACCCATAGAAGGTCTTGCACCTAAAACATTTAAGCTGCCTCTTTGAAGGCCTTGTGTCATAGCATCAAAATCATAAAAGTTTACTGGTATTCCAGCTGTGCTTTCTCCCAATGATCTTTGTTCTATCTGATTAAATAATTTATTTAAAATCGAATCAAACTTACTTTTTTTTTGCATTGAAAAAAATATTCTATATAAATATTGTTCTCACTAAATATCATAGATTCCAAATTTTATTATTTCTCCTCTAAATCTTTACTTTTTAGTATTTGATAAAGAGAATCCTCCAATGTCAATTTTTTTGCAGCTGATCTAAATTTTTTTAAAGCTACATTTTCTATTTGCCAAATTCTTTGGGTTGAAAGATTTAGTAATATGCCTATCTCTTTAAGAGTCTTATATTTGCCTGGAATTAATCGATATTTAAAAATAAATTTTTCTTTATAATTTAATTTTTCAAAACATGATTGAAATATTTTTAAAATTCTTTTATTTTCTAGTTCCTTTTTTTTTTCAGAAACTTCTGATTTAAGTATTTCAAAAATATTTGTTTTTTCATCCAGTTCTTTATATTTTTTGAAGTCCTCTAAAGCCTCTTTGTGCTTATTAAGTTTTGTTTTAGCTACACCCCTAAGCCAATAGATCTCGTTTTGATAAGGGCAAATATTTATAGCTAGGGAATATAAAAGAATTGCTTTTTCATAATCATATTTGGAAATTTTATCCTTTGCTTTTTTTATATAAATAAATGGTATTTCATTGATATTCATAATATGAATTTATTTTTGGATTTGATTATTTAGAATTTTTTTCGCTAATTCACAGTCAAGCTCTGCAGATCTTCTTAGATCATTAAAAGCTTTCTCATATTCTCCTATTGAATCATAAGCATGAGCTCGATCTACATAGCAAAGGCCTAAAGCCTCTCTTTCTAAATTATCTCCACTTAAAACATTTTTTTCGTAAATATCTATAAAAAAGCTAAAATCTTTTATTGATTCAGATAATTGCTTTTTTTCTAAATAATATTTTCCTCTTTCAAAATATGATCCAATAATAGAAATATTATCAGGATCAAGTTTAATAGCTTGATCTAGATCTTTTATGGCTTTTTCAGGTTTATCAAGAAAATTTAAAACTATACCTCTTCTGTGATATGCAATTGCATTATTTTCATCAAATTTAATAGCTAAAGTGTAATCGTCTATGGCTCCATCATCATCTTTAATTAAAAATTTATTTAAACCTCTTTCTAAAAATAATTTAGATTTAATATTATTTAATTTTAAATTTTTATCATTTATAGCAATAGCAGAACTATAGTCATCTATTGCCCCTTTGTAGTCTTTTAAAAACCCTTTAATATATGCTCTTTTTTGATAAAGAATTACTTGATTTGGATTATTTTTTATTGACTCTGTATAATCCTGGAGGGCTCCTTTTAAATCGCCATTATCTGCTTTTTTATCTGCTCTTGAATTATAAAAACATTCAAATGTAAGCCCAATTATTGATAAATCTTTTTCTTCGGGAATAATATTTTTATTAATTTCATTAGTTAGATCGCAAGCTTTTAAACGATAAAAAGTTTGAAGCTGATTTAAATTTATTTGGTTTTCATGAAGCTTTAATTTTGCTCCAAAGCCTAGAATTAAATAATCATATAATCTTATAAAAAAATTAGGAATGATTTTTATAGCTTCATAATCATCTATTCCAAAACTTTTTGTTATGGATAAAGTATTTGATATTAAACTTCCATAACTATAAAGAATAGGAGAATTAAAAATTTTCTTACTATCATCTCCAAACTTATAATTAATCATTAAGTGGGTAACTAAATACAAGAATCTTGTATCCCAGTCATATTCAATTATTGCATTTGGCAAAATATCAAAATTTATATTTGCAACTTTTTTATTGGCGTTTTCATAAACTTCAGACCAATTATTCATTTCTTTACGAATAATTTCCTGACTTTTTTGATTACAATCTTTTTCAAAAAAACTTTGTTGGATATTTCTTTCTAAATCTAGATTTGTAAGAGTATTATTTTTTTGATCATATAGATCAGCAATTGTTTTATTGTATAAAGCAAGCCAGTTGCCATTTAATAAGAAAATATATTTATCTTTTGATAGAGGGTTTATATTATTTAGCAAAAAAACTAAATGGTCATACATTATTTGATGTATATTTTTTATAACTTTACTATCAATACAAAGTTCATTTAATAAATTAAGTGTGTATCTAAAAAGTAATCCATAATGAGTACTTAAAGTTAAGTTTTCAAAATCATTACCTAATTTCTTTTTTGCTTCTTCTAGATGCATATAACAGCAATTTCTAATAAACATATAACCTTGTTGATCATCATCCCAAGTTTCAATTTCATCAACTAAATATTTATCTTCATCTAGATAAGCTATTTGGTTATAACCCTTTATTATTCTTATTGCTGTTTTTCCAGAAAAAAGTATTTTTTCATCATTAGAATTAGTAGAGTTCATTATTAAAAAATTTATTTAATAACTTCTAATTGTTCTAAGATATATATGTTGATTCCATTTTCAACAAAGGAAAATAAATATTCAAATTTCTTTTTTTAATTCCAATTTATTGGGCCTGGATCACCGTTTAATTGAAAACCTGCCCAATAATAAGGATGATTCCATGCTGCTGTTGAATGATTTCTAAATTCACTCTGTACATTAGATAAGGCTTCAGCTCTCCCTATACCTTTTATAATTTTCTTATAAAAACTTTCCATAAATTCTGCTGTTGCTTTGTCATCTACTTCCCAAAGAGAAAGTAAACTAGATCTAGCGCCAGCAACAGCAATTGCTCTTTTTAATCCATAAACCCCCTCTCCTGACTTAATAGATCCAAGACCGGATTCACAACCTGAAATAACAACTAATTCAGTATCTTCCCAATCTAGTCTTGAAACCTCAAGAGCAGTTAAATACCCATTATCTATAGCATCATCAAATTTATTATTAGCCCCTGCTAAAACAATTCCACTCCTTAGTAAGGGATTTTTATCTTGATCTTTTAAAAAGAATGAATGACTAGCAATATGAAGAATTTTAGGTTTTGGATTGTTTTTTACTGCCAAAGAAGTTGCTTCTTCTTTTGTTAAAAGCTTAGCTTTAATTAATTTTGCTATTGTATTTCCTTCTTTTTCGGTTGCAGGTAATTCTTCCCAGTCAGTTTTATTTAAATCAATAGCTCTCTTTTGTCGATTTTTATCAAAATAAGATTCCTCATTTATTTTATTTGTAATCTTTTTCTTTAAAGTAAATTTAGGATTCGCAATCACAAGGGATGATTTATTTTGCTTCTTATTATTTTTGTTGATTTCAATTATTTCTCTTCCTGTAGTGACAAAATGAAGTTCAAATTTTTCTGAAAATAATTTATTGCTTTTTGGAGCATTCAAAGCTGCAAAGGCTACCCTATTTAGTTCGCCATCTGGAGAAATTATGATAGTTTTATATTCTCTTATTATCTCTTCTAATGGAGAAATTATTATATTGCTTAAATCTCTCCAATATTCTTCTGCATTTGGATCAATACTTTCAGTAGCTAATAGAGAGTTCTTTATTTTTGAATCAATAATATCTGCGGAACCTAAATTTATCACTTCAATCTCGCCTGAAGGTTTAAGAATCATTGCTAAGTATTTTGGATTTTCATTTCTGATTTCATTAAGAATTCTGGGTTCATTTATGTTTACAGGGAAATATTTCTGGAATTCTATTAATAAAGAATCTTTTTCTAATAAAGAAGCAATCTCAGCAACTTCAACTGTATTAATTTCTAATTCAGGTATTGCTTGATAAAGGTCTTTTTCTAGAGAGTTTCTTAATTGATAAAGATCTTTTGAATCATTACTTTTATTAGCTGCAATTTTTTGATTAATATTTTTTATCTCTTCTAAAATCATTTTTTGAGAACCAGGTAGAGAGGAAAGTTTAGATTGACGCTTTTCAATATCTTGCAGTATTCCTTGTCTGTTAATTCTTGAAAATAAAGCAAATTCTAATCCTTCTGGATTTTCTATTGCCCATGAAAATGAATATTGATAAGAACTTCCAAATGTACCAAATGAAGATACAAAAGAACTTCTTTTAGATAATGGTAAATAGGGTGCTTCTTTTTGTATTAATCTTATAGAGTTTTTGAATCCTTCTTTTAGAACTTCTTTCGCTTTAGAATCTTGGCCTTTTAAAATGTATAACCAACCAAGATTATTTAAAGTCATTGCAGTATTAGAATTTAAATTATTAAATGATTTTTCATTTATCTCTAAGAACTTTTTATAAAAAATTTCTGCCTTTTTATATTCACCTTTTAATGTATATAACCAACCAAGATTATTAATTATGTTTGAGTTTTGAGGATGACTCTCCCCATAGTTTTGAGTTGTTATTTCAAGAGCATATAAGTTTAACTTTTCTGCTTCTTCGTAATATCCTAAACGCATGCCACAATATGCAAGACCAATCATATTTGCTGCAGTTGTTGGATGATCTCTTCCTAATAATTTTGAATTTATACTAAAGGCAGCAGAGTATATCTCTGAAGCTTTTTCATACTCTTTACCATAGCTGTATACTCCTCCAAGTATTTGTAAAACTGCCGCACTTTCTAAACTTTCTTCTCCTATAACTTGATCAAAAATTTTAAGACTATTATGTAAAATTTCTTTGGAATCTTTATATTGGCCTTGCTTCATTTTTAAAATTCCTAAATTAAGTAAACTACTAGCTACATCTGGATGATTTTCCCCAAGTAAACTTTTTCTTATCTCTAATCCTTTTAAAAGTAGTATTTCTGATTGATTATATAAATCTTGACTTTCATATAGAGATCCCAAATTACTATATATTTGAGCAATTTGAAGGTCAATTTTTTTATTTTTTTCATAAATTCTTAGAGCTTTTAAAAAAAAACTCTCTGCCTCCTGAGTCGATCCTATGCTTTGATAATAAGTAGCGAGATTGTTATAAGATATAGCAATTTCTAAATTCTCTGAATTACCATTAATTTTATCTATCGCAAATAAATTTTTAATAAGTTCTTCTGCTTTTTTATTCTCACCCAACTTTAAATGGAGGACAGCTAAATTATTCATTGCTGTAGCAGTCCTTTTATCTTCATAACCATATTTTTTTTTACTTATGGATATTAGTTTATTTAAAAGGGATTTTGCCTTATTAAATTTTCCGTTTTTAATATAAATATCGCTAAGACTGTTTAAAGCTATTATGGTTTCATCGTGATCTTTGCCTCTGTATTCTTTAGCAAGTAAATAATAGTTTTCAATTAATTTTTCAGCTTCTTTATAATCTCCTAATAAAACATATAATCGGCCAAGTTCTCTATCAATTAATCCATAAAGTAATTTAGCATCATTTTTTGGTAAATAATTTGATGTAGAACTACTTGAAAAGATTTTTTCAATAATTACTCTTGATGCGGGCTCAACTAAAGAAGAGGTAATTTTTTTTATATCTTTATATATATTAATTGCCCCTTGATAGTTTCCTTTTTGTTCTTCAATTTTTGCTTTTTGTTTTAAATTCTTTACTTTCTTAAGAATTGTTTTTTTTGTTTTTGGAACAAGAAAACTTACTTTTTGATTAGTTTTAGAAGCTAATATAGGCTCAGGTAAATAAATTGGCTTTATTATTAAAGGCATCAAAAATAAAACTAATATTTTTTTATTTATCTTTATCTTTTTAAAAACTTTACTAGCCATAAAATTTAAAAATGGTAATTTATTATTATGGGAACAGGATTTTTTGCAGGTATATTTTCAATAGTGGGACTTTGGCGCTATTGGGGGGAACCTGAGTGGAAATGGTTTTTAATATTAATAGTAATTAGTAAATTATTCACTGAAGCAGTAAGAAGTGATTTTGAAAAAAATGGAATTGAATATTCGAATAAAAAATTAGCATTAGTTGCCCAAATACTACAGATATTTGTAATTATAAGAGGAGTTCAATCAATTTTCTTGGCTTAATTTACTTTATAAATTTTATTTAAATTGACTCACATGCATTTAATTTGTCTAATTGTAATTTAGCTTTTTCTAACTCTTTTGTATCGGGAGCTTTTTTTGAAAATAATAAAGATATACCAAGATTTCTGTTTGACTTGATTTTTTTATTTATTGCTTTTATCCACTTTCTTTTATTATCTCCCAAAGTATCAATAAAGTTATCAATATTAGTTAAAGGAATATTTTGATCTGTTTCTAGATTTATAACTAAATTGGAACCAAAAGGAGAGCCTTGAGGTCTTAATAATAACTTATATTTATCTTTAGTTTTTATAGGTTTGATTGGCCAATATATTGGACCATTTATTTTTTCTGTTGAAGAGGCTATTTTCTTCCAAACTATATTTTTATCTATTGATATTGATAACTCGTTCAATGGCTTTAATAAATATATGATTGGCTTATCAATATTTATTTTTGCGACTAGTTCATTATTATCATTTTTGTATGCAATAGGAGTTAATAAACATACTGAATTTTTAGTAGAGCTACGTGTAAATGATTTAACTTCATAGTCCTTAGGTGTCAGAGAGGATAAATTTGCGACCAATTTTGGTTGTAAAATATTTGGCCCAAAAATAATTAATCCTGCAGTTCCTAATGCCGCAGTAACGCTTAATTTAATTTTTCTTGTTATTAGATCCCAATTTACTACCTTTGGATTAATATCTAATTCAACTCTTGGGATTGATTTAGTGTCAAGAAGTCTGATGTATCTAAGTAGTTTATCTATACCACCATTAAAATTGCTAATAGGTATTGATATTTTATTACTTTTAATATCTCTTTTCTTAATTATTTTTATAAATTCTTGACTAGTAAGTAATCCTTTAAAGAAAACAATATTTAGATCCTCTTCAACTTGTGCGGCTAAAAATAATTGTGGACCCTTTCCTTTTTCTTTACAGTTTTCTATATCAATCTCAACTTCATCAGCAAGCATTCCTGATGAGACAAGTTGGATATCAAACTTGTTTAATATTATTGGTCTTTTGATATTCAAAAGATCTAATTCAGGTCCCAAGGATAATTTTAATTTTTTTTCTTTGATTATTTTTTTAAGACTCTCAATAATTAATTCTCGAATGGAAAATTGTTTTTCTGGATCTAGGAAAATAGCTTCATTAGAAATCTCTATTCCTTCTAAATAATCATTATTTTGTGAAGAATTTTTGATCATTTTTCTATTTCCTGTCTTACAAATTGCCTTAATAAAGATATTTTCTCATCTGTTTGTTCAATTAATAAAAAATTTTGCAAACCATCCACTAAATTATCTAATTTTTCTGGTGCTTCCTTGAAATTTGTAAATTCTTTGAATTTAAGAATTTCTAAAGCTGTTTCTTGTGCAATTTCCTCAGATATTCTCTTCTCAGGCAGTAATTTGCTAACCCAAGCCTGCTTATGATTGCACTTTGAAGCTATTTCTCTTTGACTTAAACCCTTACTATATAATTCCCAAGCAAGCTTTCTTGATGAATCCTTTACCCATTTATTTTTATCTTCATTTATAAATTTATGCACAATACCAAGACCATTATTTTTAAGTAAAGTAATTACTTTGTTGGAAATTTCTGAGTCTGAATTTTCAATTTCATGGATTTCTTGCGATTTTATTTGCGACTCTTCTTCTTGAGAAAGTTGTCTTGCAGTATATGTACTAGAAATATATTGCCTTATAGCTTTGCTCATTAAAACTAAGGTATCTATATTTTTTTGAGGTGGATCTAAGGAAATAAGAAAATTCCTATCTGGTTCCCATCCTGAAATCTTCCCATATTTTCTTTTAAAGTCTTTCTTAGCTTTTTTGTAATTAAATATATAAGATTCATATAATTTAATTATATATTTGCTATTAAATTTTCCTTCTCCACATCTTTCCCAAGAAGAAATAATTCTTTTTCTTGAACTATCTGCAATTAAAGACCAATGACTAAATAAAAGAATTCCAAAGTTTCTTAAATAAGATTTTAATTCATAATTCCCTTGAACTTTATTTTTTGCCCATGTAGATAAATTTGATAAATCTGGATTAAATTCAAATATAATTTCTGCTCCAAAAGGTTGAATTACTCCTTTTTGATGCATAGTATTTATGGTTTCCCAACAAAATAACATTTTTACAAATCTTTTATTTTTTTCATTTCTTATTCTTAAAAATCTTTCTCCACCATCATTCAATGTCAAAATTAACATTTCTTGAAGCTCGATATCGTAATTTTCTGAGAAGATATTATAAATGTGTTTAATTTTTTCAAGGATAGGTGAACTTACTCTGCATCTAAGAGCAAGTAAGGAATCTACCTTTTCTGGCTTTTCTTTTGATATAGTAAAAAGTTTTTTATCAAAAGAATTTGTAAAGTTATCTTTATCTAAATTATATTCATTTAAGAATTCTTTATTAAAGTCTACTCTTTTTTTGCTGACCTTTGAGCTAAAAGAATCTAGAAAATAAATTTCAGTATATACTTTGTCCAAGTTAAAAAAATTTATTTATCTATAGGTTTGATTTTAATATCTTTTTTTAAATTTACCAAGAAATAGCCCCCTCGTTTATACCATCAGTCCAAGGATCATCATATTTGCCAATAGCCCCTTCATTTATACCATCAGTCCAAGGATCATCATATTTGCCAATAGCCCCCTCATTTATACCATCAGTCCAAGGATCATCATATCCTGCATAGACTGGAGCAAAAAAAGAAGCACCAACTAAAAAAGTAGTGATAAAAGTTTTTTTCATTTTTAAATTGTTGATTATTACACCTCCTTTTTATTCTGATCTTTATTAACTGATTCCAAATCACCATTTGATGGGTCTCCAATCACCACTTAATTGAAAGGCTGCCCATACATTTGGGTGCCGCCATGCTTTTATAGGATGATCCCTAAATTCTTTTTGTGTAAGAGCTAAAGCAATGTTTTTCCCTTTGCCATCTTTTAACTTTTCATAAAAACTTTTCATGAAAGCTGCTGTTGATCTATCGTTTACTTTCCAAAGTGATAAAAGGCTTGATTTTCCTCCTGCCACAGTAATTGCCCTTTTTAATCCATATACTCCCTCTCCAGATTTTATTTCACCTTGACCTGATTCACATCCTGATACAACTACTATTTCCGTACCAATCCAATCTAATTTTGTTATTTCTAAAGCAGTTAAATAACCGTCATCTTCAGAATTTAAATTAGGATTATTAGCTCCTGCAAGAACAATACCGCTTCTTAATAAATGATTTTCTCCATCTTTATTATCTTTTAGAAAATATGAATGAGTCGCAAAGTGTAATAAATTTGGATTTGTTAAATTTTCTAAATTAGAGACAGATGCTTTTTCATTTGTGAATAATTTTCCATCAGTAATATTTTTAATATCAATTCCTTCTTTAGCAGTTCCAGGTAATTCAATCCAATTCTTTGATAATGAATCTTTTGATCTTCTTTGTTTTAAATCAGATATTAATAAGTTATCCTTAATGTTTTTATTTTTTAAATTAAAATCTGGATTAGCGAAAATTAAGTTACCTTTATTTTCATTCTTAGAATTATATTTTAAATCAATTAGTTCTCTGCCAGTTGTTAAAAGTCTTAGATTAATTGAATCATTAATGTAAATTTCAGACCTATCAAATTTCAATGCTGATATAGGCACTCTATTTAATTCACTATCTAGGGAAACATACCATGTATTAAAATTTTTAGTATATTTTTCTATAGGTTTAATTATTAATTCTGCCACTTCTTGCCAAAGATCTATTGCATCACTAAGACCTTCCTCAGATGCATTAAGAGCATTTTTAATTTTTTTATCTATTACTTTTGAAGATCCTAATTCAATACGATGAACTTTTTGGTTTGGTAAAAGAATAAAGGCTAAATATTGAGATTCACTTGTTTTTTTTAAATATGGTGCCTCCACCATATAAGGTTTATATTTTTGGTATTCGATTAATATAGAATTTGAATTAAGCAATCCAGAAATCTTTTCAATATCAACGTATTTACTTTTAAAACTTGGCAAAATTTTATATATCTCTCTTTCTAATAATTCTTGTTCGTTCTCTAATTTTTTTAAAAGATCATTATCAAGCGAGATATTAGATTTTCTTCTTATTAGTTTATCAAGCTTTTTATAGAGTTCTTTACCTTTTTGATTTGAAAGAGATTTAGATTGAAACCTTTCTATTTCTTGAAGCAAACCTTGCCTATTTAGTCTAGTTTCGAGAGCAATTCTATTTCCAAGATTTGTATCTTTTGATAAAGAAAAAACTGAATTAACTGCTCCACCAAAAGAATTAACAAATTTATGTCTATTGCTGCTTGGTATAAAAGGTGCTTCCTTTTTAATTAAATCTAATTGTATTTTAAAGGCTTTATTTGCATTTAAAATAAAATTTTTTTCTGAATTATTTGCTGCGTATGCAGTAGCTAAGTTGAAATAAGCATCTGATAAAAACCTGCTTTTTGGAGAATTATTATCAATTCTTAATTGAACCTCTTTTTTAAAATAATCTATCGCCAAATTTACTTTTCGTTCTTCTAAAGCTAAAAAACCTAGGACACTATAGTTATCTGCCATAGCCATATATCTATAATTTTCTATATTTATTGCTAATGATTTTTCTGTAAATTCTTTTGCTTCTTTTAAATTTCCAATTATATAGTTTATTCTCCCTATATCCTGAGTAATTAGCGCAATATGGTCAAAATGAATGTCCTTCCAGTTAGAAAAAACTTTATATACATCAAGATAAGTTTTTAGTATTTCTTTAAACTGTGATTTGTCATCTCCATTTCTTGCATTGTACTCTAGATTAAATGCTCTATCTCTTTTTGCATATGCGGTCCTAAAGTGATCTTTACCCCATACTTTTTCATAAATACTTATTGCTTTTTGATAATAAAAATTTGATTTTTCATATCCTCCAATAAAAGTATATGCCTGAGCAATTGTAAGCATTTTATCAGCACTTTCAATGTTATTTGCACCTCTTATTTCCTTGAGTATTTCAATTGCATCTAATGAATAATTAATAGCATCTTTATAAATTTGTTCTTGGAAACTTATATATGAAAGATTATCTAATATAGATGTTCTGGCTAATAAATTCTCATAATTTTTTTCAAGGTAAAAATTTTTTTTGAGGTATTTTTCTAATAATAATTTCGCATCTTCAAAATCACCGTTTTTGTATAAGTCAGTTCCTAAGTTATTGGCAATATTTGTTGTTGGAAAATTATTTTTTAAAGAAATTTCAAGAATATTTCTGAATATTGGAATAGATTTATCCCAATTCCCCTCATCACCATAAACTAAAGCAAGATTATTAAGAGAATTAATAGTTTCTATATTATTTCGACCTAACTTTTTTTCAAGAATTTTAATGGATCTTTTTAAAAATGGTTTTGCAGTTTTCAGTTTTCCTAGTTCCCAATAACTTAGTCCAATTAAATTTAAAGTAATACCTACTTCAGGATGATTTAAACCATATTTATCCTCTTTGATTTTTAAAATTCTTTTATCTATATCAATTGAATTGAGGAAATCTCCCTGATCTGAATATATATCAGATAATGTTTGCAGAGTATCTACAAATTCTATTTGTTTGTCTTTATAAATTTTTTCGTAAATTTTAATTGATCTTTTTATATTTTTTTCTGCAGCAGAATATTTATTTACTTCCCAATTAGTAATAGATAAATTCTCATAAAAAATTCCATTATTTTCATTAAATTCCCCATTTAAGTTGGTATTTATATAAATAGCTTTTAAATAGTTTTCAATAGCAAGGTCTGGCTTATTCAATTCGGCATATGTAATTGCCAATTCATTTGTAGGATCTATTAAGTGCGAACTCTCCGGACCAAAATTTTTTTTTACTTTATTAATATATTTTTTATATAATTCAGCTGATTCTTCAAATTTTCCTTTATCAAATAAAAATCTTGCTCTTTCTAAGATTTTAAAAGTAAGGTTATTGTAAGATAGAAAATTTTTTTTATCTAAATCAAAAAATAAAAAATTTTGTTTATTTAGGCCGTAAACTTTTGGAATTGTAGAAATTAATAAGATATTAATTAGTAAAATTGATAATATTTTAAATTTTTTAACCTCTTTTATCACAATTTTCAATACATCTAAAATTTATATTTTTGAATTTTATTAATTCCTTTTAAATTTATACCTAATAATCCTGCGGCATCTTTTTTATATGGAGAGTAATCAAGATCTATTTCTTTCCCTGAACCTCTTGTCTTTTTGAATGCTTTATAGAGTGGATCATTAATCTTCCCTTCAACTAATTTATTAATTGATTCAAAAGAGCAACTGGAGTCAACTCTTCCCATACCTGATAAAAGTGCATAAGCTCTTTGGGCTCCAGTTCCATGAGTTTTGCTGCCAATTGCATATGCTGCAGAAGACATTTCAAGAATACCTTCTCTAGTGATTCCTAATTCTTTGTTACCTCTATTTATAAAATATCCTGCAAGACAATCGGCTTGAAGTTCATGATTTGGGTTTTTCAAATCTACTCCCAGAGCATTTTGTAGAGCATGAGCAAATTCATGAGAGATTACGTAAGCAATACTTGCATTGCCAAATACCTTAACAAAAGCTTCAAGTTCATTGGCATCTAAAATTATTGTATGATTAGGGTCACAATAATAGGAACCAGCAACGTCAATACCAGAGTTTGCTCCCTTGCAGCCTCCTCCATATAATTTAGTACCGCTTTGGACAGTTATAACTTGAGGCGCATACCAGTCTTTTAAATTTTTATCGCTTGTCCATGTTTCGATAAGATACACGGTTGTCTTATCAATTAAGTCCGAAATATTTGAAGCTCTTACCTTAGTAGGTAAAAAAAGTAGAAGAATTATAGTGAAAAAGAATTTAAGCATTTTCAATACTTTTTACTATATTTACTCTATTTAAATTTGCATGGGAATATATTTTTGGAATCGCAACAATTTTTTAGGAACAAGAGGAAATTAGTTGGAGCCTTACACTCCTAAATTTAAAATTATTAACCATGTTTAAACTTTCTAACCTTTCAAAAAACACTCTAATTAAAAAATTTCTTTTCTTAACCGCCTGTGCCCCTCTAATAGGTTTTGGAGGTAATGCATTCGCTGATGTATATGTAGATGGCTACTACAGATCAAATGGATCATATGTAAGTCCTCACTATAGAAGTTCTCCTGACTCATCGACATCTAATAATTGGTCAACTTATGGAAATACAAATCCTTACACTGGTGAGATGGGTTATAACAGATATTAATTTAAAAAGATCTTTAGAAAAAACCTCCAATTTTTGGAGGTTTTTTTTTGGAATCATTTTTTTTTATTCGAACTAAGAATTATTAGTATTTAAATCAAAACTTTGACTAAAAGATTTCCCGAATTTTGGAATTTAATAGGAAAAAGTAAACCTTCTTTTGTTAATCAAAAAACACCACCAGATAATTCTATAGAGAGAGACTCTAAAACAATTAACTTAGTTAATTCCCACCTCTTTCAAGAGAAGCGAATAACAAATATCAATCAAAAGAAGTCAAGGGTCTGTAATTTATGTAGAGTTTCCTATCCCTTAAATAAAGATTATTTTGGTCATACTCCTAAGGGTAATTTTCGTTTTCAATGTAGACAATGTATGAATCAAAGAACTAAAAAATGGTCTCAAAAAAATCCTGAAAGTGTCAATTTAAGATCAAAAAAGAGAAAGAGGAATATAGGAAATTGGAAACCAAGCAATGAATTTGTAAGAAGCTTGTATTTTGAGCAAAATGGTATTTGCCCTTTGTGTGGAGAGAAAATGAAGAAGGAATATTTAAATAGAGATTATTGTCAAGTTGAGCATTTATTTCCTGTCTCAAGAGGAGGAACGAATAAACCTTCTAACCTCGTTTTGGCTCATAGAAAATGTAATCAAGAGAAAAGTGATAAAGATATAAAAGAATACTTTTTGTGGCGGAGAAAAGTTGGGTTGCCATTGCCAAAAGTGATTTCTGAAAAATTAAGGAAGGTATTTAATCAATGAAGTATATATTTATATTTTTATGTTTTCTGAAAATGCCACTAGAAGCAGAATCTTTTAAAGAGGTGAATTGCAATTCTGCAAATACTCAATATGAGATGAATATATGTAGTAGTAGAAATCTTTATAAGAATGATTCTGATTTAAAAAAAGAGATTGGTAATGAGGTTATTTTTCAAAAATGGGTAATTGGTAGAGAAGCAATATGTGAATATTATTCTGGCAAATATTTTGACGGTGGCTCAATAAGGCCAATGATGCAAAATGGATGCAATATAAGGCTTAATTCAGAAGCAAAAAGATTTTGCTTAACTGGAGATCCACAATGCGGATAAATTTAGATAATTTTTATAAATTAGGTTTTATTTTTATTATTTTTTTACTCTTTGAATATTCACTTTTATATGCCTCCGAAAGTAAATTAGAAAGTACAAAATTAAAAGATATATGGAGAGAAGCAATTGAAAAAAATAGAAATTTGGATAGTTATGGTGCTCTTAAAGAATGGACTAAGGCTATAGATATTGCACCAAATAATCATTATCTTTTTTATAACAGAGGTTTAACTTACTCAAAACTTCAGTTATTAAGTCAAGCAATCAAGGATTTTGATGAGTCAATTAAATTAAAACCAGACTTTGCTCCTGCATTCGCTGATAGAGGTATGGCATATTATGAACTAGATCAGAAAGATAGAGCCTGCGACGATTTCAAAAAATCTGCAAAATTAAAAAATAAGCGTGCAATTATCTGGATAAAAGATACAAAAAGAAGCTATTGGTGTATTAAAAAATGAAGCAAAATAAATTACCAAAAATCAAAAAAATTATTGGGATCTGGCCCCTAGTAAGTGCAATATATTGCCCAATTATTTTTTGGATTTTAATTATTAATCTGCCCAAGGTTGAGTGGAAATATGTCTTTGAATCTAATAAAACTAGAGTTGCTCGCCACCATAAAAAAGCAGAAGATATTGGATTACCAGGCATACCTTATTGGAAAAATTCAGGATC
Source organism: Prochlorococcus sp. AG-355-N18 (assembly GCA_003278535.1). Classification (GTDB taxonomy): domain Bacteria; phylum Cyanobacteriota; class Cyanobacteriia; order PCC-6307; family Cyanobiaceae; genus Prochlorococcus_A. The sequence continues at coordinate 139,663 of QCEG01000002.1, forward strand.
AGCAGCAATACTTTATTTAAATAGAGATGGAGTCGCTTATGCGATGTGCGGTCCTGATTTCTTTTGTTCAGAAGAATTGAATGCAAAAAAAGGTATTCATTATATGCCTATTAATGGTGGAGCTAGAAGAATTAATAGCAAAGTTATATTTGCAGCAAATAGCTATTGGTGTGATAGCTATGACATAAATCATCCAGGAAAATGTAGATCAGGTGGATGGGTAAATGGTTCGGAAAGATAAAATTTTTAAAAGAATTTTTAAATGAAGAACTTCCGCATATCAGGTTTGGTAGATGATAAATACAGAATAAAGGTTAATCTTTTGGCGATCTCTCCAGATCATGCCATTAAAGTTTTTAAGCAAAAATATCCTAATGCAGATGATATTTATGTAATACAGAATTTATTCAAAAAATCTTGAATTTTTATCTAAAAATCCTTTTTCGTTGTATACGTCCAATCCCTTTAAATACCCCCCCAAGGGGGAAAGTTATTAATTTAAAAACTTAATTGATAGTGACTGTATCTCATCAACATTTTAATATCTCTGTGTCCACTGCATGCACTTATCTCCAGAGCATTCATTCCTGAACTCCACATTCTGCTTATGGCAATATGCCTTAGATCATGAAATCTGAGAGTTTCAAGCCCGGCCCTTTTTCTGGCTTTATCAAATCCATGCCTGGCTGCACCTTTTGTCAGATCAATAATTTTTCCTTGCCTTTCCGATAATTCATCCAGAATCTTTTTGGCTTTACATGGAAGAGGAATAAGTCTAGGTGCAGAAGAATTATCTGTGGCGGCACAATTCTTTCTATATATGTAGACTATTCTTTTCTTGAGATCTATATTTCTCCAGGTCAGGCTAAGAAGTTCGGAGCGGCGGAAGCCAGTTGCCAGTGCAAGCTTTGTGAGTCTCAGATGATTTGGGTTGGACATCTGAGACAGTTCATATAGAAGTCTTTTCTCGTCTTGATCAGTGAAAAATGGAGCCCTTGCATCTCCGGTCCCCCTCACTCTCAGATGCCTTGCGGGGTTATCTTTTATTTCCGCTCCTCTTTCATCTCTTGCCCAGTCGATCAGTACTCTCAATATCCTCAATTCCCGCATAACTGTATTTGGTTTCACCTTCAGTAATCGTTCATCTCGCCAGAGTGCAAAATGCCTTATCTGCAGATCACTTAGTGGAATATCTCCAAGCCAGCTTTCTGCAGTCACTCTGAGAGGATATTTCTCATTCTCCGCACTGCGGTGCATAAGCAGAGGACCATTTATATATTCATTTATTGCCTCTCCCAAGGTGACGGGGATGTCATTTAAAACCTTTTTTGTTCTCTCTTCGACTGCATCTGCCCAGGATTTTGCAAGATCTCTGGAAAGAAAAGTTCTGGACCTTGGACCGACGTAATTCTTCCTTCTGATAAGGACCTGCCAGCCGCTGCCGCTTCTTCTGATTGTTGCCATTTCGGTGTCATCGTTTGTGTGATGCACCTCCAGATATCTGCCTTTAAAACAGAAAAGTGGACCCGAAAACGGACGTCCACTTCTGAATAATTACTTTGTGCGATAGTGGTAATCTCACTGATACCAAGCTATCCCGCGAGTGCCCTCGTCGGGACTTGAACCCGAGACCTCTCCCTTACCAAGGGAGTGCTCTACCGCTGAGCTACAAGGGCAATTTTAAAGTGGGCCGGGTTGGATTTGAACCAACGTAGGCAGAGCCAGCGGATTTACAGTCCGCCCCCTTTAACCACTCGGGCACCGACCCCCACTATTTGAACTTATCAGTTAATGGACACTTTGTGTGAAATTGTTTTGGTTTTTTTGTTTCTTTCTAGATAGCATTTGTAAAGATAAGACTTTACTGATGATGAATATTTTATTGATAAATGGACCAAATCTAAATCTTTTGGGCACTAGAGAACCTGAAATATATGGTAATAAAACATTGAGTGATATAGAAAAAGATTTAACTAAAGTTGCTAAAGAAAAAAGTATTAATCTTGAATGTTTTCAAAGCAATCATGAAGGAGAAATAGTAGATAAAATTCAAGATTCTGTAAAAAGTATCCAAGGTATTCTTATAAATGCTGGCGCCTTTACTCATACCTCCATTTCTATTCGTGATGCTTTAATTGGATCGAAAATTCCTTTTGTAGAGTTACATATTTCAAATATTTTCAATAGAGAAGATTTTCGCAAAGAATCTTTTCTTACAGATAAAGCTATAGGAATTATTAGTGGATTTGGTATATCAAGTTATTCCTTGGCTCTTGAGGGAATCATTGGATATTTAAGTAGTAAAGATTAAATGATAGTCGTTTTTAAAAGGCCCATTTCTCAAATTAAATATTTATCTTCAATTACCTCAGATGAGTGGATAAAACTCGCATTATCTAATCCAATAGATATTCTTATAGACCATGCTCATTGCGAAAGAAAAGCTGCAGGAGTAGCTATTCAATTGATGTTTAGATATCCATCAGAACCAAATCTTGCAGAAGTTCTAAGTCCAATAGCGAGGGAGGAATTAGAGCATTTTGAAAAAATACTTTATTTTTTAAAGGATCTTGGACATTCTCTTAAGTCCTTAAAACCGCCTCCATATGGAACTGAATTGTCAAAGAATATAAGAAAGGAAGAGCCCAATAGAATGCTTGATAGTTTCTTAATAGCAGGACTTATTGAAGCGAGAAGTCATGAGAGATTAAGCTTGCTTGCTCTGAATTCTGAACATAAATCGTTTAAATCCCTTTATGAGTCTCTACTTGAAAGTGAGGCAAGACATTTTGGAGTTTACTGGAAACTAGCGCAAACTAAATTCTCTAAAAATCAAACTTTCAAAAGGTTAGAGGAATTGTCTGAAATTGAGTCTGCAATATTAGCTGAAACTTTTATGATGCCAAGGGTACATAGCTAAAGTTAATAAAATAAAAATGATAATAAACAAGTTCTTAAGTTTACTGAATCGATATAAAACTGATTCGCCAACATTCACTATCGTTGGTGTAGGCCCTGGAGATCCATCGCTTTTAACAATTGCTGCTGTGGATGCAATAAAAAAAGCGAATGTTATAGTTTTTCCAATTTCAGATGATAATAAAAAGAGTTTCGCTGCAGAAATAGTCAAGAGATACACCAAATTTAAAAAAAATGTACCTATCATCTTTCCAATGGCTAGGAAGGATTTTGATCCTGATGAAATATGGTCTAAAGCTGTAGAAAAAATTGTGAAATTTATAAAAAACGGTGAATCAGTTGTTTTACTTTGCCTTGGAGATACCTCAATATTTGCAAGTTCTTCTAATATTTTGAGGATCATAAAGAATAATTATCCAGAAATCATTACTAAAACCATACCTGGTATATCTTCACTATCAGCAACAGCAGCTTTGAATGATTTTGATTTAGTTAAAAAAGGTGAGACTTTAATAATCAAAGAGTGCCCCTCTTCCAATTCAGAATTAACATCCCTAATTAAAGAAAGTAGAGAAAATAAAACAATCTTGGCCATTATGAAAATTGGGAAAAGATGGCATTTAGTTAGGGAAACTTTAAAAAAAGAGGATATTATCAAAAAATCATTAATTGCTTTGAATGTTGGTACGCCTGATCAAATTATTCAATATGCATCTCAATATAATAAGGAAGTTATGCCTTATTTTTCTTTGATTTTGATAAGGTTTGATTAATGCCTAAAAAAGAAAAATTTATTGAAAATCAATTTACATGGCCAATATGTAAAAAACTATTATTTCTTATTCTTGAAGATAAAGTTAGTGATAAATTTGTTTGTGAATTAGTTTGGGAAAGACTTTTTTACACTAAAGAACTCTCTATAAATGATTGGAGCTTTAGCGCATTAACTCCATCTTATTGGTCAGAAAAATTTGAAAAAGCTCCTCAAATCATTTCAGAGCGACCAGCCTCAGTACATTTGACTCGATCAATTCCAAAAGACTATAAACAAGGATTGAAAAATTTTCTTAATTTTAAAGGTTATAAGATTAATGAACTCTATCCAAGAAGAACTAGAAGAGCGACGGCAGTAAATTGGTTGATTTATTGGGCGATTGAAAATGATTGCTTTTCAAAAGATAGTGGATTAATGCCAAGCCCAAGTTCACCGCCAGTTAATCCAGTTAAAGGACATTTTGGTGATCCAGAAATTAAATAAGTTTTTTTGAAAAAGGTAAATGATTCTATTAAAGGTATAGTTGTAATGGACACTACTTTCTTTGGAGAGAAGAATTGATTCTTCCTATAATAGCCATTATCGGAAGACCGAACGTTGGGAAATCTACTTTAGTTAATCGTCTTTGCCAAAGTAATGATGCAATAGTATTTGATAAGCCTGGTGTTACAAGAGATAGAACTTATCAAAATGCTTCATGGGGAGGTAAGGAATTTCAAATAGTTGATACTGGAGGTTTAGTTTTTGATGATGATAGTGAATTTCTCCCAGAGATAAGGACACAAGTTTTCTTGGCTTTAGAAGAGGCTTCACTCGCGTTACTTGTGGTAGATGGGAATCAAGGTGTTACTGATGGTGATTTATCAATAGCAAAATGGTTAAGAAACTCAAGTTGTAAAACAATTGTTGCTGTTAATAAATGCGAATCGACTACTTTAGGCATATCCCTAGCTTCTGAGTTCTGGAAATTAGGATTGGGCGAACCTAACCCTGTTTCGGCTATTCATGGTTCAGGTACTGGAGATCTTTTAGATCTCGTTATTGGCGAACTTCCTGAAAATAATATCCAGGATGATGAAGAAAAGATAATGATGTCAATTATTGGTAGGCCTAATGTTGGTAAATCTAGTTTGTTAAATTCAATCTGTGGAGAAAAAAGAGCAATAGTTAGTGATATTAGTGGTACGACAACTGATTCAATAGATACGCTTATTAAAAAAGGTAATAATCATTGGAAAATTATTGATACTGCAGGGATTAGAAGAAAGAAAAATGTTAAATATGGCACTGAATTCTTTGGTATTAATAGAGCTTTTAAATCTATAGATAGAAGTGATGTTTGTGTTTTAGTTATAGATGCTATAGATGGAGTAACTGATCAAGACCAGAAGCTGGCTGGGCGCATAGAAGAACAAGGCAGAGCTTGCATAATTGTTGTTAATAAATGGGATCTTGTAGAAAAAAATAGTTCAACAATTTATCAAGTAGAAAAAGAACTTAGATCTAAACTTTATTTTTTACACTGGTCAAAAATGATTTTTATATCTGCCCTAACTGGCCAAAGAGTTGATAATATTTTTGAGCATGCTCTTAATGCTGTAAATCAACATAGAAGAAGAGTTACAACATCTGTAGTTAATGAAGTACTTAAAGAATCAATCAGTTGGAAAAGTCCTCCAACTAAGAGAAGCGGTAAGCAAGGTAAGCTTTATTACGGTACTCAAGTAAAGAACAAACCTCCCACTTTTACTCTTTTTGTGAATGACCCTAAATTATTCGGAATAACTTATAGAAGATATATTGAAAAACAAATTAGAGTAAATTTAGGCTTTGAAGGCACACCCCTCATTTTACTTTGGAGAGGAAAACAGCAAAGAGCTTTAAATAAAGAAGTCGAAAGAGAAAATATTGAGTTAATTCAAAAAGATTAATGAATTTGCTTACCAAATTTTCTGTTGGTCAATACGTTCATGGTAATAGAAGTTGGCTAAGAATTATAGATAGTAGATTAAAAATAATTATGGTAATGATATTTTTAATCACTCCAATTTGGGCAGGTCCAATATGGAGATTAAGTTTAGTTGGTTTTTTACTATTAATTACTTTTTTAAGTTTATTGCCATCAAGAGTATGGTGGCGATCATTATTTTTTCTCTCATGTTTGTCACTATTAATTGGATGTATATCAATACTTGCCTCGTCTGATATTCAATCTCTTGATGGCTACTTAAGAAATCCTAATGAGTTGCAAGTAGTAATGGAAAGCCAAAAAGAATGGAATATTTTGCAAATTCCTTCGCAGAAGATATGGTTTGTTAATTTTGGTCCCTACAACTTATCAAGAAAAGCTTTTGAACTAGGAATAAAAACCTCTACTTTGATATTTACCGTTATTCATAGTGTGAATTTGATGCTTTTAACCACATTGCAGGAAGACATTGTGTGGGGATTAAGTTGGTTTATGTATCCATTAAGAAAGATTGGATTGCCAACTAGTAAGTGGCTTTTTCAGTTGTTAATTGCATTACGTTTTATTCCTCTAGTGCAGGAAGAAATTCAAAATATCATTAAATCAGTCTCAGTTAGATCAATAAATTTTCGAAATTTAGGACTAAAGAAATCCTTTAATGTTTTATTAATCTTAATGGAAAGGTTATTTCAAAATATATTTCTGAGAATTGATCATGGAGCAGAATCATTACTCTCAAAGAAAAAAATTATTATAAAAACCAACAGATTTAGAACTCTTTATCCTTCAAAATCTCTCAATGTAATTGTTAATACATTATCGATTTGTTTTATTTGCATAGCAATTTTTCTTAGAAAACTGTATGGTGCATTATAAATAACACAATATTTTAGGTTTGAGTTCTGAGCGTTATTTAAACCATCCAACATTTGGCATGTTGTACCAAGTTTCTCCTGGAAATGATGGGAGAGATATTTATGCGACTTTATACGCTCAAAAAATGTTTTTCTTGGTAGAAGTTCGACAGAGAGAAGTTTTTTTTGAGGTTATACCTTATTTAGATGCCCGTAATCAGGCCGAATTAAACCTTCAAAAAGCTAGAAGAAAAGGATCTGACGAACTATCTAAATGGGAGAATTTATTTACGCAAACTTTCTTATAAAAGGTGAACCCTGCAAATTATTTAAAAATAAAAAATAAAATACCATCAAATGTAAATATTCTTGCGGTAAGTAAAGGATTCAAAAGTCAAGAAATCAAGACTATTCAAAATATAGGTCAGAACGATTTTGGTGAAAGTAAGGTTCAAGAGGCGTTTGAAAAACAATTAACCTTAAAAGATCTTAAACAAATAAATTGGCACTTTATTGGAAGAATACAAAGTAATAAAATAAGAAAAATAGTTCAAAATTTTAAATATATTCATTCAGTAGATTCATTTGAAAAGTTGCAAAAGATTTCTAATATTTCACGTGAAGAGAAGAAAAATCCATTAATAATGTTGCAGGTTAAGTTGAGTGATGATCCTACAAAAGGAGGATTTAATCCTGAATTTTTAATTTTCAAATGGAAAGAAATTCAAGAGTTGAAAAATATTTCATTAACCGGTTTGATGACTATCAATCCTAAAGGACTAAGCTCTAAAGAAAATTCAGGATTGTTCAAAAAATGTCGTGCTCTCGCTGATTCTCTGCAACTACCAGATTGTTCTATGGGGATGTCAGGTGATTGGGAGGAAGCTATTGACGCTGGATCGACTTGGTTAAGATTAGGATCATTGATTTTTGGAGGCAGATCCTAATTAGTTATTTTTTTATAAAATCTTATCTATAAACTTGCAGTAAAGTTCAACTAACGTTATTTAAGTATAGGTAGTTTATTCATTTAAAAAATGAATCTATTACTCAAGGTTCTTAAACCTTAGTAATCAATTTCAAGAGGATTTAAAAGGTGTCACTTATTTCTAGATTAAAGGCAGTTGTTGCAGGGGATGAGTATCTCGATGATGATTTTGATGAGTTGGATTATGCTTCAGAGGATGAATTAAATGATATTAATAATTTCAAACAAAATCCAAAGAATGCAAATGCCCTTGCAAATTCAAATCCATTCGATTTTATGAATAACAACAGATCATCAAAAGTAGTTGGTATGCCTGGAATCACAAATTCATCCTCAGAAGTAAGCTTAATGGAACCAAGAAGTTTTGATGAGATGCCTCAAGCTATACAAGCATTAAGAGAGAGAAAGACTGTAATTCTCAATTTAACTATGATGGATCCTGATCAAGCTCAAAGAGCGGTTGATTTTATTGCTGGGGGCACATACGCAATTGATGGACATCAAGAGAGAGTCGGTGAAAGTATTTTTCTTTTTGCTCCAAGTTGTGTAAATGTAACTAGTTCTTCCCCAGAGGAAGCTTCTCCTTCTTCTGTGTCTACAGAAAATACACCACAATATAGTTTGGGCAAAAATACTACTCCAGAACCAGCATGGGGTAATTCTAAATTAAGTGCTTATTCATGATTAATCTGTGACAGATAAAATTGCGATTATTGGTTTTGGAAATATTGCAAGTGCTATAGTTACACCTCTATTAGACAACAAATTAATTCAGCCAGAGAATGTTTTTTGTCTTGTAAATACAGAAAAAAGTTTAGAAAACATAAAAAAAAATTATAAACATAATATAAACGTTTATAAATCAGGTTCTAAAGAGTCAAAAATAATTTGGGATTGTCAATATAAACTTCTTTCAATAAAGCCCCAACAATTAAATGATATAATTGAGGACCATCATATAAAAAATAAGGACAATTTTATAGTTTCAATTCTTGCCGGGGTTTCAATAAATAGACTTACTCAAAAGTTTCCTAATCATAAATGTGTGAGGGTAGTTACAAATATTCCAATAACTATTGGAAAAGGTTTAACAGGCATTTCTTGGGGAGAAGAAATTACAGAAGATCAGAAAAAATTTACAAAAAAATTATTTGAAAATACTAGTAAAATTTATGAATTTACTGAAGATTACCTTGATATATTTTTAGCTTTAACTTCATCAGGTCCTGCAATTATTGCTTTAATTATAGAAGCATTAAGTGATGGAGGATTAAGCGGGGGATTGCCAAAAATAATTTCAGAGGAACTTGTTATGGAAATGATACTAGGAACTATTTGTCTAATAAAGGAAAATAAACTTACTACTTCTGAGCTTAAAAATTTAGTAACCTCTCCAGGTGGAACAACTATTTCTGCTTTAAGGGTTTTAGAAAAAAAGAGTGTAAGGTCAGCATTAATGGAATCAATAGTTTCAGCTAGTAATCGAAGTAAAGAGTTTCGTTAGGTTTTTCAATTATCTTTTAAGTTCACATAAACTTTTTCAAGTGAATTTATATTTTTAGCAATTGTGTATCTCTCAAGTATACGTTCTCTAGCTCTTTCTCCAAGGTCTTTTGTAAATGAAGGGTGTTCTACAAGAATTGGGATTATAGTTTTTAATTGTCCAGCCACATTATCAGTTGAAATTACTATTCCTGCTCCGTTATCTAAAACTTCACCATCAGCTCCGGCATCTGTAGCTATACAAGCAGTACCTGCAGACATTGCCTCTAAAAGTGATAATGATAAACCTTCTACTAAGCTTGGTAAGAAAAATACTTCTGCTATTTGCATTATTGCTATCCTAGTTTCTAAGTCTAATTCGGCACCCCACCAAATTAATTTCTCATTGCCAAGGTTAGAAAAACTATTTTCAAGTGTTAGCTTCATTGGTCCATCCCCAACAATAACTAATTTGCAATTTTGAGTTTTTGTTTGGCGCCAAGAACGTAAAAGTGCCTCGATATTTTTCTCATTTGCAATCCTTCCCATATATAAAAAGATTCTTTCATTTCCAAGTTTGTTTTTTACCTGATCATATTTTTTACTTTTTTTGCAAAAAGGTTTCCAAATATTTTCATCAACACCGTTTGGAATGATTATTTGTTTTTCTTTAGGTACTCCTAATTTCTCAAGAACATTTTTTTGAGGTTCAGAAAAAATAATTATTTTATCGAACTTTGCTAAAGAGGGAGCATAAAGTTGATATGTTAATTGTTGAGTGCTCGCAGTTAGACTTCTATTTTTTGCATCAAATGGTGGATGAAATGTTCCTATAAGAGGAACATTAATTTCATTACAAAGCTCTGGAAGTCTAAAGTCTAAAGGAGATAAAGTTAGGCTTGCATGTACTATGTCAGGTTTTAATCTTTCCAATGATAACCTTAGTTCTTTTTCAGCCCTTGGCGAGGGTATTGTATAAACTTGAGATTTAATTAAATATGGGAGACTTACATCAGGATCATTTGCAAGAAATAATTGGTTTGATGAATTTGAACTAGAGGGATTGTCGAAATGAATAAAACTAATTTTATGCCCTCTGGCCTTTAATTCCTTGGTAGTTGAATTACCGTAAGTTACATTTCCACAAAAAGGGGATTTTTTTCCCAACCAGGCAATATGAACCACATTAATTGAATTAACTATTTATTAAGTTAACAGTCAAAGGCGCCATGATCATATTTTTTAAATTTTTAATGCTTCATGAAAATGCTAACTATATATTTCTCTCAACATTTTTAATGAAGATAGATCTTTCTCTAATTGAGCAGATATCCATGTCTCAATAATGAATAATATTTTAAGCCAGACTTTTTTAGGACCCAACAACTCTCCATTAGATTTTATTGGTAATTCTGGGAAAAGAAGTCTCTGTAATAGAGCAACTTCAGATGCATTTATTTTTAGATTACTTTGTGGATCTTCTATGGATGAAAACCCTTCACTGGGCAAATAATAACAACTCCATTCCCAATTTCCTAAAGGTGGAATAATAGGTTCTCCAGTTTTGCAACAATGATGAATTGGTAAATTAATACCCCCGATGGCTAATAGATGGATTAAAGATTGAATACTCATTGAGAGCATTTTAATATCTTCTTCTTGAGACTCTTTATATAAATAAATCCTATCAAGATGTGCGAGAACGCAAGATAAATAGTCTTGTTGCTTGTCATTATTACCTACTAATAAAAATGTTAATTCAGTTATTGCTTGTGCAGCTGCAAGACATTCAATATTTTTCCCTAGACCAGAATAGCTTTTTAATATTTTAATTTGACGTACAGATTTAAGATTTCTTTTCCCAAAAATCTGTAGACTTAAATATGTTAAAGGAGTAGCAGCTGCAAGACTACTTTTAGGACGCCTAGCACCAGGTACCGCTAATCTAACAATCCCTTGCTCATCTGTAAGGATAGTTATTAATCTATCATTCTCGCCTAATGGAGAAGCTTTAATACAGAGACCTTTTAATCTGCACTCACCAGAACCAGACATTTAAATAACGTTTACTTCTTCAAAAATTTCACAAAAATTGGAAGTTCCTACGCAACTAATTCCATTATCAAACAAATCAATTACTTGCGTCAGTTTTTTTATCCCACCTACCACTTTGATTTGATTTTGTGGCCCTGTTATTTTTAGTATTTCGGGGATATCATTAGATGTAAGAGGAGACCCAAACCCGTCCCCGAATTGAAAATTTTTTATTCCTAATTCCAAACAAATTTCTATCGCATTAATAAAAACCTCTTCTTGTAGTTTTGATTTATTTATGATTATCGAAACTGGTAATCCAGATAATTTAACTTGCTCAATTTCAGCAGCGAAAGTTTCTAAATTTCTTTTTGATAAATTGATAAAGTTTGGGATATATTCAATTCCTTTTGCACCCTTATCTTTTGCAAAATAAACTAATTCTTCAATAAATGAAACTGGTAAATCTGCTAAAGGGTAAGAAATAAGTGCGTTTATATCCGAACTGTAATTACCTAAACAGTTTTTAAGATCAGTTAAATAATTTAGTGAAGTAGAAATATGTTTGATATTGTATTTTCTTATTAATTCGCAATTCACACAGAAATATTCCCAGGATAGATAAGGGTTGATAATAATCGCATGAATTTTCTCGTTTAATTCATATTCAATATTGGGCATTTAAAACTTATTTAGATTGAATTAGTCCATAACCTCCATGATTCCTTTTATATATAACTTGAAGTTCATTATTTTTTTTGTTTCGAAAAACATAAAAATCGTGATCAATTAGATCTAATTGTTTTCTTGCTTCTTCTGATGAAATTGGAGTCATTTCAAAGTATTTATTTTTAATAGATGGCTCAGGCAGACTTGCTTCAGTTCCTTCTTTAAAAAAAGCTTTATCTAAAAAACTTGATTCCATACTTTCAATTGGTAAAGAATCTTTATTTTTAAATTGTTTATTATGAATTGTTTTATTGTTTCTCTCTTTGTATTTACGTAATTTTCTACAAAGTTTATTTGAAACTAAATCAATGCTTGAGTATAGATTTTCAGTTTTTTCTTCAGCTCTAATTACGGTACCATTTGCAAAAATAGTAACTTCTGCAGTTTGGAACGAGACTCTTGGGTTCTTTTCAATTGAGAGGTGTATGTCAGCTTCTTTAACGATATCCTTATAGTGATGCGTTGCTTTTTCTATCTTTGCCTCAGTATATTCTTTTAATGCTCCAGTGAGCTCAAGATTCTTTCCATGGATTAAAATTTTCATAACAAATCTAAAAATATTTACTTACTCTCTAAATCTACTTAAATATGGATAATAGAACAGCAATAATTAAACAACCTGATAATATTTCCTCTTTTAATGATGTTTATAACTTACAAAAAGAATATCAGGAGGCATTGATTTTAGATAATTCTAAACCTGACTTTATTTGGATAGGTGAGCATCAACTCTGTTATACGTTAGGTAGAGGATCTAATTACGATAATTTACTATTTTCTTTGGATGATGATAAATATGATGTTTTTAAGATTAATAGAGGTGGTGAGGTTACTTGTCATATGCCTGGCCAATTAGTAACTTACTTGGTTTTAGATTTGAAAAATTTTAATAAAGATTTAAATTGGTATTTAAGAAAAATTGAAGAAATTATTATAAAAATTCTTGGAACTTTTAATATAGATTGTCATTCAAGAGAGGGGTTCACTGGTATTTGGATAGGAAATAAGAAAATTGCTTCAATTGGAATTGGTTGTAAAAGATGGATTACAATAAATGGATTTTCAATCAATATTGACTGCGAATTAGAAAACTTTAATAAAATTATTCCTTGCGGAATAGAAAATTGTCTTATGGCAAATATGATTGATTACAACAAAAATTTAAGTATTCAAGAAGTCAAGAGAATTGTTAAAAAAATAATTCAGGAAGAATTTAATTTTGATTTTGTATCAAAATAGAAATTAAAATTTCAAAATCAATTTAATATGGGTGATTTAGCATACTGGCCTTCAGCCAAGCCTTTTTCTAAAAAAGATAAATTTGCCAAAAATAGAGATTTTATCAAGAACCTCAATCATATAGATCAAATTTGGGAAGAATTAAAAATTAAATGTGGTGATACTTTAGCTGTTTGCGATTTAAGAGGGAAATACAAAGAAAAATTTTCTTATTCTGAGCTGGCTGATTTAATAACAAAAGTCTCTTTCTCTTTTAAAAATTATGGCTTAGTAAAAGGGGATGTGGTCACTGTAATATCTGAAAATTCTCCAAGATGGTTAGTAGTTGATCAAGGCTTAATGCGTTTAGGAGCTATAAATGCAGTGAGAGGTATTAATTCTCCTTCAGTAGAATTGGACTATATTATTGAGCACTCTAATTCAGTAGGTCTTATAGTTCAGTCTAAAGAGATTTGGCTAAAGTTAAACAACAAAGAAGAATTAAAAAAAAGACTGAAATTTATAATCAATTTAGAAGATGAACAATTTGAAAGATTAATAAGTTGGAGTAAATTTATAAGTTCAGTAGAAAAAGAAAATTCTCAAAATAATAATCTTGAAAAATTTAATCCAGAAATTGATGACATAGCTACTATTCTTTACACTTCTGGGACAACAGGAAAACCTAAAGGTGTTCCCTTGACACATGCAAATTTTTTACATCAAATAATCAATTTAGCCTATATCGCTGATCCAGAACCCGGGACCTCTGTATTAAGCGTATTACCTATCTGGCATTCTTATGAGAGGAGTGCTGAATACTTCTTTTTTTCATGTGGTTGTTCTCAGTACTATACCATTCCAAAATTTCTGAAAGATGATATTACACAAATAAAACCTGTTGTAATGGCTACTGTACCAAGACTTTGGGAGGCAATACATGATGGTTTTTTTCAGGCGTTGAAAAAAATGCCTTCCAAGAAGCAAAAACTTATTAAGTTTTTGATAAGTAATAGTTCAGTTTTTAAAAGAAGTTTAAGAAAGATAAGAAATTTTGATATCAATCAAATAACTTTTAAATCAAAAATCCCCTTACTGGGTTCTGTGATTAGCAGATATCCTTTACATAAATTGTCGACAATTTTTTTATGGCCGAATATTCTTAGACAACTATGCGGAGAAAAACTAAAATTTCCCATTAACGGCGGAGGTGCATTGCCAGAACATGTGGATCTTTTTTTTGAATCTTTAGGTGTAGATGTTTTGGTGGGATATGGACTCACAGAAACTAGTCCAGTATTAACTTGTAGAAGAAGAGAATTAAATGTTAGAGGATCATCTGGACAGCCTCTAGCATTTACTGAAATCAAAATAGTGAATGATGATAAAAAAAAGATTCTGAAGTTCAAAGAAGTCGGAAAAATTCTTGTTAAGGGGCCACAAGTAATGAAAGGTTATCTTAATAATGAATTAGCTACAAAAGATGTTTTATCCAAGGATGGTTGGTTTGATACTGGTGATTTAGGTTTTCTGATACCAAATGGTTCCCTTTTTATAACAGGAAGAGCCAAGGATACGATAGTGTTATCAAGTGGTGAAAATATAGAACCGAACCCGCTAGAGACCGAAATCCTTAGTTCTGAGTTTATTAATCAAATTCAACTAGTAGGACAAGATAAGAAATGTTTAACTGCCCTTATAGTGCCTAATGTCGAATTAGTTAAAAACAAGTTTTTGGAAGAAGACCTATCAAAATTAAACCTGGATAAGAATATTGGTATATTCTTTAAATCACAAATTAATAATTTGCTTAAAAGTCGATTAGGAGCAAGATCAGAAGAACAAATATTAGATTGTTATTTTGTTGATGCCTTTACTTTAGAAAATGGGTTGTTAACACAAACTCTTAAACAAAAAAGAAAAGAAATAGAAAAAAAGTATTCATTACAAATAGAAAATATGTATGAACAGAAATTTAGTAAGAAAAATTGATTTGTTCTTTCTATATTAAAAAGGTAATTTAATTTTTTATGGAAACAAAAAACTCAATATCTATAAAGCGCTCAATAGCTATTAAAGCTGTAGTTACTCCAACTTGGAAGGAAGATGCTGAAAAAGAATTAAGTAAAGCAATTTCAAACATTGACCAGCAATTATCTCAACTTGAGCAGGAGGGGCAGCAAATAGTAGATAATATTAGATCCCAATCGGTTAATCCTCTAGATCCAAGAGTTCAAGAACAGGTTAGTCAGGTGCAACAACAAGTCGCAGCAAAACGAAATGAAATTGAAGAACAAAAAAGAAATCTACTTCAACAACAGAGTCAAGTTCGCGAATTAAAAATGGATGAAATTGTTGATCAAGGACAAGTGGATAGTTTTTGTGATGTCACTGTTGGCGACAATCTTATTGAAAAAATGCAAGTCTCGATAACTGTTAAAGATGGAGTTATTCAATCTATAGATAATAATTAAAGAAAATATTTAGTATTTTTGATAAAAATAAGTAAATCTGAATTGGTGAAAAGTTTTAAATTCTAATCGATCTAAATTATTACTTTCTTAAGTTTTAAGAGTTTCCACTGAGAACATGATTTCGTATAATAATAACAAGTGTTTAAAAGGCGTCTAACCTCATAAATTATTGACACTTTGGTAGGCAGTCCTTGAAAACCATTGCTATAACTAATTTCCTATGTCTCACGAAATATTTATGCCTGCCTTGAGTTCTACGATGACGGAGGGCAAGATTGTGGAATGGTTGAAAAATCCTGGAGATAAGGTTGAAAGAGGAGAATCTGTCTTGGTTGTTGAATCTGATAAGGCAGATATGGATGTTGAATCTTTTCAAGATGGATATCTTGCTGCTGTTTTAATGCCAGCCGGCAGCACTGCACCTGTTGGAGAAACTATTGGTCTCATTGTTGAAAATGAGGATGAGATAGCTTCTGTCCAAGAACACAATAAAGGAAATCAAACTGAAGTCTCAACTTCAGACCATCTTGAATTGGTAAGCAATAAAACTGAAGAAAAACCAGTAGCCCAGACTGAAAATATCAAGAAAGAAGCTGAAAAGGTCGTCTTAAAGAGTGAAAAACCTGTCCCATCTTTTAATGTCGATCAAATTAATGCCGCAACAAGTAATATTTCTTCGAGGAAAATTGCATCTCCAAGAGCTAAAAAACTAGCTTCTCAAATGGGTGTTGATTTAGCAAAGGTTCATGGATCTGGCCCTCACGGAAGGATTCAAGCCGATGATATTTTAAAAGCTAATGGCCAACCTATTTCTATCCCATGGATAGGAGAAGGTGGTTCTCCTGCAAGTATTCCTGGTACAAATTTGGGAGTTGAAAGAAAACCAGAAACTTCAGGAAATAGTTTTGGTAATCCTGGAGAAACAGTTCAATTTAATACTCTTCAAAAAGCGGTAAATAAAAATATGGAATCTAGTTTAGATGTTCCATGTTTTAGAGTGGGTTACTCTGTAAATACAGATAAATTAGATAATTTCTACAAAAAGGTAAAACAGAACGGAGTTACTATGACTGCTTTACTTGTAAAGGCAGTTGCAAAGACACTAAAGAATCATCCTCAAGTTAACTCAAACTTTTCAGAAAATGGAATTTCTTATCCAGAAAATATAAATATTGCTGTTGCTGTTGCAATGGAAGATGGGGGACTAATAACTCCAGTATTAAAAGAACCATGCAATACTGATTTATTTGAATTATCTAGGGAATGGAAAGATCTCGTAAAAAGATCGAGATCAAAACAATTAGAACCAGATGAATACTCAACGGGAACATTTACCTTATCTAACCTTGGTATGTTTGGTGTTGATAGATTTGACGCAATACTTCCCCCAGGAACTGGTGCGATCTTAGCGATAGCATCATCGAAACCAACTGTTGTAGCAAATAGTGATGGTTCAATATCTGTTAAAAAAATAATGCAAGTAAATCTTACAGCTGATCACAGAGTGATCTATGGAGCTGATGGTGCTTCATTCTTGAAAGACTTGGCTAACCTGATTGAAAATGAGCCAGAGACACTTGTATCTTAAATTTAATTGATTTATCAAATTAATAAAGAAGAAAGAGATTATAGGCTTGAATCTTATGATTATTTACTTGATCCTTCATTAATTGCTAGTAAACCTTCTGCAATTAGGCATGAATCAAGATTAATGATAGTTAGAAATAGTGTTTTAGAAGAAGACTGCTTAACTAATAAATTTACCAAGAATCTTTTAGATGAATTTAGAGAAGGCGATCTTGTAGTTGTAAACAATACTAAAGTAATGAAAGCTAGGTTAAAGGTTGAATTAGAAAATAAGACATTAGTCGAATTATTAGTTTTAGAAAGATCCCATGAATGTGTTTGGTTATGTTTGGCAAAGCCAGCGAAAAAGTTAAAAATAAATATAAAATTAAAATTAAAATCTCATTTAGCAGAAGATATAAATTTGATTGTTGATGGAGTTGATGAAGAAACTGGAGGGAGATTTATTAAATTTCCAGAAAATATAACTTGTCTCAATTCAATGAATGACCTTCTAGATAAATACGGGGAAATGCCACTACCTCCTTATATAAAAAATTCCGAAGAAGAATCTTTTCATGAGAAAAGTTATCAAACTGAGTATGCAACTAATCCGGGGGCAGTTGCAGCACCAACAGCTGGTTTACACTTAAGCAAAAGTCTTATTTCCAATCTAAAAAAAAAAGGAGTAATAATCTTACCGATAACTTTGCACGTGGGTTATGGAACATTCAAACCAATTGATCAAGAAGATTTAAGTAACTTAAAACTTCATAAAGAATGGGTAAGTGTTAATAAGGAAGTAGTGGAGGAAATAAAAAAAATAAAGAAAACAGATAGAAGAATAATTGCTATTGGGACAACTAGCGTGAGAGCTCTTGAAAGTTGTTATTCTCACGAAATTAATGACTATATTCCCATAGCGAAGTACGTGGATTTAGTAATTAAGCCAGGTTACAAATTTAAGGTAGTTGATGGATTATTAACTAATTTTCATCTTCCTAAAAGTTCATTATTACTTTTAGTAAGTGCAATGATTGGTAGAGAAAGATTATTAGATTTGTATAAAAAAGCCATAAGAGAAAAATTTAGATTTTTCTCTTATGGCGATGCTATGTATATTTCACCAGATTCATTACTGGAGAAAAAATAGATTTAGGCTTTGACTGGTTCTTGAATGATCCCGCTTGGAACTTCAGTGAACATAATTGAAGATAAATATCTCTCTGCTAAATCAGGTAGAACAACTACAATAGTTTTCCCCGCATATTCATCTTGTTCAGCTAATCTAACAGCAGCAGCAGCAGCAGCTCCACAAGATATTCCGACTAATAAACCTTCTTCTTTTGCTAATCTAAGAGCCATTTCGATTGACTCGTCATTTGTTACTTGTTCAACCTTATCAACAATTGACAAGTCAAGATTCTTAGGAATAAATCCTGCTCCAATTCCTTGAATTTTATGTGGTCCAGATTTAACCTCTTCTCCATTCATTGTCTGCGTAATAACAGGACTATGTGATGGTTCTACAGCTACAGAAGTAATGTTTTTGCCCTTTTCTTGCTTAATGTATCTTGAAACTCCTGTAATTGTGCCGCCAGTTCCTACCCCTGCAACTAAGACATCAATTTCACCATCGCAATCATCCCAGATTTCTGGCCCAGTAGTTTTGAAATGAATTTCAGGGTTTGCTGGATTATCAAATTGACCTGGCATGAAATATTGAGAAGGATTACTTTCTGCAATTTCTTTAGCCTTAGCTATTGCTCCAGGCATACCTTTAGATGCTTCTGTTAAAACAATTTCAGCACCTAACACTGCCATAACCCTTCTTCTTTCAATTGACATAGATTCTGGCATTGTAAGGATGAGTTTATAACCTCTTGCTGAAGCAGTAAAAGCTAGAGCAATTCCTGTATTTCCAGAAGTTGGTTCAACAATAGTTTTGTCTTTTGTAAGTTTCCCACTTTTCTCTGCATCCCAGATCATGTTTGCGCCAATCCTACATTTGACACTATAAGCAGGGTTTCTACCTTCAATTTTTGCAAGTACTGTAGCTTTCGCGTTTTTAGTAACTGATTTTAATTTTACTAATGGAGTGTTTCCAATAGCAAAACTGTTGTCCTCATAAATTTTTGCCATTTATATATTGAGAAAATATATATTAATACTAACTATTATTTAGAAAAAGAGTATAAAAGTTTCTATACGGTAAATACTAGGAATTTAGAAATTATTTAGTGCTTCAGAAAAGGTTTTCCATAATTGATCTTGGTCTTCTAATCCAACTGATACTCTAATAAGGTGCGAGGGTATACCAAAACTTTCAGCCCAATCCAACTCGTCATAATGAGCTAGTAAAACATAAGGACAAACTAGAGTAAATTTTGTACCTAAACTAGGTCCTTTAGATACTTTTAGAGAATCATAAAATTTTTTTGCTTTGTTCAATCCTCCATTTAATTCAAACGATAATAAGCAGCCATATCCTCCATTAGAATTAAGTAAAGAATTAAAATTTGGACAATTTTCAGGATGGAAAATATTTTTAATCTCGCTATGAGTCTCTAATCTTTTTTTTAATTCTAAACATGCTTTATTTTGTTGAAAAACTCTTTGATTTACATCTCTACTAACTTTCTCTAGATAAACTATATCTCCATCGGAAAGTATTGGAATATTAATCTCGTTTAATGCATTTCTAAACTGATCAATCCATTTGCTTTTTGGATTTAGTATTAATGATCCGGCAAGAATATCTCCACTACCTGAAAAAATTTTTGTAAGTGAAGTAAAAACTATATCTGCATGTTCTATGGAATTTATATTTAAATTCGAACCAATTGTATCGTCAACAATTAACGGAATATTTAGCTTTTTTGCAATTTTTGAAATTTTTTTAATGTTTACACATTTGAGCATTGGATTACTTGGAAGTTCAATAATTAATGCTGATGGATTTATTCTTTTGATTTCTAATTCAATATCCGCGCAATTTTCTTCTGTAATTAACTTTGCTCCGTGAAAGATTTTCATTGGTAATTTAAGTACATCTACATATGGAAAACCAACTTGGAGTGTTGGTTTAGCTGGAAATAATTTATATATGATTTCTAATGATGTATGCAATGCAGACATTCCAGATGAAGTTAAGTGAATATCATTAGAGTCAATTTTTGTAGATTTAGAAATTCTATTTTTTATTCTTTGAGAACATTCATTTACGTAAGATTTTGGAGGGCAATCTTCAAGACCTAGTTCTATAGCGGCAGCTCTTGAAGATAGACCAAGACCAGTATGTTGCCAAAAATATTTTGCATAAATACTTCCTTCTTTTTCAGTTATTAAGAAAGCTAAATTATCTCTTTTTTCTATTAATGAGAATTGTTCAGAAGTATTTCTATCAATGTATTTTTTAGCTTTAAAAGCTATGCTTTCATTCGGATATGGCAAGATACTTTTATTGTTGTAGTAATTTTGCTTTTTTACTTTTTCGCATAATCTTTTCACTATGGGGTTTAGCCCGAATCGTGGGTAAATGGACTTCAATAAATTCATGCATTCTTGATCTTTTTCCTCGTAATTTATTACATCATTCCAAGTTGGTAATGCTACAGAAACGGCATGAATACTATCAGGAATTGCATATCCCAACTCTAAATTTTTCCATATAGGTTTTTTAAGTAAATCTCTCAATTTTCAGAATTTATTTAAAGCAAATAAAATGTCCGAGATTAAATCGTTTGTATCTTCACATCCAATTGATAATCTTACAAGAGTATTATCTATCCCTAGTAGATTTTTTGTTTTGTCATCAACAGAAGCATGAGTCATCGTTGCAGGGTGACAAATTAAACTTTCAACTCCTCCAAGGCTTTCTGCTAGAGAGAAATATTTGAGAGATTTGCAAAATTTAAAAGTATCCTCTTTATTTAAATTTAATTTTAGGGTGATCATTGAACCTCCAGATTTCATTTGCGATTTTGCTAGATTAAATTGAGGATGTTCTTGATTGAAAGGGTAAATTACTTTATTAATAATTTTATGATTACCTAATTCTTCAGAAATAAATTCTGCACTTTTAGTTTGTTGTTCGATTCTTAAAGGAAGAGTTTTTACTCCTCTCGTAATGAGCCAACTATCAAAAGGAGATGGTTGAAGCCCGAGAGCTTTTTGAGAGAAAAGCATCTTACTATTCCATTCCTCATTATTTGTCAGTACTGCTCCGCCAAGTGCGTCACTATGTCCATTAATGAATTTTGTGGTGCTTACAACAGATAGTGTTGCACCAAGGTCCAATGGTTTTTGAATAAGTGCTGTAGAAAATGTGTTGTCTACAACTACTGGTATTTGGAGTTTATTCGCTTCATCACAAATTGCCTTAATATCGAGTACCTTCAGAAGTGGATTAGTTGGGCTTTCTAGCCATATCAGGGTTGGCTCGAAGTTTGAAATTTTTTTGATATTATATTCGTTTGTAAAATCTGTGTATAAAACTTCTAGTCCAAATTTTTTGAAAACTTTTTCGAACATCCTCACTGTACAACCATAAAGATTTGACTCGCAGAGTATCTTGTCACCTGATTTTAGTGTTGATGAAATTGCAGTTACCGCGCTAATTCCAGATCCAAAAACTGTACAGTATTTAGAATCTTCTATTGATTTAAGGATGTTTTCTAGAATTCTAAAGTTTGGATTGCCTGATCTGGTGTAGTCGAAATTATCTTTATTTCCATGTTTGAAAGTAGATGTAGAAAAAATAGGAGGCATAACGCATCCAGTTTCTTCAGCAAATGTTTCCCCATGGTGAATAGATAAGGTCTTAAAACCTGGCTTTTCTATATTATTTTCCTTATTTCCCATTATTTTTAAAAATAAGAATTAAATTAAATTAAATCTCTCTTTTAAAAAATGAGAGATTTAATAATCCAAAGAAAAGTAGTATTAAACTTTTCTTGAATAATATTCAACAACTAGTAGTTCGTTTATTTCAAGAGCCACCCACTCTCTATCGCATTTCCCATTTATTTTTCCCGTTAATTTAGGCTTGTCTAAATCAAGATGAGGTGGGACATTTGCTAAGCCAGGGAATTCTATATTACCTTCTACAAGTTTTTTGCTTGCTTTGTTTTCTTTAATTCCGATTACATCGCCTGATTTGCATTGATAACCAGCAATATCAAGAACCTTACCATTAACGGTTACATGGCCATGATTTACTAATTGTCTTGAGCCTGGAATGGTACCTCCAAAACCTAATCTAAAACAAACATTATCAAGTCTGTTTTCTAAAAGTCTTAGTAGGTTTGTACCTGTAGATCCTTCTTGAGCTCTAGCTTTTTTTACATAACGTACTAGTTGTTTTTCAGAAACTCCATAATTAAACCTAAGTTTCTGCTTTTCTTCTAGACGAATTGCATATTCTGATCGCTTGCGACGGGCTTGGCCGTGCTGACCTGGAGGATTAGACTTCTTTGAAGCTTTCCTGGTGAGACCTGGTAGTTCTCCCAAGCGACGCGTAACCCTTAATCTGGGGCCGCGGTATCTTGACATAATTTTAAATTAAATAGAAAATTGCAATAAATTGGATAATTGATTAAATTCAATTAAACTAATTACTACTGGAAATATTATTTTACATCATTAAAGTGTTCAAAACTATTAATAAATCAATTACTTCTATACTTCTTTTTATGATTTCGTTTTATCAAAAGTGGTTTTCTCCTTTTTTTGGACCAAGATGCAGATTTATTCCAAGTTGCAGCTCTTATGGATATGAGGCAATTACTAGACATGGTCCTTGGAAGGGAGGGTGGTTAACTTTAAAAAGATTAAGTAGATGTCATCCTTTAACTCCCTGTGGATGTGACCCTGTGCCTGACTAAATGAATGAAAATATTCGTTTTTGTTAGGCAGGGATGTTGCCTTTGTGATTCATTAAAAAACAAACTGGCAAAAATAAATCTTAATGAGTTATTCCCTAATCTAGAAGAGCTTAAAGAAATTGATATTGATAGGGTCGATTTATATAAAGATAAATATAAAAAATATGATTATGAAGTACCTGTTATTGCAGTTCAAAGAATTAGGTCCGAGGAGATCATAGAATTGCCTCGCATTTCTCCAAGATTAAAAGATGATCAATTAAAGAATTGGTTTCAAAAAAATATTAGTACCATTCTGGAGAAATAATTTTTTTATATGAGATCTATAAAATTATTTAAACTTTTAGATTTGGTAGGAATTATTCCTTCATCAAATCTTATCGATCAAGAAATCAATAATATTTCTTTCAACTCTAAAGAAGTACAAAAAGGAACTTTATTTTTAGGAATGCCTGGTTTAAATGTTGATGGAGGAAAATTTTGTATTGAGGCAATTGAAAATGGCGCGGAGGCTGCCATTATTGGGTCTGCTGCAAAAGAGAAAATTGTATCTATTGATCGAGAAAGGATTTTGGTTATTGAGGACAATTTAGACTATATTTTTGGTCAAATTGTCGCTGAGTTTTGGAATAGGCCTTCAAGAAAACTTAAACTTATTGGTGTTACTGGTACAAATGGAAAAACGACAATTACTTTCTTATTGGAATATCTTTTAAAAAAATTAGGGAAAAAGACTGCATTGTTTGGGACATTGTTTAATAGATGGCCTGGCTTCTCAGAAGTGGCTTCCCATACAACTGATTTCGCCGATAAACTTCAAAAGAAATTAAATGCTGCTGTTGAGGCAGAATCTGAATTCGCGATATTAGAGGTAAGTTCTCATTCAATTGCTCAAAAGAGGATATCAGGATGCGAATTTGAGGCGGCTATTTTTACTAATTTAACTCAAGATCATCTTGATTATCACTCAGATATGGAATCTTATTTTCAAACAAAAAGAAAATTGTTTTTCCCACCTTATTTAATAGATAAGGATGGAATTTCTGTATTAAATCACGATGACCCTTGGATATCTAAATTATCGTCTGATCTTGAAAAAAGATCTTCATTAGTGTCTACAAAGATTACTGAAAGTGAATTTAAAAATCATGATTTTTTTTTCGTAACAGATAAAAAATTTACTGAAAATGGCTCAACCTGCATTTTTCATACACCCAAGGAAAAAATTCAACTTTTTGTTCCACTTGTTGGAGAATTTAATTTAATGAATGCGATTCAAGCAATAACAATTTTGTATAAACTTAATTTTTCATTAAAAGATCTATCAAAGTTAATACGATCTTTCCCTGGCGCTCCTGGGCGAATGGAGAAAATAGAAATTGATAATGATGACGTTTCAAGATCACTTCCAACAGTAATTGTTGATTATGCCCACACGCCTGATGGATTGAAAAAAGTTTTGCAATCAATTAAAAAACTTTGTAAGGGAAAACTCATTACTGTTTTTGGCTGTGGAGGAGATCGAGATCTTGGTAAAAGACCTTTAATGGGATCAATAGCTGAAGAGTTTTCTGATCAACTTTTTATAACTTCAGATAATCCAAGATCAGAAGAACCCCAAAAGATAGTAAATGATATTTTGATGGGTATAAAAAAAAGAGAAAAAATAACAATTGAGATTGATAGATTTAAAGCAATAAATAAATCTATTAAATTTGCCAATAAAGAAGATATTGTTTTAATTGCAGGAAAAGGACATGAAGACTACCAAATTCTCAATGATAAAGTTATTAATTTTGATGATAGAAAAATAGCATATAAATTATTAAAAGAAAAAAGACAATCTCAATAAAATTTCCTAATCAAATAAGAAAGATCTTTACGCAAATCACAAGAAAAGTTTCTTAGAATTGATTGAGTTATTTTTAATAAAATGAAAGGCTTAGCCTTAGTTGTAGGCGCAGGTGGAATTGGAACCCAAATAGCTAAAGATCTGAGTGAAAGTGAAAAAGATTTAGAAGTTGTTTTGTGCGGCAGAAAAAGTGAATTTAATTCTTTTTGGGAACTAGATATAGAGGATTCTCAATCCCTTTTGCAGTTGAAAAATAAAATATCAAATCAGCCTTCAAAATTAAGGCTAGTTGTTAATGCTACAGGTAGACTTCATAGTGATTCTCTTCAACCAGAAAAAAGATTACAACATCTTGATAAAAAAAATATGATGGAAAGTTTTTCAATAAACGCCTTTTCTCCTATTTTATTAGCTAAAGCGATTGAAGAATTTATACCAAAAGATTTGGATTTTAATTTTGCAAGTATAAGTGCAAGAGTTGGTAGCATTGGAGATAATCAAACTGGAGGTTGGTATTCATATAGAGCTGCAAAATCTGCGCAAAATCAGTTTTTTAAATCTTTAAGTATTGAATGGGCTAGACGTTTCCCAAAGGCTACTATCACATTGCTTCATCCAGGAACAGTAGATACTGATTTATCTAGACCTTTTCATAAATTTGTTCCAGAACATAAATTATTTAGTAAAGAAAAATCCTCCCAATTTTTGATCAATATTATTAAAAATCAATCCCCAGAATCTACTGGAAAATTTATTGCTTGGGATAGCTCAGAAATACCCTGGTAATTTTTTAATTTCTTCAGAAAGTAAATTAATTTCAGCTTCTGTAGTCATTTGATGTACGCATGCTCTAAACCATTTTGGATCTTCTAAAACTCTAATCCAAATTTTCTTTTCTCCAAGTTTATTTACAAATTTATCCTTATCTTTAATATTTTCGATATTAAAACTAACTATCCCATTTAAGTACTTTTTTTCTAAAACTAATTCAACACCCTTTAATTGATTTAATTCATCCCAAAGTTTCTCACTTAATCTTTTGATTTGTTCGTTTTTTTCTTTTTCATGGCAGTCTTTATCCAAAAGATCTATAGAATTACGAAGCCCTGCAAGTAGAGGAATGCAAGATGTAGCTACTTCAAACTTCCTTGCATCATCATGAAAAAGATTATCTGAAGGCTCATAAATGCCTTGTTCTTTTTTTAATGATTTCCAACCAATTATTGTTGGATCTGTTTCATGAATAAATCTATCTGAGACATAAATGGCTCCAAGTCCTTCTGGTCCACATGCCCATTTATGAGAAGTTATTGAATATATATCAGAATAAAAAACTTCTTTTTCAATATTTATGTGCCCAAAGGTTTGAGCACCATCAACAAGTAAATAAGAATCTGCTCGATTATTTTTTAATTCGATAGAAATTTGTTTTAAAGGAATTTTATATCCAAAGTTCCATAAGATATGAGAAATAATTAGGATCTTAGTCTTACTATTTAGATTTTTCAAAATCTCTAAAATTATATTTTCGTCGTTTAGATTTTTAAGTTTTTGGATCGGCAAAATTTTGAATATTAATTTATTTCTTCTACAAAATTCTCGACTTGCAGCCACTACTCCAGGATGTTCACAGTCACTTATTAACAGCTCTTCTCCCTCTTCTACTTTTATTCCCCAAAAAGGCAAAATCATACCGGAAGAGATATTCTCGGTTAAAGCTACATTCTTTGAATTTACACCTAATTTTTGTGCAATGATCCTTTTTGTGGTCAATATTTCTTTGTAAATAAAAGGCCACATTTTATTAGTAAATGGTCCTAAATCTTGGATAATTTCCCACGTTTTAACAATGGCTTCTAAAGAAGATTTTGGTAATGGTCCTTGACCTCCATAGTTGAAATAATACTTATTTTTTAATGCTGGTAATTGATCTCTTAGATTATTTATCATGGAAATTTAAGTTATATTTTTAAACTCTTGAATTTTTTAAATATTGCCTACTAAAGTTACTGTTCTAAATTCTATATCCTCAATTACTTTCCAAGGTTCAGCACTCCTTTCTGCAAATTCTAAATTTTTAAATCCTAGTTCTTTAAAGTCACTTATAAAGTCTGGTTCATACCATGCCCCACTAATACATCCTGTCCATAGATCATGATCATTTTGCAATCTTAAAGGAACTTTTTTGTTAGAGACAATATCGCTAATTGCAATTCTTCCATTATCGTTTAAAACTCTTTTTATATTTCTTAGAAGGTTATTTCTAGATTCTGGACTTACCAAGTTTAAAACGCAATTACTTAAAATAATATCAACTGATTTGTCGGCGATTAATGGATTTAAATCTTTATCTAATTCATCAAGTTTCTCAATTGAACCTTCTAGAAATTCTGTATTATTGAAACCTATATTTTTTTTTACTTCTTTAGAGGCTGATCTAGATAAAGAAAGCATATCAGGATTCTGATCAACTCCAATAACTTTCCCTTCTTTCCCAACAATTTGGGCACAAATAAAAGCATTTTTGCCGCTACCACTTCCAAGATCTAAGACTATATCATTTTTTTGAACATATTTAGTTGGATCCCCACATCCATAGTCTCTTTCTATAACCTCTTGAGGAATTGCTTTAAGTAAAACGGGATTAAACCCAACTGGTGTACAAAGACAACTTTCTTTTTCTAGTGCGGCTGAACCATATCTTTCTTGAATCGCATCTTTATGATCGAATTGATTAGATGCTTTATTAGATGTGGTTGTATTACAGCAACTTTCAGACATATTTTTTAAAGGACTCTCGGTAAATATAGCCCAAAAAAAAAGCCCCTGAAAAGGGGCTTTTAATTTGTTTAATTAAATTATTTAGTGTAATTAACACCTCTGTAATTTAATTCTGCTTTTTCATTACTTGAAGAAGCGTCATCCATTCTATTGGTGTATACGTTTCTTCTGTAGGTAAGTTCAACAAGTTGCTTTTTAGCAGCTTCTTTGTTTTGAACGTAGTTTTTACCTCTGTAAGTTAAAGTAGTCATGTTTCGATGTGACACACGGCCATCCCCCGTTCCATGGTATGACTCGAACTGCGCCCTCAAAAGAGGGTGAACGAAAAAGTAGCAATTGCTACCAAATTATTATAAACTTATTTTTAACTGCATGTCTAGCTTTTACAAATAGAAACGAAGATTTAATGTTTTTTTAATTATTATCTTAGGTAAATTTTTTTATAGATAGCCTCTAAAAAGGTTTATGTTTATATTTGGTTTAATCTTCATGTAACTATTTATTTATGACAGGTTTTTTATATTTCTTGGGAAATACTTTAAGGTGGCCAGTGTTAAAGCCAAAAGAATTTTTTTCACTACATGCTTATTTTTCAATTATTTATTTGATAACTTTTACTTTGAGTAAATATGATGTAAGCCAATCAAATTTAGTTTTTACTTTAGGAATTCTTGCACCTCTTTTAATCGCTATTGGTCAAGGACTTCCAATTGATTGCCTTGATATGGAATCATCTTTGTTGAAGGAATTAAAAACTAAATAATATTTATTTCAGTTAAAAATTTTTATAAAACTTGGACAACTTCGCTTATTTCTGGAATCATTTCTTTTAACTTTCTTTCAATACCCATTTTGAGAGTCATAGTGCTACTTGGGCAACTACCACATGCTCCTTGAAGTCTGACTTTGACAATTGGGCCATCTATTTCTGCAATCTCAACATTACCTCCATCAGAAATTAAAAAAGGTCTTAGCTCGTCAAGGACTTTTTCTACATTTTCGTTTGTCAGAGAGAGTGTTTCAGTACTCATAATTTTGGATTAACTTTATAATAAGCCTAGAAAGAAATCTGATTAATTGCAAAAAAGATAATTTTCTGTTGTGACTTCATCTAAAAATCCCACTAATGACAACAGCTACTTTGACGCAGTC
Source organism: Prochlorococcus sp. AG-355-N18 (assembly GCA_003278535.1). Classification (GTDB taxonomy): domain Bacteria; phylum Cyanobacteriota; class Cyanobacteriia; order PCC-6307; family Cyanobiaceae; genus Prochlorococcus_A. The sequence continues at coordinate 168,341 of QCEG01000002.1, forward strand.
TTAGTAGGAGCAGGGATAATGAGTAGTACTTTAGCCCTCCTAATTTCAGAAGTTTTACCAGATATAAAATATCTTATTATAGAAAAATTAAATGCTCCAGGAAGTGAAAGTACTGGTGCTTTTAATAATGCAGGTACAGGACATGCGGCTAATTGCGAATTAAACTATACCCCTTTAGATGAAAAAGGAAATCTAAAAATAGATAAAGCGCTCTCAATAAATCGTTCTTTTGAAACATCCATGTCTTTATGGGCCTCATTGTATGAAGCAGGAAAGATTGATATTAAGAAGTTTCTAAAATTTGTTCCTCATATTAGCTTTGTTTCTGGTCAGGATAATATTTCTTTTTTAAAAAAAAGATTTCAGAAAATGACCGAAAATCCTGAATTTATCGATATGGAATTTTCTACATCTTTTGATGAAATTTCATCATGGGCTCCTCTAATAACAAAAGATAGAAATCCATCTACTCAAATTGCTGCTACCAGAATAGGTAGAGGAACTGATATCAATTTTGAGGCTTTAACTAAAGAGTATTTGTCATTAGTTTCTTTAAACAAAAATGTGGAAATTAGATACAAAACAGAATTAGTAGATTTAAAGAAAATTGATAAAAAACAATGGGAACTAGAAATCAGTTCTGAAGGTAGAAAAACTTCAATTAGAACTGGCTACGTTTTTCTTGGTGCTGGTGGAAAAACAATTAATTATTTACAAAAATCAAAAATTCCAGAAGCAAAAAGTTATGGTGGATTTCCTGTTAGTGGGAAATGGCTTATTTGCGAGAAAAAAGATCTAACAGAAAAACATAACTCAAAAGTTTATGGTAAAGCTGATATTGGATCGCCACCAATGTCTGTGCCTCATTTAGACACCAGATGGATTGATAATAAAAAACTTCTTTTATATGGACCTTTTGCTGGATTTACAACGAAATTTCTAAAACAAAGTTCATACTTTGACTTATTTAGTTCAATTAAAAAGAATAATATTTTTTCTATGTTAGACGTTGGTTTCAAGAACAACGATTTAATTAATTACCTAATATCACAATCATTAAAGAACCATAACTCAAGAGTTGAGAATTTAAAGAATATGATGCCATCAGCTAACCCTACTGATTGGTATTTAAAGAATGCTGGTCAAAGAGTCCAAATAATTAAAAAAACTGAAGGTGGTGGTTCTTTGAAATTTGGAACTGAAATTGTAAATTCATCTGATGGATCATTATCTGCTTTGTTGGGAGCCTCTCCGGGAGCAAGTACTGCGGTTTCAATTATGATTGAGGTTCTAGAAAAATCTGTTTTATTTTTAAACGATAAGTATAATCTTCAGAAAAAAATAAATGACTTAATTTATCCAGAACTATTAGTCTCTGAAAATTACAGTACCTTCATAAAAGAAATTAAAAAAAGAAATAATTCCATTTTTGGTTTCCATCCATAATTCTAATTAGCTAGTATTAATCAAGATGTAATAAGAGGAGAATTTTCTTTCTATATGACTGATATATCGGTTTCAAAAATTAGGAATTTCTGCATAATCGCTCATATTGACCATGGTAAATCTACCCTTGCAGATAGGTTGCTTCAAGATACTGGTACTGTGCAGCAAAGGGATATGCAAGAACAATTTTTGGACAGTATGGATCTTGAAAGAGAGAGAGGAATTACTATCAAGTTACAGGCCGCTAGGATGAAATATAAAGCTGACGATTCCCAAGAATATGTTTTGAACTTAATAGACACCCCAGGGCATGTTGATTTCTCTTATGAGGTTAGTAGATCTCTTCAAGCTTGCGAAGGCGCCTTACTTGTTGTTGATGCAAGTCAAGGAGTAGAAGCTCAAACCTTAGCTAATGTTTATCTTGCCATAGAAAATAATCTTGAAATAATTCCTGTTTTAAATAAAGTTGATTTACCAGGGGCTGATGCTGAAAAAATAAAACAAGAAATAGAGGAAATTATTGGACTTGATACATCTAACGCAATAAATTGTTCAGCAAAAACTGGAGTTGGTATTAAAGATATTTTGGAAGCAATCGTAAGAAGAGTACCTCCTCCTCAAGATGAAATTAAACTACCTACAAAGGCACTGATTTTTGATTCTTATTATGATCCGTACAGGGGAGTTATTGTTTATTTTAGGGTGATATCTGGGTCTCTAAATAAGAGAGAAAAAATATTATTAATGGCAAGTAAGAAAAATTATGAACTAGATGAAATAGGAATAATGGCGCCTGATCAGCAGCAAGTTGATGAATTACATGCAGGCGAAGTTGGTTATTTAGCTGCTTCTATAAAATCAGTTGCTGATGCGAGAGTGGGAGATACGATTACTCTTTTAAATTCACCTGCCAATGATCCTTTGCCTGGATATAAGACAGCAAATCCTATGGTTTTTTGTGGCTTATTCCCGACTGATGCTGATCAATTTCCAGATTTAAGAGTATCACTCGAAAAACTACAATTATCTGATGCAGCTTTAAAATATGAGCCCGAAACTAGTAGCGCAATGGGCTTCGGATTTAGGTGCGGATTCCTAGGACTTCTTCATATGGAGATTGTTCAAGAAAGATTAGAAAGAGAATATGACTTGGATCTAATCGTTACGGCACCATCAGTTATTTATAAAGTTAATTTAAATCAGCAGGAACATATCTTTATTGATAATCCTTCTACAATTCCTGATCCACAACTTAGAGAATCAATAGAAGAGCCTTATGTAAAAATGGAAATTTATGCTCCCAATGAATTTAATGGAACATTAATGGGCTTATGTCAGGAAAGAAGGGGAGTATTTATAGATATGAAATACATAACAACAGATCGAGTTACCTTGATTTATGAAATTCCATTAGCAGAAGTTGTTACAGATTTCTTTGATCAAATGAAAAGCAGGACCCAAGGTTATGCATCAATGGAATATCATTTAATTGGCTATAGAAAAAATGACCTTGTTAGATTAGATGTTCTAATAAATTCAGAAAGAGCAGATCCATTAACTTCTATTGTTCATAAAGATAAGGCTTATGGAATTGGCAGAAGTTTAGTTGAGAAATTAAAAGAACTTATTCCAAAACAACAATTTAAAATACCTATTCAAGCATCAATCGGTAGCAGGATTATTGCAAGTGAAAGCATAAGTGCTTTGCGAAAAGATGTTTTATCTAAATGTTATGGAGGGGATATTTCTAGGAAAAAGAAACTTTTAAAGAAACAAGCCAAAGGTAAAAAGAGGATGAAGGCCATGGGTAAAGTTGAAGTCCCTCAAGAAGCTTTTATGGCAGTCTTGAAATTAAACCAGTAATTTCTTTTAAATTAAAGTTTTTAGCTATTTATTTTAAAAAGAATTGGGTATATTTCATTTATATCTTTAAAAAAAGATCTTGAATATTAACTCATTTAATCGTGTCGGCGCAAATATCAGAAAAGCTGGATTTTTAATTGTACTTTTTTATCTTCTTGTTGTTTTAATAATGAAATTTTTAGAAGCCAATGATTTTTTTGGCTATTCATTTTCAATGTTAAGCAATGATATCTTTGCCCCTCCTTCTCTTAATCATTTTTGTGGCACAGATAGATTAGGAAGAGATGTTTGCTTAAGA